>DATLOH010000021.1:0-7326 GCA_035536375.1 Acidimicrobiales bacterium
TAGAGCACCCCGAAGTGGTGGGGCGGGCACATGAGGTACCTGCGTCCCCATATGAGCTCGGCCACCGGGTCAGCCCGTCCCGCAGAGGGCGTCCGCCAGCTGTCCGATGAACGGCCCGACGTCGGTGACTATGCCGTGGGCCTGGTGGCTGCCGCGGTCCGCCAGCTTGGTGACGACGGCTTGGTTGATGTCGACGCAGAACGTCTCGACGCCGGCAGGCAGGATGTTGCCGGTGGCGATGGCGTGCAGCGTCGTCGCACACATCAGCGCGACGCCGACGCCGTCGATGTGGTCGCGCATCGAGTCGGCCGCGGCCACGACGTCGGTGATGACATCGGGCAACGGGCCGTCGTCGCGCAGGGAGCCCGCAAGCACGAAAGGCACGCCGAGCTTCACGCACTCGTACATGACGCCGCCGGTGACGTAGCCAGCCTCCACGGCCGCAGCGATCGAACCATGACGCCGGACCTCATTGATGACTCGGAGGTGGTTCGCGTGCCCACCCTCGGTTAGCGCGCCCTCGCGCACGGAAACGCCGAGTGACGTGCCGAGCACGTTCGACTCCATGTCGTGGGTGGCGAAGCCATTGCCGGCAAACAGCACGTCGACGAACCCGCAACGAATCAACTGCGCGATGGCCGGGCCGGCGCCGGTGTGGATGACGGCCGGCCCACAGACGGCAAGGATCTTGCGGCCGGCGGCCTTGGCGCCGGCGATCCGTGCGGCGACATCGTTTACCAGCAGCGCCTTGGGTTTCTCGGAGCTGACATCGGAGTTCATGAACTCGAACGGCGACGGCCCGCGCGGCTTCTCGGGCGCGGTGACGCGCACGCCGTCGTGGCCGACCACGACCATGTCGCCGGACATAACCCTGTGCATCGGCGCCGTGTGGGCGCGACCGTCGGAGCGAACGACCAACGCGCAGTCCATCTCGGGACGCTCGACCTGCAGCCACCGCCCGCCCACGCGGACCTCCGTCGGCAGGTTGGTCGTCGAGTAGAAACCCGCCGGCAACACGCCGCTCGTCTCGGCGGGCACCAGTTCGGCTTCGCCGCTCGACACCCGGTTTGCGCCGTGGACCTGCAAGTCAGCGCACAGCGCGTCGAGCGTCGCCTCGTCCTCGGTTGTGATCTCGATGACGGCACGGCTGACATCAGCGTTGCCCTGGCCGATGTCGACGTCGACGAGGCGGTGCTTCACTCCGGCGGCGACGATCGTGTCGAGGACTTTGGCCAGAATGAGCGAGTCGATGATGTGGCCTTCGACAGACACGCGCTCGGTAGCGGTCACGCGGTAGGTCCCTCTCCGATCGGGAGGCGGCGTCTTCGCCGCTCCTCCATAATTTCTCTTGCCAGGACCTGGATGATCCCCGCCGTCGGTATGGCGAGGAGCGCGCCGAGGATCCCGAACAGCTCGACGCCGACCAGCACGCTCACCAGCACGACGAGCGGGTTGAGGTCGACCGTGCGCGACATCACGGTGACCTGGAGCACATGGTTTTCGAACTGCTGGTACAGGATGAAGAAGACGAGCGTGGCGATGCCCGCGCCCGTGCCGTGGAGGAACGCGACCATCACCGCGGGGAACGCGCCGAGCGTGGCACCGACGAGTGGGATCAGATCAGCGAACGCAACCCACAGTGCGAGAACTTCCTTGAACGGCACGCCCGCGATGGACAGGAAGATGTATGTGGCGACACCGGCGATGATCGAGATGATCACGTTGCCGGCCATGTACCGCGTCACCGCGGTGGCAGCATCACTCGAGACGCGACGGATCTGCTCGCGGCGTTCGTCGGATTCGAAGATCCCGAGGAACCCCTGCTGCATCTCGGGCCCACGCAGGACCATGAGGATGGCGAGAACGAGGACCGTGAGCGTTGCCGCAACGCTCGACGCGACAGTGCCGGCCAAAGGGAGCGCGCGCTTGCCGAGATCCGACCGTGCCTGCTCGATGCGCTCCTGGTTGTTCTCCAGGTACCTGCCGAGGTTGTAGCGCTCGACGAGCTTGCCGATCCGACCACGACCGTCGCGCGCGTCCTCGACGAAGGTCGGGAGTTCGGTGACGAACTGCTGCGTCTGCTCGACGAGCGGGCGGGCAAACGCGTACGTCATCGCCGACAGCGCGCCGAGCGCGAGAACGAAGACGAGCATGACCGCCAGACCACGTGGGAACTTCGCCCGGCGCTCGAGCCAATTGACCGGCGGTGAGAGCAGGACGGCAAAGAACCCGGCGATGACGAGGAGCGTGACGATCGGCGAGAGACGCATGAACGCGAACAGCCCGACGAAGGCCGCGCCCGACACCGCCAGAACTATGAGCGTCGTCCGGGCGACGCTGGTGGTCGAAGGCATCGCCGACCACCGTATTGCGCCCACTAGCGTGGCGTTGCCATGGGACTTGCCATACGCGTCACCGAGCACCCGACCCGCACCCCAGGTGTCATTCGTTTCGAGACCGATCGCAGCTTCACCGGCACCGGCCACGAGCGATACGAAACCTCGCCCGACCCGTTGCTCGACAAGCCCGCCGACCGCCTGGCGCGACTGCTCTTCGAGACGGGCCGGGTCGAGAACGTGCACGTCTTCGGCAACGAGGTCACCGTGACGCTTGCGCCGGGCGCGACTACCGAGGGCCTGGCCGAGCACATCCACGATCTGTTCATCCATTACCGCGAGGGCGTCGAGCCGACGGTCATCGCCACCTGAGAGAGACGTCGTGGCCGCAGAGGAGTGGAGCGCGGTTCTCGCCCGGCTCGATGACGCCGCCGAACTGATCGGCTGCGATCCCGACATCCACCGGGTTCTCCGCACGCCTAAGCGAATCTTGGAAGTCCAAGTGCCCGTGCGCATGGACGACGGGCGCCTCGAGGTGTTCACCGGCTGGCGGATCCATCACGACACCGCCCGCGGCCCAGCGAAGGGCGGCATTCGCTTCCACCCCGACGTCGACGCGCTCGAAGTTGCGGCGTTGGCGGCGAACATGACGTTCAAGACCGCAATCGCCAACCTGCCCTTCGGTGGCGCGAAAGGCGGCGTGCGTTGCGATCCGACGACGATGTCGATGACCGAGCTTGAACGTGTGACGCGCCGCTACACGATCGAGATTGCGCCGATCATCGGCCCCGACCGCGATGTCCCCGCTCCGGATGTCAACACCGACGGTCGCGTGATGGCGTGGTTGATGGACACGCTGAGCATGATCCGCGGCGGCGAGTCGATCCCTGCGTCGGTGACCGGCAAGCCTTTGAGTGTCGGCGGCACCGTCGGTCACGCCGGGGCCACCTCGACCGGCGTTCTCGTCTGTGCGCGCGCCGCGTTCGCCAAGATGGAGATCGACATGACCGGCCGGCGCGCGGTCATCCAGGGGTTCGGCAAGGTCGGCGGCCCGCTCGCGTTCCTTCTGGCCTCGGCCGGCATGCGCGTCGTGGCGGTGTCCGATGCCGGCGGGGCGGTCCACAACCCCGGCGGCCTCGACGTCGGCGCGTTGTCCGACCATGTGAGCACGACCGGCACGGTTGCGGGGTTCGTCCTCGCGGACGCGATCGACCCGTCGACGATTTTCGATCTCGACTGCGAGCTCGCGGTTCCGGCCGCGCTCGGTGGTGCCATCGATGCCGACGTCGCCAAACGCACCGGTGCCAAGCTCATCGTTGAGGCTGCAAACGGCCCGACCACGCCCGAAGCCGATCCTGTGCTCAACGAGCGCGGCGTCGTTGTCGTCCCCGACATCCTCGCCAACGCTGGTGGAGTGACGGCGAGCTACTTCGAGTGGGCGCAGAGCCGGCAGGGCTTCGCGTGGGAGGGCGACCTCGTGGCCACGCGGCTGCGCGCCCGCATGGAGCAGGCCTTTACCGACGTGTGGGCCAAGGCCGACGCTTACGGGGTCGACATGCGGCGGGCGGCATTCGGCTTGGCGCTCGAACGGGTCGCCGAGGCGATCGCCGCGCGCGGCCTGTTCCCCTAAGCACGGACGCGAAAAGGCCCGCCCCGGAGGACGGGCCTCGTTCGCAGTACGTGAAGCGGTGAAGCTAGAAGATGAGCATGTCCGGGCCGGCGGGGTGCCCGTCGTCGCAAAGCTCGCCCTCGCCGGTCAGGCTCGCGCCGCCGCGCTGGAGGCCACCGACGCCGTTGCTCTCGAGGTAGATCCAAATGCCGTTGCCGAGCAGGTAGTCGCGATTATCGACGTACGCGATGCCAGCGATGTCGAGGACGCCCGTGCCGAGGCCCGAGCCGCCGTCGTCGCACTCGCCGGTCGAAGCGCCGACTGACGGCGCAAAGGCGAGGGCGGAAGCGGCCACGGTGGCGGCCGCCAGAAGTCCCAGCTTTTTCATGTTTCTCCTTGGAGGTTGGAAACGTCGGCCGCGGCATTGCGACCAATCGGGCATTGCAATCTGCCCATAGTTGCACAAACGCGCGGATGCATGGGTGCCTTCCGACGGGCGCGAAGAGGCCCGCCCCGGAGGGCGGGCCTTTCGTAATTCGTGAAGCGGTGAAGCTAGAAGATGATGAGGTCAGGACCGTTGTCGCTGGGATCGACGCAGTTGTCGCGGCCACCGAGATCGGCACCGAGGACGCTGTCGCCGCCGCGCTGCAGGCCGGTCTGGCCGTTGGTCTCGGCGTAAATCCAGATGCTGTAGAGGCTCGTCTCGTCGCCTACGTGGCGGACGTCGACGTACGCAGCCCCGAGATCGACGATCGTCGTCCCACCGCAGTGATCTGCCTGCGCGGTACCGCCGCCCGCGAGCATCAGCCCGGAACCGAGCGCAGTAACCGTCGCAATCCTTGCAATCTTCTTCACTGTTTCCCCTTTGTTCGATGGCGGCGTAAAGCCCGTTGCCTTCGCCCCAGCTGGGCGCATAGTGACACATTTTGGCCACCGCCCGCCGGGACGCCTTGCTGAAGTCCCTGACTAGCGCTTGCTAGATCCGAACAGGTGTTCGATAATCAACCGATGCCGGTCACGCCCGCCGTTCGTCTCGAACCGGGGGAGCGTAAAGCGGCGTTACGGCAGGTGGCGGGCCGGATCCCGGCGTCGTCGCCCGTGCCCGCAGCCGAACGCCGGCTCGAGGTCCGGGGCGCGGCGGCAGCGTTGTTCCCTTCGGGTATCCGGAAGGGGACAGCAGTCGCGCTTCCGTCGCCGCGCCCGGCGCTCGATGCCGCCGCGCTGCGGCTGACCTTGGCGCTGGCCGCCGGAACGACACCCGTCGACGGATGGGTCGCCGCCGTGGGTGTCCCCGCGCTCGGTGTGGTGGCGGCGGCAGAAGCGGGGCTGCCGCTCGACCGGCTCGTGTTCCTCGCCGCACCTGAATCGACGTGGGGGACGGTGACGATCGCGGCGGTAGACGCGTTCGACGTCGTCGTCGTGAACGCGCCGGCGCGTCCCCGTGCCGCGGAAGTGCGCCGATTGGCCGCCCGGGCGCGCGAGCGCGGCGCGGTGCTGCTGGTCACCGGCACAGGCGCGCGAGCTTGGCCGGCCGAAGCGCATGCTGCGGTCGCGTCTGCGACGTGGGACGGCCTCGGGTCCGGGCACGGCCACCTCGAGTCGTGCCGACTGACCGTGGCGCTCGAGGGCCGCGGCGGGATCCGGTCGCGCCGCGTTGAATTGGTTGCGTAAGCGCGGTGCCGTGATCGAGTCGCAACGCACGCTCGTGCTGTGGTGGGACGACTGGGCGGCCGTCGCCGCCGGCTGCGCGGATACGGCTGCGGTCGTCGTCGCCAATAACCGCGTTGTGTGCGTGTCGCACGCGGCCGCCGCCGACGGTGTGCGGGTGGGGATGCGCCGGCGCGAGGCGCAGTCACGGTGCCCGACCGCGGAGGTCGTTTCCGCCGATCCCGGCCGTGACGCGCGGGCCTTCGAACCGGTCGTCGCCGCGGTCGAGACCATCTGCCCGCGCGTCGAGATCGTCCGGCCAGGTGTGCTCGCACTTGCGAGCCGCGGCCCGTCGCGGTACTTCGGTGGCGACGACGCGCTCGCCGAGCTCGTCCAGCGAACCGCGCCCACCCCCCTCAGTCGCGCAGGTTTCATCTCGTCGGAGCGGCAGAAACCTGCGCGACTGGGCTTGGGGCCGGGCGTGGGCATTGCCGACGACGTGTTCCCGGCGTCACTCGCCGCGCGGCAGGCACGGGGAGGCGCGTGCGTGGTGCCGCCGGGCGCGGATGCCTCCGCCGCGTTCCTCGCGCCGTTTCCCGTCGACGTGCTCGGCGATGCCGCGCTCGCCGACCTGCTGCGCCGGCTCGGGCTGCGCACACTCGGCGCATTCGCCGACCTCGACGTCGGCGCCGTCCTCGGTCGCTTCGGAGCTGCCGGGGCAGCGGCGCACCGCCAGGCGCGCGGTCTGCCCGCTCGTCCGCTCGCGCCGCGCGATCTACCGCCCGATCTCGTCGTGCAGGTGACGTTTGATCCGCCCGCCGACACGGTCGACCGCGTCGCGTTTGCGGCGCGCGCTCTGGCTGTGGAGCTGGCCGACGGTCTGCGCGCCCACGGGCTGACCACCTCGGTCCTGTCGATCGAGGTCGAGACCGAGCACGGCGAACGTCGCACCCGATGCTGGCGTTCGGACGGAGCGTTGAACGCCGGCGCGGTCGCCGAACGGGTGCGCTGGCAGGCCGAGGGTTGGCTTGCTGACGTCGCCACTGCGCAGCGCGACATCGACGAGCCAACGGCGGGCATCACGCTGTTGCGGCTGTCGCCCGACGAGGTGCACGCGCACGACGGCTCACAACAGGGGCTATGGGGCGGCTCGGCAGAGGCGGCTGAGCGGGTGGCGCGCGCAGTGGCGCGGGTGCAGGGACTGCTCGGCCCTGAAGCGGCTACGACCGCGGTGCTCGTGGGAGGGCGCAGCCCGGCCGAGCGTGTCCGGCTCATCCCGTGGGGTGACGCCCGCGAGTGTTCGGTCACGGGCCCGTGGCCCGGCCAGGTCCCGTCACCCGCGCCCGCGCTCGTGCATGCGGAGCCCGTCGGGCTCGACGTGCTCGACGCGGACGGTCGCAGGGTGAGCGTCAGCGGCAGGGGAGAGGTGTCGTCGCCGCCCGCGGTGGTCGTCGGCCCCCACGGCGTCGACGAGGTCACCGGCTGGGCGGGACCGTGGCCCGCCGAGGAGCGCTGGTGGGATCCGGCCAGCGCCCGTCGCCGCGCCCGGGTACAGGTCGCGTGCGCGTCGGGCGCCGCGCATCTCTGCGTCGTCGAGGATGGGCGGTGGTGGTTGGAGGCGAGCTACTGATTTTGCTCTTGGCTCTTCGCTCTTGCTCGCTCGGGCTTCATGTGACCGCGGCGGGCGGGTCCTGTCGCCGAGGCGTCCCCAGGTGCTCTCTGCGCTCGCAGCGC
>DATLOH010000022.1:0-3019 GCA_035536375.1 Acidimicrobiales bacterium
GAGTTCAACGTGCGCTTCGGTGATCCCGACTGTCAGGTCGTGGTGCCGGGCTTGTCGGGCGACGTCACCGCACTGCTCGTGTCCGCCGCCGCCGGCGCGCTCGATGCCTCGTTCGTGCGCCCTGCGCATGACGTCGCCGTCGCGGTTGTCGTCGCGAGCGACGAACCCGCGGGCGGGGTGATCACGGGCACCGACGTTGCGGGCTCTGTCCCGGGCGTCACCGTGTACCACGCGCGCACTGCCGAACACGCGGGCGCGCTCGTGACCGCCGGTCCCGGCCGTGTCCTTTCAGTCACCGGTCGTGGCCGTGACATCGCCGAAGCTCGGACGCGCGCCTACGCGGGCGCGGGCAAGATCTCGTTCCCGGGTGCGTACCACCGCACCGACATAGCCGCACATGTGAAGGAGTCAGAACAGTGAAGGTCGCAGTGCTCATGGGCTCGCCCAACGACAAGGACAAGATGGCCGGGGCTCGGACGATGCTCGAGCGCTTCGGCGTTGAAGTGGACGAGCGGGTGATGTCGGCGCACCGCAACCCGGCCGACGTCGCCGCGTTCGCCAGCGCGGCGCGAGACAACGGGTTCGGCGCCGTCATCTGCGGTGCCGGCCTCGCCGCTCACCTGGCAGGTGTCGTCGCCGCGCACACCACGCTTCCGGTGATCGGCGTGCCACTCTCGGGTGGGATCGCGCAAGGTCTGGACGCGTTGCTCGCCACCGTGCAGATGCCGAAAGGCATCCCCGTCGCAACTGTGGCCGTCGACGGCTCGGCGAACGCAGGCATCCTCGCCGCAGAGATCCTCGCCGTGTCCGACAAGAACCTCGCCGATCAACTCGCCGACTTCAAGGCCGCCGGCTCCAAGTGACGTTCGCGGCCCTCAAACCCACCGACGGGTGCATCCAGCGGCGTGTCGCGACCGATATGTCCAGTTCCAACACCACGCAATGCACCCGTCGAGGTTTCGGGCGCGGCAAGTGATCCCGCGGTACTCGCTTCCGCAGATGGCTGGGCGGTTCACCGATCGTGCGCGCCTAGCGGCGTGGCTCGAGGTGGAGATCCTTGCGGTGGAGGCTTGGGCGCAGCTCGGCGTCATCCCGATCGAGGATGCGAAGGCGGTGCGCGAGCGCGCTCCGGAGGTGGACGACGCGTTCGTCGAGGCCGTCATCGAGCGTGAGCGCACGACCGACCACGATGTCGCAGCGTTCGTCGACGTCGTGCAGGAGCGCATCGGCGGGACGGCGGCGCCCTGGGTGCACTACGGCCTGACGAGCTCGGACGTCGTCGACACCGCGCAGTGTTGGATGCTCACCGGTGCGGCCGATGTTCTCTTGGAGTCGATGGACCGTTGGGTGGCCTCCCTCGCGGCGGCTGCGAGGCGCTACCAGGAGACCCCGATGGTCGGTCGGACGCACGGAATTCACGCGGAGCCGACGACCTTCGGGACGAAAGTCGCGCTCTGGGCGCTCCAAGCCGACCGCGACCGCACGCGACTCCGCAATGCGCGCGCGGGGCTCGCCGTCGGAAAGCTCTCGGGTGCAGTGGGCACGTACTCGAACATCGACCCAGCGGTGGAGGAGCACGTGTGCGCCGCTCTCGGGCTCGTTGCCGTCCCGGCGACGCAAGTCATAGCCCGCGATCGCCACGCCGAATTCCTCTACGCCTGCGCCTCGAGCGGAGCGACCCTCGAGCTCGTTGCCACCGAGATCCGTCACCTTCAGCGGACCGAGGTCGGCGAGGTTCGTGAAGCCTTCCGGACGGGTCAGAAGGGCAGCTCGGCGATGCCGCACAAGCGCAACCCGATCAAGAGCGAAAACCTGACCGGGTTGGCGCGCGTCCTGCGTAGCTACGTCGCGCCGGGTCTCGAGAACATCGCCTTGTGGCACGAGCGCGACATCAGCCACAGCTCGGTCGAGCGCATAGTGCTCGCCGACGCGTGCGTGCTCGCGCACTACGCGCTCGAGCGAGCTATTGCGTTGATCGATGGTCTGGTTGTCGACGCCGAGCGCATGGTCGAGAACCTCGAGGCGTCATTTGGGCTCGTGTTCAGCCAACCCGTTCTCCTCGCGCTCGTCGCGGGCGGGATGACGCGCGACGACGCCTACCGCATCGTGCAGCGCAATGCGATGGCCGCGTGGGAGCAACGCAAACCGTTCCGCGCCCTGCTCGACGCCGACCCGGACGTGACGATCAGTCCCGAAGAACTCGACGCCGCGTTCGACCTCGCCCGCTCGCTGCGCCATACCAACAGAACATTCGACGCACTCCAGGAGATCGCACCGTGACAAACCTTGCCCTTGACCACGTCTACTCGGGAAAGGTCCGCGACATCTACGACGCCGCCGATAACCGGCTGCTCTTCGTTGCTACGGATCGGATCTCGGTATTCGACGTTGTGCTCAACGAGACCGTCCCGGACAAGGGGCGCGTCCTCACTGCGATGACGGCGTACTGGCTCGACCAGCTCGCCGATCTCGCACCGTCGCACATGGTGTCGTGCGATCCCGACGTCATCAACGGAACGCTTCCTTCAGCTGTCGTCGACGGAGACCTCGCGGGGCGCTCGATGCTCGTGCGCAAGGCCGACATGCTGAGCGTCGAGTGCATCGTCCGCGGCTACATCACCGGCTCGGCGTGGGCTGAGTACCGCAAGGAGGGCACCATGCACGGCACCAAGCTTCCGACCGGTCTCGTCGAGAGCGACAAGTTGCCCGAGCCGATCTTCACTCCGTCGACAAAGGCCGAGCTCGGCGAGCACGACGTCAACATCTCCTTCGAGGAGGCGGCAGGGATCATCGGGTCCGACCTCGCCGAACGCGCTCGTGACTTGTCGCTCACCGCGTACCAGCGCGCGTCCGAGCACGCAGCCGCCCGCGGGATCATCATCGCCGACACGAAGTTCGAGCTCGGCCTGATCGACGGCGAGCTGTGCCTCTGCGACGAGGTGCTGACGCCCGACTCATCGCGGTTCTGGCCGGCCGACGCGTGGGAGCCGGGCACGACGCCACCGAGCTACGACAAGCA
>DATLOH010000023.1:0-29585 GCA_035536375.1 Acidimicrobiales bacterium
CGCGTGCCCAGCAGACGGTTCACCCGCGCCGTCCGCAGCGTGAGCGTGGCCGGAGTCGGAGCGTGCTGCTCATCGCGCCAAACGGTGCGATCCGCGACGCTGGCGCCACACAAGGCGATCGCCAGCTCGCAGTACCGAGCCGCAGCCCGCTCCACGCTGCCGGCGTCGACGCCCTTCTCGAAGCGTGCGGATGCCTCGGACCGCAGCCCAAGGCGCTTTGACGTCCGCGCGATCACCATGGGTTCGAACCACGCAGCCTCGAGTACGACCGACGTCGTGCCGTCGTGGATCTCGGAGCTGCCGCCGCCCATGATCCCGCCGATGCCGACCGCGGCTCCCTCGGCGTCGCCGATCACGCAATCGTCGCCGTCGCCGAGGGTGCGCACTTCGCCGTCGAGCGTCGTCAGCTGCTCTCCGGGCCCGGCCCGACGCACGCTGAGACCGCCGCCAGGGAGCCGCGCGGCGTCGTAAGGGTGCGTGGGCTGGCCAAGCTCGAGCATCACGTAGTTCGAGATGTCGACAACGTTGTTGAGCGGGCGCATTCCCGACAAGGTGAGGCGGGTGGCGAGCCACGACGGTGACGGCCCCACAGTCACATCGGCAAGGAGAGTGGCGGTGAAGATCGGGCAGAGATCCGGCGCGTCGACGCGCACCGAGGGTCCCGAGCCACTTGGCGGGGGCATGACCACCGCGGGCTCAGGCAACGTGAAGGGCAGCCCGAGTTTCGCCGCCATGTCGCGGGCCACACCCGACACGCACAACGCGTCAGGCCGGTTGCCTTCGATGGCGAGGTCGAGGACGACGTCGGGCTCGATTCCCATCGCCTCGACGAGCGGCGTGCCCGGAATCAGGGCGGCATCGAGGAGCATGATCCCGTCGCCGTCCGTCCCGAGTTCGAGTTCGCGCGCCGAGCAGATCATCCCGTGCGACTCGACGCCCTTCATCTTGCGCCGGCCGATCTCGAAGTCGCCAGGAAGGACCGCCCCGACCGGGGCGAAAGCAACCGTGTCGCGCGCCTCGAAGTTCCATGCGCCGCACACGACCTGCGTCGGCTCGCCGCCCGCATCAACGACCACTCGCCGGATGCGGTCGGCGCCCTCGATCGGGCCGACCTCGAGCACGCGGGCGACCACGACATCTTCGATCCCTGCGCCGACGCGCTGCACACCCTCGACTACAAAACCGAGCTCGTTCGCCGTGTCGACGAGCGCGTCGACGTCATCGCCGAACGGCGCAAAGTCGCGCAACCACGAAAGCGGCACAAGCACTTGGGACTCCTAAAACTGTTGAATGAAGCGAAGGTCGTTGTCGGCCATGACGCGCATGTCCGGGATGGCGTGGAACACCTGGGCGCAGCGGTCGATGCCGAACCCGAACGCGAAGCCCGACCACTCCTCGGGGTCGAGGCCAACTGCGACGAACACGTTGGGGTGAACCATCCCGCAGCCGCCCAACTCGATCCAGCCCGTGGATGAGCACGTCCGACAGCCAGCACCACGACAGATCGGGCAACCGACTTCGAACTCAGCCGACGGCTCGGTGAAGGGGAAGTAGCCGGGGCGCAGCCGCGATTTGATGCCCTCGCCGAAGTACGCCTCGGTGAATGTGGCGATGGTGCCGGCGAGGTGCCCGAAGCTGATTCCCTTGTCGACGACAAGGCCTTCGATCTGGCTGAACGCGGGCGTATGGCGAGCGTCGGGCGTGTCCTTTCGGTACACGCGGCCCGGCATGATGGCGTAGATCGGCGGCGGCTTGTCGAGCATCGTGCGGATCTGCACCGGCGAGGTGTGCGTACGCAACAACGTCGACTCCGGGGGGCCGTAGTCGAAATACAGCGTGTCCTGATTGTTCCGGGCCGGATGCGCGGGCGGGATGTTGAGCGCCTGGAAGTTGTGCCAGTCAGTCTCCACCTCTGGCCCCTCTTCGACCGTGTAGCCCATGCCCACGAACACGTCCTCTAGGCGCTGGCGCGTCTGGGTGACGATGTGGGCGCGCCCACGCAACCGCGGCGGCGCGATCTCGGTGAGGTCCAGGCGATCCGCTTCGAGCTGCTTCGCCCGCTCGATCGACGACAATTCGGCCCGCTTCGCTTCCACGGCGTCGCTCACCGTCGCCATCGCCGCGTTGATGCGCTCACCCGCAGCCCGGCGTTCGCCCGGGTCGAGTCCGCCTAGCGCTTTCTTCGCGGCGGCAAGGGCGCCGCGCTTGCCGACAGCGCCGGCCTCGGCGGTGCGCAGGTCATCGAGCGTCGCCGCCGCTTCGACCTCACGCAGAGCGGCCTTCACCGCTTCGTCGACATCGATCGGCGCGTTGTGCTCAGCCATCGGTTCCGTGCAACTCCTCGAACGCGGTGAGCGGCAGGGTAAATCGGAAGGTCGTGCCGTGCCCCGGAATTGATTCTGCGGTCAGTCGGCCTCCGTGGGCCTCGACCAGACCGCGACTGATCCAGAGCCCGAGGCCCGAGCCGGTAGGTCGACCCTCGCTGCGCCGGAAGAACTTCGTAAACACCTTCGGCAGATCCTCGATCGGAATCCCTTCGCCTTGGTCGCCCACCGCTATAGCGACGGACCGCTCCGGACCCTCGCCGATCTCGGCCCGAACAGTGATGCCTGCGGGCGATGCGTACTTGCACGCGTTCTCGACGAGGTTGGTCAGCACCTGCTCGACCTTGTCCGGGTCGGCATAGATCGACGGGAGATCGGCGGGGAACTCGACGTTTGCGTCGAGGTCGGGGTACTCCATGCCGACCTTCTCGACCACGGTGCTGGCGACATCAGCCAGATCAATCATCTGCCTCCTGAGGACCAACCGTCCGGTCTCGAGCCGGCTGATGTCGAGCAACTCGGTGATGAGGCGGGTGACGCGGTCGGCGTCGTGATGCACCTGCTCGAGCATCATCTTCTTCTGGTCGTCGCGGAGGCGATCCCATCGGTTGATCAGGAGGCTCGTGTAGCCCTTGACGGACGTGAGCGGCGACCGCAGCTCGTGGCTTACGGTCGACACGATTTCGATGCCGGACGTCGACGCGTCCCGGCGGCGCGCCCGCGGGCGAAAGCTCAGCACGGCCCCGTCGATACGACCGTGCTCGTTGCGCTCGTAGATGCCGGTGACGAGGACGGTGACGTCGCTGCGATCGGCCCGCCGGAGCAGCACTTCGTGCTCAGCGATGGCCCGCACGGCCCGCATCGTCTCTGCTGCGCGGTCCCATCCGTCGACGAGGATCGCCCGGCCTTCGCTGTTGCGCGGCGAAAGCGCCACCGCCACGGGCTGGCCGACGAGCACAGTTGGATCGATGCCCACGAGGGATGCAAGGGCGTCGTTGACCTCGACGATCCGCCGTTCCGCATCGAGTGCCATAACACCGTCGGCGAGACGCTCGATCATGCGCCTGCTGCCTCGCGTACCAGCGCACGCGCCTGGCGAGCGGCCTCGAAGCACAACACCGCGGCGGCGACCCCCACGTTGAGGCTTTCTACTGGGCCTGGGAGCGGGATCGTGAGCCGAGCGTCGATTTCGGTGAGATCGTCGGGCAGACCGTGGGCCTCGTTGCCCAGCACGAGCGCAATCGGCCCGGTGAGATCAGCTGTCGCATAGTCCTCGCCGTCACGAGCCACCGCCGCGAAACGACGACGCCCGGCCGCGCCCAGCGAGGCCAACGCTGGCGCCGGCTCGATCGCAGTGACGACAGGAATCTTGAACAGCGCACCGGCCGTTGCTCGCACTGTCTTGGGGTTGCCGAGCTCGACCGAGCCGGCGCACAGGACGACCCCAACGGCGCCAGCTGCAGCCGCAGAACGAAGGAGCGTCCCTGCATTGCCGGGATCGCGGACGTCGACCGCAACGACGACAACTCCGTGCGCGCTCAGGTCGGCGATGTCGACGGCCACATCTTTGAGCACCGCGCACACGGGCTGGGGAGTGCTGGCGTCCGCGATCCGCTCCATCACTCCACTCTCGAGCGCGAATACGGCGGCTCCGGCGTCTCTGGCCTGGTCGACCAGTTGCACGTCGGCATCCGGGGCGTAAAAGACGCTCTCGGGCACGTGCCCCGAAGCCAGCGCCTCGCGTAGCAGCGTGACGCCCTCTGCCACGAAGACGCCTTCGGTCGCACGCGCACTGCGGCGCCCGATGAGGCGCCGCAGTCGCTGGACCTTCTGGTGTCGGATCGGGAGACCCGTCCTCAGCTGGCGGCCTCGGCTTCGTCGGTGACCGGTGCGTTGCGGGCGACTTCGACGAGAGCCGCAAATGCGGTGCTGTCGGTGACCGCGATGTCGGCCAGAACCTTGCGATCGACCTCGACGCCGGCGGTCTTGAGACCATTGATGAACCGCGAGTAGCTCATGCCCTCGGCGCGCGCGGCGGCGTTGATTCGCTGAATCCACAGCTGCCGAAAGTCACCCTTGCGGGCTCGGCGGTCGCGGTAGGCGTAACGCAGGCTGTGCATGACCTGCTCGTTGGCCGACTTGAAGCTCCGGCTCTTGTTCCCGTAGTAACCCCGCGCCTGCTCGAGGACGGCGCGGCGGTGCTTCTTGCCGTGAACGGCACGCTTGACCCTTGCCATGGTTCCTCCTAGATCCCGAGTTGGCGACGAATGCGGCGGTCGTCCGCCGGTGATACCTCGGACTCGCGGTTGAGCCGGCGCTTCCGTCCTGCAGACTTCTTCTCGAGAATGTGGTTCATCCCCATGCTGTGACGGCGCAGACGACCGGAACCGGTGATCTTGAACCGTGCCTTCGCACCGGAGTGCGTCTTCATCTTCGGCATTGCAATTACTCCTCGGTAGGTAGTGCTTCCGGCGCAACCGCTCCGTCCGGGCTCTCGGTCACGGCGGCTGCCGCGGCCTGAGCACGCTTGTCCGGGGCGAGCACCATGATCATGTTGCGACCGTCGAGCTTCGGGCTCGACTCGACCTTGCCGACGGCGGCGACGCGCTCGGCGACGTTGTCGAGGATTCGGCGACCGAGCTCGGGATGGGTGATCTCCCGAGCGCGGAACATGATCGAGATCTTGACCTTGTGTCCTTCTTGCAGGAATCCCGCCACCTTGCGGGTCTTGGTGTCGAAGTCGCCGGCTGCGATCTTGGGGCGGTACTTCATCTCCTTCAGGCCGACGTTGGTCGACTTTCGGCGAGATTCGCGAGCCTTTTGCGCGGCGTCGAACTTGAACTTCCCGAAGTCCATGATCTTGCACACCGGCGGGTTGGCCGTGGGGGCCACCTCGACGAGATCGAGATCCATGTCTCGCGCCATCGACAGGGCCTCAGGCAAGGGACGAATCCCGAGCTGGCCTCCGTCGGGGTCGACGAGACGAACTTCGCGAGCCCGAATGCGATCGTTGATCCTGGGCTCGTTGGTGGCGGCTTGTGCGGCGATGGCCTCACGCTCCTCGTTGAATGAATGGATTGTTTGCGCCCATGACGCGAAGCGACGCGGGCGCAACGAAAGCAACGCCCGCGTCTGCGGTCATTCGACCAGTCGCACGGATCATGGACTGGTGGGGCGGTGAGGCCCGCTTTCGTCTTCGGTTGTACAGCTCTGAAGCGCCATTAGGGTAACGCAGTTGTGAGCAGTTTGTGGACTCCTGGCGGCGAACGACCGGTGCAGCGGCCCGACCAATCGGCCGCGCCCGCTCCCGAGGACATGGCTGAGGACGGCCTGACCGAGGAGGAGATCGAGCGGCGCATGGCGGAGTTGCGCGACCAGCTCGCGCAGACGCCGGTCGAGCGCATCGTCGCTCAAGCGGCGTATCAGCTGTTCGAGGTAGCGGCGCTGCACCTGTCGGTCGTGCCGCCGCAGCTCCCGCAGGCTCGCCTTGCCATCGACGCGTTCGCCGCTCTGGTCGAGGGCCTCGCCGGCCGACTCGGCCCTGACGGCGACGCGCTCCAGGACGGGCTGACGCAGCTCCGGATGGCCTTTGTGCAAGTCAGCCGCGGCCCGGAAGCGCCAGCTTCGTAGCTTCCCAGCGACCGAGCCCGCCCGCTACGACCTCGAACTCCACTCTCGCTCCGACTGCAATGGTGCGGCTTCCGTCGGCGATCGCCGTGCAGTGAAAGCCGTACTCCGTGCCGTCGATCGCTCGGACCGCCCCGAGCCCGGCGTGATCGTCGAAGGCCACAACCTCTCCGGTCAATGGACGATCTTGGCGAGGGGGAGCTCGATGATGTCCGTCGCACCCTGATCCTTGAGTGCCGGGATGAGCGTGTTGATCTCGTTCTTGGGCACGACGGTCTCGACTGCGTACGAGTCGTCGCCGAACAGCTTCGACACGGTCGGCGACTTCATCGACGGCAACAGGTCGATCACTGCGTCGAGCTGCGCAGCCCCCACGTTCAGCTTCACGAGGACCTTTCCGCGCGCTTCGAGGGTGCCTTGCAGCAAGGTCAGAATCTGCTCCATCGCGTGACGCTGCTCTGGGTTGTCGTACGCCGCGCGATTTGCGATGAGCTCCGTGTAGCTCGTGAGCACCGTATCGACCACGCGCAGCCCGGCCGCCCGGAGCGCAGAGCCGGTCTCGGTGATCTCGACGACTGCGTCGGCAATGTCGGGCACCTTTGCCTCGGTGGCCCCGTAGCTGAGCTCGACTCGCGCATCGACGCCGTGCTTCTCGAGATAACGGCGCGTGAGCTCGGGATACTCCGTCGTCACGCGGACGCCCGACGGCAGGTCGCTGACAGATCTCCAGGGCGAGTCCGCAGCAACCGCAAGGACGATACTGATGGGCCGCGCCGTGGCTTTGGAGTAGTGCAGTTCGCCGAGGCTCACGATCTCGCTCGACGTCTCCTCGATCCAGTCGCGACCGGTGACGCCGAGATCGAACAGACCGTCGGCGACGTAACGCGGAATCTCCTGCGGGCGCAGGATCCGGACGTCGACGATGCGGGGGTCGTCGATCGTGGCGCGGTAGTCGACACTCGAGCCGCGTCGCACAGGCAGATCGGCGGCCTCGAACAGTTCGAGGGTCTGTCGCTCGAGCGAGCCTTTCGGCAACACGAGGCGCAGCATCAGCGGCTCTTTCCGTACTGCTCGATGACACCGAGCGCGTCGAGCATTTCCAACGCAGCCACTGCAGCCTCGCCGCCCTTGTCCATGCGGGCGACGCTGGCACGGTCGATGGCCTGCGCGGTGTTCTCAGTCGTGAGGACCCCGAACACCACGGGCGACCCGACATCGAGCTGGACCTGCTGCAAACCGCGCGCGCACTCGCCGGCGACGAAGTCGTAGTGGCTGGTGTCGCCGCGGATCACCGCTCCGAGCGCGACGACCGCGTCGACGCGTCCGTGCAGGAGCAGCGCTCGCGCCGCGAGCGGGAGCTCGAACGCGCCGGGAACCCACACCTCGCACACGTCCTCGTCGCGCACGCCGGCGCGCCGGAGCGCGGCGCGGGCCCCGGTGGCGAGCCGGACCGTTATGGCGTCGTTGAACCGCGCGGCGGCGATTCCGATGCGGACCTCTCCGCGCTCAGTCGCCATTGGTGTCGGCATCGTCGTCGGGGTCAAGAGTTTCAGTCTCGAACTCGCC
Organism: Acidimicrobiales bacterium; assembly: GCA_035536375.1. Taxonomy (GTDB): domain Bacteria; phylum Actinomycetota; class Acidimicrobiia; order Acidimicrobiales; family JACCXE01; genus DATLOH01. The sequence continues at coordinate 7,518 of DATLOH010000023.1, forward strand.
CATGAAATGGCCCAATCGCTCCGTCTTCGCCCGCAGGTAGTCGACGTTGTGCGGATTCGAGGCGATCTCGAGGGGGACCCGGCCGGTTATCTCGAGGCCGTAGCCGTCGAGGCCGCCGAGCTTCTTCGGGTTGTTCGTGAGCAGTCGCATCGTGGTGATGCCGAGATCGACCAGGATTTGCGCGCCGATGCCGTACTCACGGCTGTCGACCGGTAGGCCGAGCTCGAGGTTGGCGTCCACCGTGTCGTGGCCTCGCTCCTGGAGCGTGTACGCCCGCAGCTTGTGCGTGAGGCCGATTCCGCGGCCCTCGTGGCCGCGCAGATAGACGACCGCGCCCAGATCCTCCTCGGCGATCCGCTGGATCGACGCGAGCAGCTGCGGACCGCAGTCACAGCGCAAGGATCCGAAGACGTCACCGGTCAGGCACTCGGAGTGGACGCGAACAAGGACGTTCTCCTCGCCTTGGACGGCACCACGGACGAAGGCCAAGTGCTCCTCACCGTCGAGCAGGCTTTCGTAGACGTAACAGGTGAACGCACCCCATTCGGTGGGGATCTGCGCCTCGGCGACGCGACGTACGAGCTTCTCGCGTTGGCGCCGGTAGCGGATGAGGTCGGCGATCGAGATGAGGAGCAGGTTGTGCTCGTCGGCGAACTCCATCAGCTCGGGCAAGCGCGCCATGTCCGTCTTGTCGGCGTTGACGATCTCGCAGAGGATCCCTGCGGGATAGAGCCCGGCCATACGAGCAAGATCGATCGTCGCCTCGGTGTGGCCGGCGCGCTTGAGGGCGCCGCCTTCGCGGTAGCGCAAAGGGAAAATATGACCGGGTCGCGCCAGGTCCTCAGGGCGAGTGCGCGGATCGATGAGAGCGGCAATTGTCGCGGCGCGGTCGTTCGAGCTGATCCCTGTCGTTGTTCCGTGTCGGTAGTCGACGCTCACCGTGAACGCGGTTCGATTCGCCTCGGTGTTGTTGGTGACCATCAAGGGCAGTTCGAGTTCGTCGAGACGTTCGGCGAGCATCGGCATGCAGATCACGCCCGAGGTATGGCTGAGGAAGAACGCAATGCTCTCGGGCGTTGCGAACTCGGCCGCCATGACCAGATCGCCCTCGTTCTCGCGATCCTCGTCGTCGACGACGATGACGATTTCGCCGCGCGCGATCGCGGCAACTGCCTTCTCGATATCGGCGAACGGCATCATGCCTCCTTGGCTTCTCGAGCCCCAGTGTGGCCCGTCAACAGTCGTTCCACGTATTTGGCGACGACGTCGACCTCGAGGTTGACCCGGTCGCCCGGAGCACGCCATCCCAGCGTCGTAACGGCCATCGTGTGCGGGATCACGGCGACGGTGAATCGGTCTGGGCTGACTTCGACGACCGTGAGGCTGATGCCATCGATCGTGATCGACCCCTTTTCGACGATGTACTTGGTGAGGCTTTCGTCGCAGCGAATCTCGAGACTCGGCGCTGCCTGTACGACCTCGCCGACACCGTCCACGTGGCCCTGCACCAGATGGCCACCCAGCCGGTCGGTCATCCGGACCGGTCGCTCGAGGTTCACGCGGTCTCCAACGCTGAGGCGATCGTGAGTCGTCCGAGTCAGCGTTTCCGCCACCGCCTCGACCACGAAGCATCCGGCGTTTACCTCCGTTGCGGTCAGGCAGCAACCGTTGACCGCCACTGAATCGCCGATGGCGAGGTCGCCGGGCACTGCCGCTGCAGCGATCGTGAAACGGCCGCCTTCGCGCGCCGCGATCGTGCCGAGCTCTTCGATGATGCCGGTGAACATCGGTTAGTCGCCGCGGTGCGGAGCAATAGTCACCCGCACATCCTCCCCCACCATGGCCACGTCGAGAAATTCGCCGCGCCACGCGTCGGCGAGGGTGTGCGGTCCCGTCCCCGCGAACAACGCCCGGCCTGACGCCCCCAGCACAGCCGGCGCAAGGTAGATGACGTAGCGGTCGACGAGGCCGGCGTCGTGAAACGCACCGGCGACTTTCGAGCCGCCCTCGACCAACACGCTCAGCACCCCGCGGCTAGCCAGGTTCGCGAGCACCTCGTCGAGATCGCCGCGCAGCTCGATGCACGGGTGGATGCGCGCGTCCGACGGGGCGGTTCCCAGAACCACGCGCAGCGGATCGGTGCCGACCGCGTGCCGCACAGTGAGCGCCGGGTCGTCGTCCCGGACCGTCCCTGCGCCAACGAGCACGGCGTCGTGCTCGGCGCGGAGACGATGTGCATCTGCACGGGCGAGCACGCCCGTGATCCACTGGCTCGTGCCGTCGGCGGCGGCCGTGCGGCCGTCGAGCGACGCAGCCAGCTTCAACGTCACCCACGGCCGAGCTGTTCGCCGGTGCTTGAGATACGGGGCGAGGTCCTCGGACACCTGCGCACCGAGCACGCCCACGGTGACGTCGACGCCGGCAGCGCGGAGGCGTTTCAGCCCCTCACCCGCCACGCGCGGGTCGGGATCCTCCAGCGCCACGACCACTCGACTCACCTCGGCGTCGATGAGCGCGTCCGCACACGGCGCCGTTCGGCCCTCGTGCGAACACGGCTCCAACGTCACCCAGACAGTTGCACCACGCAGCTCGAGGCCTTGACGCCTTGCGGCTTCGAGCGCGGCAGCCTCGGCGTGCGCGCCGGGCGGCGGGCTCGTCGCCCCGGTGACACGTGCACCGTCGACCGTCTCAATCACGCACCCGACCCACGGGTTCGGCGCGGTGTCGCGGCGCACGGCATGCCCGGCCGCCAGCGCTTCGTACATCGCCACGGCATCGCCGTCGTCCGGCGACCGGTTGGCTGGCGTCAGGGGTTGCCGCCGGTGTTGCTCGAACTGCCGCTGTTCTGCGAACCCGCCGTCCGGAACAGTGCGACATGAACGCCCGCCGTCATGTTCGGTTCGTAGGCGAAGAACTCCGGCTTGCTCGCGGCGCCATCGCCTTCGAACGTGCGCACGTGCGGGCCGCCGCCGCTTGCGGGAGCGGTCACGATCTCACCGCGCCCGTCGTTGTCGGCGTCGCCGACGGCCACGTTGACGCCCCCACCGAACCCCGGTGCGTACGCAAAGAGCCCGGTGCGCTCTGCCCCTGCTGGCGTGAACGCGCGCACGTGAGGCCCGCCGCCGACGCCGGCGCCGGTGACCACCGTTGCCGCACCGTCGAGGCTTCCGGCGGCGACGTTCACACCACCGTTAAAGCCCGGCGCGTACGCGAACCAACCGCCCGCATCCCGTGCGGACCCGCCGGAGACGTCGAAGATCCGCACGTGCGGACCGCCCCCGGGTCCGGCGCCAGTGACGACCTCCGCGCGGTTCGATCCGACCAGCTGCGCAACGGCGACACTGACTCCACCCGTGAACCCCGGGTTGTACGCGAACCAGCCCAGTTTCTCTCGAATCTGAGTCTGACCATCTACGTCCCAAACCCGCACGTGGGGGCCTCCGCCGGAATCCGCTGCGGTGACGATCTCGTCGCGACCGTCGCCGTCGACGTCACCGGCCGCAATGTTCACGCCACCCGTAAAGTCGCCATACGGCGAGAACGAGGCGAACGGGAACGATGCCGTCCCGGGAAACACGGTGACCGACGACGGACCGCCGGGGCCTCCGGCAGTGATGACTTCCTCGTTGCCGTCGCCGTCGACGTCGCCAACCGCGACGCGCACGCCGCGGGGCGGTGAGCCCGTTCCTGTAGAAGACGAATCGCTTACGAGTGCGCCGTTCGAGTCGAACGACCGAACGCGATGCGCCGCTCCGTCACCAGTTCCGGTGGCGATCGTTCGCTGCGCCGCTGCGGCCGGCGGCGCTTGCGCTACGACCACGGCCGTTGCCAGGAGTGAAGCGGTCAGAATCAGAGCAACTCGTCGCATGCCGAGAGGCTAACGGCACCGCTAGTGCGGGCGCCCTCCCTCGAGCAAGTCCAGGGCGTGCGGGACGATGTCGAGCACCGCTCCGAGACACTCGGTTGCACCCGCCTCGGATCCCGGCACGTTCACGATCAGCGCGCGACCGGCGGTTCCCGCGACCGCGCGCGAGAGTCGGCCCAGAGGATTCACGAGCCGCATCGCCTCGGAGAGGCCAGGCGCCTCACGCTCGATGACATCCCGGGTTCCCTCGGGGGTGAGGTCGCGAGGCCCAAAGCCGGTGCCCCCCGTGGTTACGACGACGCCGGCAAAGTCACGGGTGAGTTGACGGAGGGCTCCGGCAACCTCGTCGATACCGTCAGCCACGACCGCGTGGTGGTCGACTTCGAACCCGGCGGCTTCGAGCGCGGCGCGTACCGCCGGTCCGCTGCGGTCCTCGCGGTCACCGGCGGCGACGGTGTCGGAAACGGTGAGGATGCGCGCTGCCGGCATGGTTTACGCCGCGACGGCCGACGCCGCTGCTTGGCGGATCGCTCGGACTGCCCCGGCCGGGTCGCTCGCACCGAACACGGCCGTTCCGGCGACGAAGTTCGTGGCACCGGCAGCCGCGGCAATCGGGACGGTGCTGACGTCGATGCCGCCGTCGACCTGGATGACGGTCGGAAGCCCGCGTCGGTCGATCTCGGCACGCGCCGCAGCAACGGTGTCCATCACGGAAGCAATGAACGACTGCCCGCCGAAGCCGGGGAACACGGTCATGCAGAGCAGTAGGTCAACCTGGTCGATCCAGGGTGCGACCATGTCGTAGGTGGCATCAGGGTTGAGCGCCAACCCGATCTTGAGCCCGAGAGCGCGTGCGTGCTCGACGAGGGCAGCCGTGTCGCCGACCTCGACATGAACTGTGCAGCTGTTCGCACCGGCACGTTTGAAAGCGTCGAGGTACTCGCCCGGATTTGTCATCATCAGGTGGCAGTCGAGGTACAGCTCGGTGCAGGAGCGGAGGGCGGCAACTACCGGCGGCCCCAGCGACAGGTTGGGCACAAAATGCCCGTCCATCACGTCGACGTGGAGCATGTCTGCGTCGTGCTCGACGAGCGCGACCGACGCGCCAAGCGCGGCGAAGTCGGCGGCGAGGATCGACGGTGCGATCTGGAAGGCGGGCACTCGTCGGATGTTACGGCCGGCCGAGGCGCAGGATGAACATGCCGTCGGTGCCCGCATCCTGAGGCAGAAGGACAGCGCCGCCCCGCCCGTGCCGCCGCCATGGCGATCCGGGTGGGTCGAGGACGGCGAACTCGCTGAGCGCGCCTGCAGCCCATTCGTCCACGTCCGATGTCTCTGCGTGAGTGAACGTACAGACGCTGTAAGTCAGGGTTCCACCGGGAGCGACCAACGGCGCCGATGCCGCGAGGATCCGCTTCGCCAGCTGCGCGAGGTCTGCGGGATCGGTGGGCCGGACGCGCCAGCGGGCATCTGGCCGGCGGCGGAGAACACCGAGCCCCGAGCACGGGGCGTCCACCAGCACGTGATGGAACGCTCCAGCACGCAACGGCGGCGCCGTCGCGTCACCGACTGCGGCGCGCACCGCCCGGGCCTTGGTCGTGCGGGCGTTCTGCGCGATCAGCCCGACGCGCGCCGGCGCCCGGTCGAGCGCAACCACTTTGCCTTCCCGCCCCACTCGGTGGCCAAGGATCGTGGCCTTGCCGCCCGGCGCCGCACACACGTCAGCCACAAACTCACCCGGTCGGGCCGGTATCGATTCGGCAACCCACTGCGAGGCCTTGTCCTGCACGTACCCGTCGGCGCGCACAGTCGTCTCGGCGGGCACGTTCATCGCTTCGAGGGCCGCAAGCGCGTCGTCGCCCCACTCGGCCACGAGTCGCTCGACGACCCAGTCCGGATACGAGAGACGCGTCGCATCGTCGGACGCGTTCGCGTGGCCCGTCTCGGCCACCCGCCGCAGGACCGCGTTTGCAAGTCCACGGGCGCGTAGGGGCACAACGCCGACGGTGGCAGACACTGCGGCGTGCGCTGGGGTCTGAAGAAACAAGAGCTGGTACGCACCGAGCCGCAGCGCAGCGCGCACCTCGGGCTCGACCGGCCCGCGTAGATGCGGGTCGATCGCAGCGTCGAGCGCCCGGCGCATCCGGGTGGTCCCATAGACGAGATCGGTCACGAAGTGGCGGTCACGATCGCTCAGGCGCGTGCGTCCGATCGCCGCCGGAACCACGAGGTTTGCGTAGGCCCCTTCCGTGTCGATCCGCACAAGCGCGCGGAGCGCTATCCGCCGGGTGTCAGCCACCGAGTTTCACAACGCCGAGCCCGCGCGCCCACGCGTCGGCAGGCATCCGTCCCTTTCCCTCGGGCTGCACCTCCAACAAGTCGAGCCCGCCCTCGGCAGTCCCGACCGTGGTTCCGGAGAGTGTGCCGGGATCGGGTCCGTCCGCTGTCGCCCGCGCCTGCCAGACGATCAGCCGCCGGCCGTTCACGGTGGTCCACGCCCGCCCGATGCGCACGCGGCGCGCCTCCTCCTCAGCGGAGTGCGTGAAGTCGAGCACGAGGTCGGACGGCTCTATCTTCGCCGCGTAAGTGACGTCACCCTGTTGCGCGATTGGATCGCCCAAGCCGCGCTCGAGGTTGTCGGCCACGAGTTGCGAGGCCATGTCTGCGAGACGTGCCGTCAGCGCGTCTGCAGGCTCATCGTCTTCGATAGGGGTCGCGATGCACTCGTATACCGGTCCGGTGTCGAGGCCCTCGTCGAGCTTCATCAGACACACGCCGGTCTCGGTGTCACCCGCGAGGATGGCGCGCTCGACCGGCGCCGCACCGCGCCACCGCGGTAGGAGCGAGAAGTGCGCGTTCACCATTGGCACGGCGTCGAGGACATGCGGGCGGATGAGCTTGCCGAACGCGACCACCACTGCAAGTTCGACATCGGCGTCGATGACGTCGTCGACGCGCTCGGTCACCGCCAGACCGTGATCCAAAGCGATCTGCTTCACCGGCGTCGGGATGAGGTTGTTACCCCGACCCCGTCGTCGGTCCGGCTGGGTCACGACGAGCACGACTTCGTGGCCGCGATCGATCAGCCGCTGAAGGGTCGGTACCGCCGCGGTTGGCGAGCCGAGAAAGGCGAGGCGCAACTGGGCTTCGGTCAGACGGCGTCGCGCTGACGCAGCGTGCGTAGGGCGGCCTTGCGGGTGTCTGCGTCGAGGTGCTCCAGCAGCAACGTTCCGTCGAGATGGTCGAGCTCGTGCTGAAACAGACGCGCCTGTAGCTCGTCGGCTTCTATCGACACCTCGCGCCCGTCGAGGTCCCACCCCGTGAGATGGACTTCCTTCGGGCGCACGATCGGGAAGTAGAGGCCCGGAACAGACAAACAACCCTCGTCGTAAGTCCACTCGCCACGCGCTTCGGAGATTGTGGGGTTGACGATCGTGCGCGGACCCTCACCGTCGTCGAGGTCGTAGACGAACAGCCGCTTCTGGACGCCGACCTGGGGAGCTGCAAGACCGAGGCCGGGCGCCGCGTACATCGTCTCGACCATGGCGTCGGCGAGTGCTTTGAGGCGGCCGTCGACATCGGTGATTTCCTCGGCGCGCTGCTTGAGCACCGGGTCGCCGTAGAGCCTGATCGTGTACGCCGCCATCGCGGACGAGGTTACCCCCGGGCTCCGGGTCCTAGGCCCGCATCGGGTCGACCGCGACGCGCAGGCGTCCGTGGGGACGGGGCGTCGCCGCGAGCGCGTCGCACAGCCGGGTGTGGTCGTTGGCGCGCACGAGCCATCGTCCGGCCGGGTCGGGCCCAACGACGTCCAGACCTTCGCGCGACATGAGCGCGACGGCGTATGGCTCGGCCGCTGCGCCGGACACGAGCGCCATCGCCGCGTACGGCGGGAAGCGCAGCAGCTGTCGCGTTGCGCGCTCCGCGGCGCTGAGCCGGTCGGGATCGGCTGTCACTCCGGCGACGACCGCTGGGTGGTCCGGTTGCCTTGTCTGCACGAGCACGCGCCCGCTTTCCGTGCGCCCCCGGGTCATGCGAGACGCGCGCGCCAGCAGCGCGAGCGCCGCTTCGCCCGCCCGATAGTGCGGTGCGGACAGTTCCGCGTCGAAGTCGACGAACGCCACGAGGTCGGCACGCCCGACGCGGTGCAGCACGGCCTCGGTGCCGACGAACAACTCCGCGTCGGGAACCGTCGACGAGTTTGCGGTGACCTCGACGACGTTCCGTCCCGTCAATGCTGCGAGCTCCTCGGTTGCCTTCGCGGTGCCGAGCCGCAACGCCTTGAGCTTGGTCGACCCGCACAACGCACAGAGAACGGGCCTCGTCTCCGCGCAGCGGATGCATCGGAGCGTCTCAGGCTCGTCCTGCACTACCGCGGCCGCACAGCGAGCGCACGACGTCATCTCGCCGCACGATGCGCACGCAAGCCTTCGCGCGCGGCCTTTTCGGTTGAGCACGCACACCGCCCGTTTCGAGGCCCGCACCGCCGCAACGAGGCGCTCGGACCAAAGACCGGTACGCGGGTCCTCCCCGCGTCGATCGACCACCTCGAGCTTCGACCAGCCTCGTCGCTCCTCGTCCCGCCCGGTCGCCACCAGTTCACCCCATGCGAGTTGTTCGAGCGTCGGGCACGAGGTGACGAGAACACACGGCACACCCGCGCGCCTCGCGCGTTCTGCGGCTACCCGCCACGCGCTCCAGGTCGGCGCACGCTCCTCCTCGTAGACCTCGTCGTGTGCGTCGATGACGAGGACCGATTTGAGGTCCGGGCAGGGCGCCCATGCGCTCGCGCGCGCGCCCACCACGACGCGGTCGCCTGCCGCAGCGGCGGCCCATTCGTCGGGAACGAGCGCGGTCGAGATCCCCGCCTCGCGCAGCCGCTTGGCCAAGCGCGCCGCACGCGCCACGGACGGCACGAGCACGAGCGCGCTCCCCCGACGCGCCGCCTCCAGAACCGCAGGCCAAGGATCGATTGCCGGCCCTACTCGCAACACCGCCCGGTCCGCCGCGAACGCGGCGCGCGCCCACGCCACGGAGGGCTGATATCGCTCACTACGTGAACGTTTTCCGCCCTCTATTCGGGTGACGTTCGTCGCGGGGGACGCGGTGCCGAGGAAGGCGGTACGGGGGCCGGCCCAGCGCCAGGACGCCCACCCGGCGAGATCGAGGATCTCGGCTGTCGGGCCCACGCTGCTGACGCGTGTAATCGGCTTTGCGGTCACGTCCGGGGCTCCGGCACCCTCGGCGATCACCCACCCGCGCACGCGCCGCCCGTGGAGATCGACCCGCACGATCGACCCGAGCGTGACGGCCTGGTCGAACCGCGGTGGCACCTCGTAGTCGAACGCCCGGTCGACAGCGGCGACGTCCGGGAGCACGCGGACGACCCGCGGGGGCGGGTCGCCCTCGCTCAGCTCAGCCCCAGCGCCGACTTCAGGTCACCCAGCCGTGGAGTCGCCTCCCACGTGAAGCCTTCACCGCGACGGCCGAAGTGCCCGTAAGCGGCAGTGGGCTGGTACACCGGGCGTCGCAGGTCGAGATCGCGCACGATGGCCGCCGGGCGAAGATCGAACAGGTCACGAACCGTCGTCTCGATCTTTCCTGGGTCCACGCTCTCCGTCCCAAAGGTCTCCACGAGCAGCGAGACCGGTTCGGCTTGGCCGATCGCGTACGCAACCTGAACCTCGCAGCGACGAGCGGCACCGGCGGCCACCACGTGCTTCGCGACCCACCGAGCGGCATAGGCGGCAGATCGATCGACCTTTGACGGGTCCTTTCCGGAGAACGCGCCACCGCCGTGGCGGGCGGCACCGCCGTAGGTGTCGACGATGATCTTGCGGCCGGTGAGGCCCGTGTCGGCGTGGGGGCCGCCGAGCACGAACTTGCCTGTGGGGTTCACGAGGATTTTCGGTTCGTCGCCCGAGAACGCACTCGGGATGAGTGGCGTGATCACGTACTCGGTCAGGTCGCGCTTGATCTGATCCTGCTCGATGTCGGCCGCGTGCTGCGTGGAAATCAGCACGGTGTTCAGCTGAACCGGCCGGCTGTCCTCATAGCGCACCGTGACCTGCGTCTTGCCGTCCGGTCGCAAGTAGCTCAACTTGCCGTTACGCCGGACCTCCGCAAGTTGCTCGGCGAGGCGATGCGCGAGCCAGATCGGCAACGGCATGAGATCGTCGGTTTCGTCGCAGGCGTAGCCGAACATCATTCCCTGGTCGCCCGCACCCTGTGCGGCAAGGAGGTCCTCGCCACTCGTGCCTGTCTGCACCTCGTAGGAGGTGTCCACGCCCTGGGCGATGTCGGGCGACTGCTTGTCGAGGCTGACGAGAACGCCGCACGTGTGCCCGTCGAAGCCGTACTCGGCGTTGTCGTACCCGATGCCGTTCACGGTCCGCCGCACGATGGCAGGGATGTCGATCAGTGCGTTCGTGGTGATTTCGCCGGCGACGACGACCAGCCCGGTTGTGAGCAGCGTCTCGCAGGCAACCCGTGACGTTGAGTCCTGTTCGAGAATCGCGTCGAGCACCGCGTCCGACACCTGATCGGCCATCTTGTCGGGGTGGCCCTCGGTCACGGATTCGGACGAGAACGAGTAGTTGGTGCTCACTAGTGACTCCTCGGGAGGCGGGTGGCGACGAGGTCGAGCAAGGCTCGCGCAATCTCGCGTTTGGAAGAAAGGGGAACTTCGGCGACGACACCGTCGGCGCCGAGAATGACAACCGCATTGGTGTCGTGCTCAAAGCCGGCGCCGGGTGCGCTGACGTCGTTGGCAACGATGAGGTCGAGCTGCTTTCGCTCGAGCTTGGCTCGTGCGTTCTCCACGAGCGATTCAGTCTCGGCTGCGAAGCCCACGAGAACCTGAGTGACGGTCTTCGCTCGCCCAAGATCGACGAGAAAGTCGTGGGTGGGTTCGAGCTGGAGCTCGGGTATCCCGGACTCCTTCTTGATCTTGCCGCTAACTGCCGTCGCGGGCCGGAAGTCCGCGACTGCCGCAGCCATGACGATGACGTCGGCGTCTGCGGCGCGCGCCATGACGGCGTGCTGCATCTCGGCGGCAGTGTCGACGTCGACGATTTCGGCGACGCCGGCCGGCGGCGCAAGAGCGGCCGTCGTGACGAGCGTGACGGTTGCACCACGAGCGACCGCTTCCTCGGCGATGGCGTAGCCCTGCTTGCCGGAGGAGCGGTTGGTGATGACGCGGACCGAGTCGATCGGCTCACGTGTGCCGCCAGCGGTCACGAGGACGCGTGCTCCCTTGAGGTCCTGCGGCGCGAGCACACGCACGGCCGCAGCAACGATCGCCGCGGGATCGGCGAGGCGTCCAGCGCCGACGTCACCGCCCGCGAGACGGCCGGCTTCGGGCTCGAGGATGTGCACACCGCGGCGCCGCAGGGTCGACAGGTTGTCCTGCACGGCCGGGTGCTCCCACATCTCGGTGTGCATCGCCGGGCACACCAGAACTGGGGCCCGTGTTGCCAGAAGAGTGGCGGTGAGAAGACCGTCGGACAGGCCGCCGGCGTAGGCCCCGATGAGCCGTGCCGTTGCCGGTGCAACGACGATCAGATCTGCGGTCTGCCCGAGACGCGTGTGCGGGATCGGCTCGCCGGAGTCCCAGAGCGAGATTCGAGCCGGCTCAGAAGCGAGAGCCGAGAACGTGACCGCGCCGACGAATCGCGTCGCATCGGGTGTCAGAACAGGGGCGACGTGCGCGCCCGCATCGACGAGCCGGCGGCAGACCTCTACTGCTTTGTAGGCGGCGATGCCGCCTGAAACTCCGAGGACGATGCGACGGCCGACGACCGACACGAGAGTCTTGGGCCGCGGAGCGGCCTTTAGGCCTCGGGCGCGGGGTCGGCGGCCCCGTCGCCTTCAGTGACCTCGGGCTCAGGGACGTCAGAGGGCGCCACGTAGAGGATCTTCCCAGCAGCGATCTCCTCGAGGGCGATGGAGAGCGACTTGCGCGACGTTGACGACACCTGCGGCGGCACGAAATGCCCGAGACCCTCAGCGCCGAGGCCGTTGTAGTACGAGTTGATCTGCCGGCCTCGCCGGGCGGCGAGCGCGACGAGCGTGAACTTCGAGTCGACCTTGTCGAGTAGATCCTCGACAGGCGGGAACATCATTGTGGGCGGGCGTTCAGCCATCGGTCTCCTACGCAGGGGGTTCCGCTCGGGGAAGGCGGCTAGCCAGTATACGCCGCACCTCGTCCACAGCCTGAGCCAGGTCGTCGTTGACGACGATGTGATGGGCCAACTCGCGGCCGTCGTCAAGCTCCTCCGTGGCCGATTGAAGTCGCCGACGGGCCGAGGATTCGTCGTCGCCCCGCTGGCGAATTCGCTTCGCCTGCTCGGCGGCCGAGGGGGGTTCAATGAGGATCATCACCGCCCGATCACCGAATGTTTCGAGTATCTGGCGTGCCCCCTGCAACTCGATGACCAGGACCAAGTGGCGAGGGTCGTTCAGATCCGGCATCGGCGTTCCGTAAAGGTTGCCGTGGTACTCGGCCCACTCGAGAAAGGCGTTGCGTTCGATCGCCGCCTCGAAGGCTGCACGGTCCACGAACACGTACGCGTCCTCGGGCTCGCCGTCGCGTTGCGCCCGGGTGGTCCACGATCGCGACAGCGCGAGGTCTGGCTCACGGGCGATGACCTCGGCTACGAGGGTGTCTTTGCCGACGGCGCCGGGCCCGGCGACAACCACGAACAACGGTAGGAGCTACTTGTGGTTCGAGAGAATGTCGAACAGCTTCGAGCGCTGATGAGCGCCGATTCCCTGCACACGACGAGAGTCGCTGATGCCGGCTTCGTCGAGTATGCGGCGGGCCTTCACCTTGCCCACACCCGGCAGTGACTCGAGCACGGCCAGGACCTTGATCTTCGCGGCGACCTCGTCGGTGAGCGCGAGGTCGAGCAGCTCTTTCAAAGTCAGCGACCCGAGCTTTAGTCGTTCCTTGAGTTCGGCGCGTCGGCGACGGGCGATACCGGCCTTCTCGAGCGCCGCTTGGCGGGCCTCGGGTGATAGCGCGGGGGGCAGCGGCATGGCTGGCGACCCTAGTTCGTTGCGCTGCTGCGAGCGCCGCCGTTCGCGATGTCGGCGTGCACTGCTTCAGCGGCTGCGGCAGGGTCGTCTGCGTGCGTGACCGAGCGACCGATTACGAGCAGGTCGGCGCCGGCGTCTATTGCCTCACGCGGCGTTGCGGGCCGACCTTGATCGTGGACCGGGTCGCCCGCGAGACGGATGCCGGGCACCACCGCGACGAGGCGAGGTGCGACCAGCTTTCCGTGATGAACCTCGGATGCCGCGCACACGAAGCCACCGCAACCCGCCTCGACGGCCAGCACGAGCCGCTCGTCAAACAACGCGGCAGGCGCCTCGCGCTCACTTGTCAGGACGGTCACGCCCAGCGCGATCGGAGCAGGAAGTCCTGCGGCGTCAGCTCCTGACGCGAGCCCCTCGACTCCGGCGCTCAACATCACCGGTCCGCCTGCGGCATGCAGCGTCAGATAGGACGCGCCGAGCGCCCCGAGAACGCGGGCCGCGTGGTTGACCGTGGTGGGGATGTCGTGAAGTTTGACGTCCAAGAACACGCGGTAGCCCGACGCCCTGAGCGTGGTGACCGCCTCGGGCCCAGCTGCGCTGAACAGCTCGAGTCCGACTTTTGCGACCCCGAACCACGGGGCCAGCCGTTTGGCGAGACGCTCGGCGGCGACGAGATCGTCGAGATCGAGCACGAGGGCGAGACGGTCGCGGATTGCCGCGTCAGGCATGCGCTCTTCCTATCAGTTCGGTCACGGATTCAACGCCCAGCTGAGCGCACCACTCGGCGAGCTCGCGCTGGATGCGCACAGGCGCGCGGGGATCGGCGAACGTCGCGGTGCCTACCTGCACGGCATTGGCGCCGGCGGCAAGCAACTCGGCCGCTCCATGTCCGTCGACTACCCCGCCGACGCCGACGATCGGCGAATCGGGAAACGCCGCGCGCACGTCGAAAACGGCGCGCACGGCGACGGGATGGATGGCGGCACCCGACAAGCCTCCCCCGCCATTACCGAGGCATGCCCGGCCGGTAGCAGGATCCAGCGCCAGCCCCATGACCGTGTTCACAAGGGTGACGCCGTCGGCACCGGCATCGAGGACCGCGCCGGCGATGTCGGTCACGTCGGTGACGTTTGGGCTCAACTTCGCCCAGCGCGGCCGGTTACAGCCGGCTGTGGCGGAAATGGCCTCAGCAGCGCGGGCCGCGTCGTGAGCGAACATCGTGCGCCGGTCCTCGACGTTCGGACAACTGAGGTTCACTTCGACGGCGATGATCGAGCGCGACTCGCACCGCCCGATCGCGTCGGCGGCGGCGGCGTAGTCGGCCACGCTGAAACCCCAGATCGACACCACAACCTTGGCGCCCGCGCGTTCAAGGGCCGGAAGCTCGTCGCGTACCCATGCATCAACTCCAGGGTTCTGCAATCCGACGCTATTGAGCATGCCGCCCCGCACGGGGTGCAAGCGCGGTGCAGGGTTGCCGAGCCACGGCGCCGCCGACAGTGACTTCACCACCACGGCGCCGAGGTCTGCGAGCGGGAAGTACGCGCCGAGCTCGGCGCCATGGCCGGCGGTGCCCGACGCCGTCATGATCGGACCGGTGAGCCCAACGGAACCAACCGTCGTGCGCATGTCGACGGACCCTCGCCGGGTAGCGGCGCGGGTCGCCTTAGACATCGAGGCGCAGTTGATCCGCCGCGTGGAACTCCTGAAGCGACCGCACCTCCACCGGCCGGCGAATCAGCTCGGCGATGCCGGCAGCGGCAGCACGCGCGGCTGCGACGGTGGTTAGACACGGCACGTTGCGGACGTTCGCGGTGGTTCGAATGTGGCGGCCGTCCGCGCGTGGTCCGCGGCCGCGCGGGGTGTTCACGACGAGTTGGACGCGACCGGACTCGATGAGCCCCACCGCGTCCGTACCGTCTTCGCCGATCTTGGCAACCACTTCGCTGACCGGTATACCGAGGTCCTTGAGCCCAATCGCCGTGTTTTCGGTGGCGATGATGTCGAAGCCGAGCTCGGCGAAGCGCGCGGCAACAGCGAGCCCCGCGGCCTTGTCGCGATCGGCGAGTGAGAAGAACACCGCACCCGACGTAGGGAGGCGATTGCCCGCCGCCAGCTGGCTCTTCGCAAAGGCCATGCCGAACGTCACGTCGACTCCCATGACCTCGCCTGTGGCCCGCATCTCGGGCCCGAGGATCGTGTCGACGTCAGGGAACCGGTTGAACGGGAGCACGGCTTCCTTGACCGAGACGTGCCCACCCGTTGCCGGCAGGCGCACGAGCCCCTCCTCGCGCAGCTCCGCGAGCGTGGCGCCGACCATGATTCGCGCCGCGATCTTGGCGAGGGGCACGCCCGTTGCCTTTGCGACGAAAGGCACGGTACGGCTGGCGCGCGGGTTCGCCTCGATGACGAAGACCTGACCGGACTTGACTGCGTACTGCACGTTGATGAGCCCGCGGACGTCCAGCTCGTCGGCGATCGCCCGGGTGTATCCCTCGATGACCTTGACTACGGCGCTGCTCAAAGTCGGCGGTGGGATGACGCACGCGCTGTCACCCGAGTGCACCCCCGCCTCTTCGACGTGCTCCATCACGCCGCCGATCAGGACTTCTCCAGTTGCGTCGCGCAGGGCATCGACGTCAACTTCGATCGCGTCTTCGAGGAACCGGTCGACAAGCACCGGGCGTTCGGCCGATAGCCCGCCCTCGATGCCGAGCGTCCCAAAGCTGGCCAGCTCGGCCATCGCCCGCGCGAGATCCTCGTCGTTGTAGACGATCTCCATGGCGCGGCCGCCGAGCACATAGCTGGGTCGGACGAGCGCCGGGTAACCGATCCGGCCCGTGATGACGAGTGCCTCGTCGAGTGTGGAAGCGGTGCCGCCTGCGGGCTGCGGGATCTCGAGCCGGTTGCACAGCACGTTCCAGCGGTCGCGATCCTCGGCGAGGTCGATCGACTCGGGTGACGTTCCCAACACGAGGCCCCGCGGAAGCACCCCGGCGAGCTTGAGCGGGGTCTGGCCGCCGAGGCTGACAATCACTCCCTCGGGCTGCTCAGCCTCGATGATGTCGAGGACGTCTTCTTCAGTGATCGGCTCGAAGTAGAGACGGTCGCTTGTGTCGTAGTCGGTGGACACGGTCTCGGGGTTGCAATTGACCATGATCGTCTCGAAGCCGGCGTCACGCAGCGCGAAGCTGGCGTGAACGCAGCAGTAGTCGAACTCGATGCCTTGGCCGATTCGGTTGGGACCCGAGCCGAGGATCATGATCTTGCGGCGGTCGCTCGGTCGCACCTCGCTCTCGTCCTCGAAGGTCGAGTAGTGGTACGGCGTGGTGGCATCGAACTCAGCCGCGCACGTGTCGACCGTCTTGAACGTGGGAGAAACGCGCTGCGTCTCGCGCCCTGCCCGCACCGTGCGGGTGTCCATCGACCACAGATACGCCAGCTGCGCGTCAGAGAACCCGAGTCGCTTGGCCCGCCTCCACGAGGCGCGGTCCATCGCCGCGAAGCCGACGCGTTCGAGCTCGGCCCGCTCTTCGACGATGGCGAGGATCTGGTCGAGAAACCAGGGATCGACTGCGGTCGCCGATGCGAGTCGGTCGACGGAAATGCCGCGTCGCAGTGCCGCCTCGAGATGGAATGGCCGGTCGGGAGTGGCTACCGCCGAGCGCCGCACGAGCTCACCTTCGTCGAGGTCGTCGTAGGCCTTCTCCGCGGGATCACAGTTCAGCCCGTAGCGGCCGAGCTCGAGGGATCGCATCGCCTTTTGCAGTGACTCGGGGAAGGTGCGACCAATCGCCATCGCCTCGCCGACCGACTGCATGCGCGTGCCCAGGATGCCGGTGGCGCCCGGAAGCTTCTCGAACGCCCACCGCGGGACCTTCGTGACGACGTAGTCGATCGTCGGCTCGAAGCACGCCGGCGTCATCCCGGTGATGTCGTTGGGAATCTCGTCGAGCGTGTAACCGACAGCGAGTCGCGCGGCGATCTTTGCGATCGGGAATCCCGTCGCCTTGGACGCCAGCGCCGAGCTGCGGCTCACCCGCGGGTTCATCTCGATCACGACCATCTCGCCTGTGGCGGGGTCGGTCGCGAACTGGATGTTGGATCCGCCGGTCTCTACGCCGATGCGCCTGATGCACGCGAAGGCGGCGTCGCGCATGCGCTGGTACTCGACGTCGGACAGCGTCTGCGCGGGTGCGACGGTGATCGAGTCGCCGGTGTGCACGCCCATCGGGTCGAGGTTCTCGATCGAGCAGACAACAACACAGTTGTCGGCGCGGTCGCGCATCACCTCGAGCTCAAACTCCTTCCACCCGGCGATCGACCGCTCGACGAGAATCTCCGATATCGGGCTGGCGTCGAGGCCTTCCGCCGCGAGGCGCCGCAACTCGGTGGCGTCACCGGCGATGCCCGTTCCCTTGCCGCCGAGGATGTAGCTCGGTCGCACAATGAGCGGGTAGCCGATGTCGTCAGCAACCGCCATGGCCTCATCGAGGTTGTATGCGAAGCCCGATGCCGGAACCGCCAGGCCGATCTCGGTCATCGCCGCTTTAAACCGCTCGCGGTCCTCGGCTGTGCGGATTGCCTCGATGCTGGCGCCGATGAGCTCGACACCCGTGTCAGTGAACGCTCCGCGTTCGTGGAGCCCGACGGCCAGATTGAGCGCGGTTTGGCCGCCAAGGGTCGGCAGTACGGCATCTGGCCGCTCACGGTCGATAATCGCCGCGACCACGTCGACGTCGAGCGGTTCGACGTACGTGCGGTGAGCGAAGTCCGGGTCGGTCATGATCGTCGCCGGATTGGAGTTGGCGAGAATGACCCGGTAGCCCTCCTCTCGTAGGACACGGCACGCCTGCGTGCCCGAGTAGTCGAACTCGCACGCTTGGCCGATGACGATGGGCCCAGAGCCAAGAACGAGAATCGACTCGATGTCGGTACGGCGGGGCATCAGTGGGTCCGTCCTGTGTCCATGAGTCGCACGAAGTCGTCGAACAGATATGAGGCGTCGTGCGGACCGGGTCCGGCTTCCGGGTGGTACTGCACCGAGAACAGTTGCGCGTCGGCGACCCGCAGACCTTCCACCACCCCGTCGTTGAGGTTGCGGTGTGTGATCTCGGCGTCGGGCACGGTGCCGTCCGCTACCGCGTAGTTGTGGTTCTGGCTCGTGATCTCGACGACGCCGTCGCGATCTCGCCGCACCGGATGGTTGGCGCCGTGGTGACCGAACGGAAGCTTGTAGGTCTCACCGCCTAGAGCGCGGGCCAGGAGTTGGTGACCGAGGCAGATCCCCATGATCGGCACGCGGCCGACAAGCGCTCGTACCGCGTCAACTCCGTAACCGACCGCGGCGGGGTCGCCTGGGCCATTCGACAGGAAGACTCCGTCCGGCTTGCGCTCGAGCACAGCCTCCGCCGGGGTCGACGCGGGGACGACCATCACCTTCGCGTGGGGCATGAGGTGGCGCAGGATCGACCGCTTGATTCCGAAGTCGTACGCGACCACGTGGCGCGGGCCGTCGCCGACGAGATACGGCTCCTTGGTCGACACGACGCCGGCCAGATCGACGTTGTCAGTGCCGGGCTCGTGCCGAGCGGACGCGAACAGGTCTTCGGTCGGCGCCGTTCCGAACGCCCCCGGCATCGCGCCGGCGTCGCGGATGTGGCGCGTAAGACGACGCGTGTCGATGCCGGCGATGCCGGCCATGCCGTGCGCGCTGAGGAACTCACTCAAATCGCCGCGACTGCGCCAGCTGCTCGGGCGCCGCGCGAGGTCGCGCACAATGAGGCCGCGGCAGTGCGGCTCGCTTGCCTCGTCGTCGAGCTCCGTCACGCCGTAGTTGCCGATGTGGGGATACGTGAACGTGATGATCTGACCGGCGTACGACGGGTCGGTGAGGATTTCCTGGTATCCGCTCAGCGCGGTGTTGAAGACAACCTCACCGGTGGTAATGCCGTTCTCAGGCACCGCCCCGATAGCTTCGCCCTCAAAGATCTCGCCATCACTCAGCACGAGTTGCGCCGCGGTGATCGTCATCGCAGGGCCTCCCCGTCGACGACGACCGGCTCGCCGCGAAGGATCGTGTGCCGGATGCGCCCCTTCATCGATCGGCCGGCGTACGGCGTGTTGCGGCTGCGGCTGGCGAGACGAGTGGGGTCGACTGTCCAGGTCGCGGACGGGTCGATCACGCATAGATTCGCCGGGCGTCCCTTGGCGAGCGGTCCGCCGTGTTCGTGGGAGATGCCGGCGATCGCCGCGGGCTGCCACGAGAGCAGCGCAAGGACGCGCTCGACAGGCAGGCCGAGCACTTCGAGCGACAGCGCCAGCGCCGTCTCGAGCCCGAGCATCCCGGGCGGCGCCTGGTCGAACGGCGCGTCCTTGGTCTCGGGCGCATGCGGTGCGTGATCGGTGGCGATCGCGTCGATCTCGCCGGCCCGCACGGCGTCGATCACTGCAGCGACGTCGGCCTCGGTCCTCAGCGGCGGGTTGACCTTGAACGTTGCGTCGTATGACGCGCAGCACGAGTCGGTGAGCGTGAAGTGGTGCGGTGCGACCTCGGCGGTGACCGGCAAACCTTCAGCCTTCGCAGCGGCGACCGCTTTGAGCGAGCCCGCGGTCGACAGGTGAAGGAAGTGCACTGGCGAGCCGGTGAGGCGGACGAGCTCGATGTCGCGTTGCACCATCACGGTCTCGGCCTCCGACGGCATGCCCGGGATTCCAAGCCGGCTCGACCACGCACCCTCGTGCATGTGCGCACCCCGGGCGAGGGCGGCGTCTTCACAGTGCTGGGCGAGCGTGACGCCGAGGCCGCGCGCATACTCGAGCGCGCGTCGCATCAGCCGCGAGTCTTGGACGCCCGAGCCGTCGTCGGTGAACAGCCGCACTCCGAGCTCTGCCATCTCCGCCATGGGGCTCAGCGCAGCCCCCTCGCGTCCGACAGTGATTGCACCCGCGGGGTAAACGTCGCACAGAGCGGTGCGGGCGAGCTCCTGAATCTCGCGGACCGCGGCCGCAGAATCGATCGCCGGTTCGGTGTTCGGCATCGCAATCACTGCGGTGTAGCCACCGAGCGCGGCGGCGCGCGACCCGGTCTCGACCGTCTCGGCTTCCTCGCGTCCCGGCTGTCGCAGGTGAGTGTGAAGGTCGACGAGGCCAGGCGAAACAACGCATCCCGACGCGTCGAGCACGTTGGCGCCATCGAGGCTGTCGCTGACCTCTGCGATTACACCGCTGCGGATCGCTATATCGGCGAGGCGGCCGCCGGTGGCGTCGACGACCGTGCCGCCGCGGATCACGAGCTCTGCGTCACGCGGCAAGGTCCACCCCCGATCCAAGCAGCAGGTACAGCACGGCCATGCGCACCGACAGACCGTTGGCGACCTGTGCAGTGATCACCGCGTTGTCGGCGTCCGCGACGTCGGCCGCGATCTCGACCCCGCGGTTCATGGGTCCTGGGTGCATGATCAGCGCCTCCGGCGGGAGCATGGCGGCGCGCGCCGCGGTCAGGCCGAAGTGGGCGGTGTACTCGCGCAGTGACGGGAACAGCGTTTCCGTGGCGCGCTCCCGTTGCATCCGCAGCAGGTACACGACGTCCATCTTCGGGAGTACGGCATCGAGGTTGTGGCTCAACTCGGCTGGCCACCCGTCGGTGGAGGGCGGCATCAGCGTGGGCGGCGCCACCAGGGTCACCTCCGCTCCGAGAGCACTGAACGCCGCGACGTTCGAGCGGGCGACGCGGCTGTGGCGGATGTCGCCGACAATTGCGATGTGCCGCCCGGCAAAGCTGCCGAGTCGCTCGCGAATCGTGTAGGCGTCGAGCAACGCCTGTGTCGGATGCTCGTGCGAGCCGTCGCCCGCGTTGACAACGGACCCATCGGTCCAGCTCGACACCTGGTGGGGCACACCCGATGACGCGTGCCGCACCACAAATGCGTCGGCTCCGAGGGCGTCGATGGTCTGCACTGTGTCGCGGAGCGACTCCCCCTTCTTCACCGAGGACGACCCGGCAGCGAACGTCAGCACGTCCGCACCCAAGCGCCGAGCGGCGGTCTCGAACGAGAGCCGCGTGCGGGTCGAGTCTTCGAAGAACAGCGACACGACGGTCTTGCCTCGCAGCGCCTGGACCTTGGGGATGGATCGGCGGTTGACCTCGGCAAAGCTGTCGGCGACCCGCATCACTTCCTCGATGCCTTCGGCACCAAGATCGGCGATCTGGAGAAGGTGCTTCATGCCTTGTCCCCCAGGTCGACGCCGTCCTCACGCACGTTGACCAGCTCGTCGCGCCGCGTCGGGAGATTCTTGCCGACATAGTCGGGCCGGATCGGCAGCTCACGGTGGCCACGGTCGACCATTACCGCAAGTTGCACCGCCTTTGTGCGGCCGAAGTCGGCCAGCGCGTTGAGCGCCGCACGCACGGTGCGCCCGGTGAACAGAACATCGTCGACGAGCACCACGATGGTTCCGGTGAGGTCCATCGGAATGTCGGTCGGAGCTTCGGGCAATACCGGCCGCAGCGCGTAGTCGTCGCGGTAATAGGCGACGTCGAGGGTTCCGACGGGGACTGGCTGGCCCTCGATGCGCGCAAGCTCGTCGGCCAGCTTGGCGGCGATCGGTGCGCCGCCGGTCTGAAGCGCGACCAGCACCACGTCCTCGACCCCGTGGTTGCGCTCCACGATCTCGTGGGCGATGCGTGTTATCGCTCGCCGGACGTCGTCAGCCGACATCACTTGGGTGCGGGGAACAAAAACGGTGGCCCCCGAGGCCACCGCGCGTTCACGTTCTGCCATGCACCACTCCTCTTCCGTGCGGGCCTCACAGGACCCGCTTCACGGTCGAGTGCCGAGAGTAGCGCGGCCCCCGCCCCGCGCGGAACCGCCCTCGCCCCCTCCCAATCTGCGACCAAATCGCGCGCTTCAGCGCGCGATTGGGTAGCGAGTTCGTTCACCTCCCCGAACCTGCGACCAATTCGCGCGCCATCGCGCGCGAATAGGTCGCAGGTTGGGCGCTTAAAGGCTGGCGGTGGGCGCGGCGTGGTCGTACGGTCGGGGCATGCCCAAGGTCCCAGCACCGAAGAACGACAAGAAGGTCGGCAAGACCCTCAAAGAGAAGCGGGCCGCCAAGAAGATGAAGAAGGGCTCGTAGCTCCTCCCTTCATCGGCGGCCGGCAG
>DATLOH010000024.1:0-17718 GCA_035536375.1 Acidimicrobiales bacterium
CCCGAAGGGGCGGCGGGGGCCAGCGGTGCACAAGGCCCCGCAGGACCCGCAGGTGCACAAGGGCCCGCAGGACCCGCGGGCGCCGACGGTGCACAAGGGCCCGCAGGACCCGCGGGCGCCGAGGGTGCACAAGGGCCCGCAGGACCCGCGGGCGCCGAGGGTGCACAAGGGCCCGCAGGCGCCGACGGTGCACAAGGGCCTGCGGGGCCCGCGGGCCCCGCGGGACCGGCGGGCGTCGGCAGCACGTACTGGAACGACAGCTCGGTCACCCCGACCAACCCGTACCGACCGTTCGGCCCGTCGGACCCCGATTTCTACGGCAAGAACGTGCGGCTCGCACCGCTCAGCGCAGGCAACTACGTCGTCACCGCGACGCTGCAGATCGCCCAGGGCGGCAGCGGTCGGTCCGGAGCTGTCTACTGCGCCTTGACCGGCGGAAACGGCGGAAACTTGCCTCGCCAGTCGGTAAACCTCGACGTCTGGAGCCGCACCTACGAGTACATCAGCCTGCGTACTCTGGTCACTTCCAACGGCACTACCCGACCCGAACTCCTCTGCGCTGGGCGCACCTCCGGAGCGGCGACCGCCTGGTACTACATGGAGATCGCTGCCCAACCGGCCGGCGAGCTGGTGCGGCACGCCGGATAGCAAACAGCAGCGACGCGCGTCATTCCTCGCGATTCAGAGCCTTCCTCTAGCGTAGCGAGGAGGAGCAGAGGAACCGCTCTGCTCCCGCCGAGTGTCATACGGAGGCCCAGGTCAGTGACCTGGGCCTCCGGTGTTGACCAGACGGCTCGAATCCAAGGTTCCGCACTCGTCGTCCCGTGCGGTGAGACAAGACCGCGACGCGTTCGCCGGCGCCTGTCGAGAACTCGTGCCGGACTCCCACGCCGGGGAGTTGTGTCTCGGTGACTTCCGCCATTGCGAACCTCGCTCTCGTGTCCGATCAGATGTTGGCTTGTTCTGGCGGCGCGACATCCGGCACGTGCGCCGCGGCGATGGTGCTGGTCACCTTCGGGCAATCCGCGCCGATCGCGTAGCCGGTCATCGAGAGCGAGCCATAGGCGGGCCCCTCGACGAGCACTTCAGCGGTTTCGTTCGTCGCGGCGGCGAGTGCGGCGATGTAGAGCAGCGGGATGAAATGGTCAGGCGTCGGTACCGCCAGGCCGAAGTCAGGGTGGTCGACGAGCTTCAAGATGTCGCCGGGGGTGTCGCGCATAAGCGTGTTGGCTGCCTCGTCGAAGCGCAGATTCCAGTCGAACCCGCCAGCGGGCTGACCCCAATCAATGCGACGGAGATTGCGTACGACGTTGCCGCTGCCCACTATGAGCACGCCTTCCTTACGCAACGGTGCGAGGCGTGCGCCGATGTCGAGGTGGTAATCGAGCGGCTGAAGAGCGTTGATCGAAAGCTGCACTACAGGCACGTCCGCGTTCGGGAACATGTGGGTGAGCACAGACCACGTTCCGTGGTCGAGTCCCCAACTGTCGACATCGAGGCCGACCCAGCGCGGCTTGACTGTGTCGACGACCAGTTCCGCCACCTCGGGGTGACCAGGTGCCGGGTAGTCGAAGGCGAACAGCTCGTCGGGGAATCCGTAGAAGTCATGGATAACTCGCGGGCGAGACATGGCTGTAACGGCCGTGGCGTTCGTGTACCAGTGGGCGGACACCACCAACACCGCCCGGGGCCGGGGCACGCAGTCGCCGAAAGCTCTCCACGAGTCCGTGTATCGGTTGTGATCAAGGGTGTTCATGGGGCTGCCGTGCCCGATGAATCCCGCGGGCATCATGGCGATGTCGGTCACAACCGGTTCCTCCTAACTCGCGAGCTTAAGGTTGCCGCGCGACCGTCGCCGAGGAGATCGAGGCTCTCCGCGCTCGCGGATACACCGCCGACTTCAGCGTCACGCGCGAGCCTGCGCCGCGCGCGGCGTGCTCATCTCGGCGTACGTTCCGACTGCCACCGCCGATGGCATTTGCATCACGAGGCGCCCCCGCACCCGTCGACTCGTGGCAGATCGAGTCTTCGTGAACTGACCCATTCCGCGGGCTCGGGAATGTCGTACGCCCTGCTAGTGATAGTCGGACGATTCGAGGTTTTCTCCGCGTTTCTTCCGGTCCCGCCCCCGTAGCTCAGTGGATAGAGCAGTGGTTTCCTAAACCATGTGCGCAAGTTCGATTCTTGCCGGGGGCGCTGCGTGACGTCCGTCAGTGGTGCTCGGCGTGGTCACCCGCTTCCGGGTGGCCGGTTCCCGGGATCTCTGCGGGGACGTAGCCCGCTGGTTGGTCGGCGAGTCCGGCGGTGCGTCGCGCGAACTCCATCTCGCGGATCTCGAGCGTCTGAGCTGCGGCCATCCGGCGCGCGATGTCGCGAACGAACTCGGTTGCGGAGTGCTTCGCCGCGTATTCGGCCATGTGAATGCCGCCGCGATGGTGGTCCTTCATGAGGGCCACGAAGAGCGCGTCTGCATCACGGCCCGATCCCCGCTCCATCAGGCGCATCTCCGCTCTACCGGCCAACCCGGGCATGCTGTCGACGAGCACGGCCTGGTCCATCCACGCCATCGCTATGTCCGGGCGTGCGACGCGTGATCTCCCCCACAGCGCAAGCTGGCGCTCCATGAGGCCGATCTCGTAGGACTGGAGGTGGACGATCTCCCGGCCGAACACCTGGACCTCCGGCACGACGCCGTTGATGAGCTCAAGGTTCGACATGCGCACGGCCTGTTCGTGGTGGCTGATCATGTCGTGGAGAAAGCCGACGTCCACGGACTCCGCCCCCGGCACTCTGTCGCGTCGCGCACCGGCGGCGTAACCGAGCGATCCCGCGAGAAAGACCATGGCCGCGGCCATCGCCAACCACTGCCCGCCGCTCCGAGTGGCGCGACGTCCTTCTCCATCATCGAACGCAGCGTCGTCGTTCAAGCCTGCGCCCGGTGCGTCGCTCGTCTCGTCGTCAATCGTGTTCACCAGCTCACCTCGTCGCTTCCGGCGTGGTCATAGGCCTCGATTTGTAGCGTCGCGTGCGTCACGTTGTAGCGCGACCTCCAGCACGACTCGCACGCCAGCGGCCGGCGCTTCGCTGAGCGCAGACACTCGAATCGTCAAACGACTCGAGGCTCAGTCGCCGCCGAGATCGTCGAGCGCCTTTTTGCAGCGTTCGATCTCCGGGTGCTGCTGCAGCTCTTCGAAGATCGCCAGCGCTGCCTCGTAGGCCGCGCGGGCGTCCGATGAGCGGTCGTGCGCGGCGGCAGCGTCCCCCGCCTCGACCAGCGCCTCCCCCAACACGACGTCGTTGCCGGATGCGCGGGCACGCTCGACCGCCGCGGTCGCGTGCTCCTCGGCGGCCTTGTGGTCGCCCCGGCGATGGCAATCACGCGCGAGCAACAACAACGCTGTCGCCTCTCCGGCGGTGAACTCCAACTTGCGATCAAGTGCGAGCTTCTCCTCGAGGACATCCAGCGCGGGTCGGCCGCTCCCGATGCGAACGTCCGCCAGGGTTCCAAGCGCGATCGAGATGTTGTGGCGGTGCCCGATCTCCCGCATGAGCACTAGCGACTCGACTGCGTCGCGCTCGGCCGCCTCAAAGTCGAGCGACGCCGCAGCCAGCATCGCGCTTGTGTTGAGGTTGACCGCCAACCCGTACGAATCGCCGAGCGACCGGTGCAGGTCGCCAGCCTCGCCGAGGACTCGGCGGCCAGCGTCGAGATCGCCGGCCTGGCATGCGGCGACGGCCAGGTTGCTCATGGCAACGCTCACGGCGAACACGTCGCCGACTCGTCGCAAGCAGTCGACCGCCTCTTCGTATATCGCGCGGGCTTCGACGTGGGCTCCGCCGCGCAGATAGGTGCCGCCGAGGTTGCCCAGACACGTGCCGAGCACGATGGGGTCGTTCGACGTACGGGCGATCGCGAGCGCGTCGCGTCCGAGACGTCGCGCGGTTTCGAGGTCTCCCTCGTCGCGGTGGATCACCGCGAGCTCGTTGAGCGCCAGCGCCTCGACTTCGCGCGCACCGACGCGGCGCGCCATGTCGATCGCCGCGTCCTGATGCTCGCGACCAAGCCCGGCGTTACCGGCTCGCTCGGCGAGACCGCCGGCACGGACGAGCGCCATCGCGCGGGCGGCCGAATCTTCGGTGGCCGCCGCCAGCACGCCATCGAGAAGCTGCCACCCCTCCGCGACGTGGCGTACCAGCCAGAACCGGTGCAGCGCGGCGGCGATGGCAAGCGCGTCGTCCAGCGTGGACGCGTGAGCCGCGCTTCGCTCGATCGCGGCGCGCAGATTATCGAGATCCCGCTCGCACCGATCCAACCACTCCGCCTGATCGGCGGATTGCAGCGCTGCTTTGGCTTGCTGGGCGAACTTCATAAACCACTGCTGGTGGGCTTGGCGCGCGTCGGCAGCAAGCCCCATTCGCTCCAGCTCGTCGGCGGCGAAGTGCCGGACCGTTTCGAGCATGCGGTACCGGTTGGCGGGTTCTGGTTGGAGCAACGACTTGTCGGCCAGCTCCGCCAACCGAAACACGACGTCGGCCGATTCGTCGAAGAGTGCTCTGGTAACCGCCTCCACGGCCGCGGCCTCGAACGAACCCGCAAAGACAGACAGAGCGGCAAACAGCTGCTGGTCGGGTGGCGCGAGCAGGTCGTAGCTCCACTCGACAAGCGCGCGCAGGGAGCGCTGGCGCTCGGGACCGGCTCGGCGCGATCCGAGCGCTACGAAACGCTCGCGCACAGTCGCGAGCAGAGCGTCGAGACCCATCGTGCGCACTCGCGCAGCGGCCAGTTCGATCGCGAGCGGGAGGCGGTCGAGTCGCTCGCACAGATCGGCGACCGGCGCTCCCTCGCTCGGAGCCGCCTGGCCCGCCCGAGCGAAGAACAAGGCGACGGCATCGTCGACCTCCATGGGGGCGAGTCGCCAAACGACTTCGCCGGGAACGCCTAGGGGCTCGCGACTCGTCGCCAGCACGCGTAGATCAGGTGCCTTCGGCAGTAGCTCGTCGAGCAACTCGGCACACGCGTCGATCACGTGCTCGCAGTTGTCGAGGACGATCACCGTCGGGCGGGAGGCCAGCGCGGCGGCAATGACGTCAGTCGCGTCACCGACGGCATCCTCGGCCCCGACGGCGGCGACCAGGACGGCCCCGACCCAATCGGGATCAGCGACGCCCGCGAGCTCGACAACCTCGATC
This sequence comes from Acidimicrobiales bacterium, assembly GCA_035536375.1. Taxonomy (GTDB): domain Bacteria; phylum Actinomycetota; class Acidimicrobiia; order Acidimicrobiales; family JACCXE01; genus DATLOH01. The sequence continues at coordinate 5,191 of DATLOH010000024.1, forward strand.
AGTTCGTCGGGCTCGTCCGCCACCCGTTCACGGGCCAGTTCGAGTGCGAGCCGCGTCTTGCCTACGCCACCGGGACCGACGAGCGTGACGAGCCGGTTCGCTTCGAGCGCCGAGGCGACCTCCGCCGCTTCCGTCGCTCGTCCGATGAAACTCGTTACCGGCGCGGGCAGGGCGCGCCGCGGTGGCCGACGGGTGGGTGTCGATGTACCGGCCAGTTCAAGGTTCGGATCTTGCATGAGGATCGCTTGCTCCAGGCGCGTCAGGTCTGGTCCCGGGTCGATCCCCATCTCCTCGGCAAGCAGCCGGCGCACGTCCTGGTAGCGGCGCAGCGCGTCGGCTTGTCGGCCGGAGCGGTACAGCGCCAAGAGGAGCTGCGCCCATCGGCGCTCGCGTAGCGGCTCGTCGGCGACCGCCGACTCGAGACGGGGGATCGCCAGCTCGTGACGTCCCGCGGCGAGCTCCGCGTCGAAGAGGTCCTCTTCGGCCGTGCGACGCAGTTCCTCCAATCGGACGATCTCGCCTTGGCCGAGCTCGCGGTCGACGAGTTCGGGAAACGCTGAACCTCGCCACTCGGCCAGCGCGGCGGCGAGCGTGTCCGCCGCAGCTGCGTGCTGGCCGTCCGCCGAGAGACGCCGGCCTTGCTCGACACCGGCTTCGAACCGGTCGCGGTCGACGCGATCGTCAGCCGGCCGAAGCGCGTAACCGGCAGAGTCCGTCAAGAGATCGTCGGGCCCGAGCACGCGTCGCAGCCGTGAGATGTAGGTGTGGAGCGTGGCCGCCGCTGTCGCCGGCGGCGTATCGCCCCACAGCTCGTCGACGAGTCGCTCCACTGGCACGGTGCGACCGCGTTCGGCGAGGAGCAACGCAACGAGCAGGCGGGGCTTCGCTCCGCCCACGGCTACGGGCCCGTTCCCGTCGGCGACCTCGAGCGGCCCCAGCACCCCGTAATTCACGACTTCACGTTATGGCGAAGCCGCGTGACGGCGTTCTTGGCTCCGAGGCTTGCAAGTTGTCTGCAAGGCGGCGCTCGTACCTTCCTGGCGTGCGAGAACACCCCAACGTGGCCGTAGTCCGGGCCTGGTACGAGGCGCTGGCGCGCGCCGGCACATCCGCACCAGCTCGACTCACACCCCTGGCGGTCGCCGCCGCCGGTGAGCTTGTCGTCGTGATCGACAGAGTCGCAGAGTGCTTGTCCGGCGAACCGATCGAGCCGCCCGGCGTGGCCCTGTTCAGGGTTTCGGGTGGACAGATCACCGACTGCCAGCGCGTCGCCGAGACCTGACGTGGAGCTTGCCCGAGCGCGTCCACTGCGCGCGACTTAAGCTCCCGGCGTCCGGTTGTCACCTGTTGGGAGTGGTCACATGCGTCGTCGTGCCCTGTTGCTTCTCGCTCTCGCTGCCACCGCCGCGCCTGTAGCCGTGGGCTTCGGCGCATCCCCCGCCCAAGCCGGGTGCCCGGACTACAACAATCCGTGCGATCCCCCTCCTCATCCCATCGAGGAACCGGTCTGGCTCGAATGGGGCTGCGGCACCGTCACGGTCCACGCCTTCAACAAGTACGAGAAGACGGTCGACTTCCGCCTCTGCCCGGGACCGATGCCGTAACGCGGTGCTTCTAGGGTCGCGGCCATGAGCTCATTGGTCACCTATGCGTGTGCGGACTCTGTCGCCACGATCACGATGGACGACGGAAAGGTCAACGTGCTGTCGCCGGCGATGTTCGCTGAACTCGGTGCGGCGCTCGACCAGGCGGAGGCGGATCGCGCGGTGGTCGTGCTGGCCGGACGGCCAGGGCGGTTCTCGGCCGGATTCGATCTCAGCGTGCTCACCGGCGGAGGTGACGCGGCCGCCGATTTGCTGAAGTGCGGCTTCGACTTCAGCCACCGAATGCTGTCTTTCCCGACGCCGGTGATCGTTGCGTCGACAGGCCACACGATCGCGATGGGCGTCTTTCTGTTGCTGTCCGGTGACTATCGAATCGGCGTCGCCGGTGGCGCGTACAAGATCGTCGCCAACGAGGTGGCCATCGGTATGACAATGCCGCGCGCCGCGATCGAAGTGTGCCGTCAGCGGTTGACTCCGGCGGCGTTCACGCGCGTCGTCTACCTGGCCGAGACCTTCACGCCCGACGACGCTGTGGCCGCCGGCTTGCTTGACGCGGTCGTCGCCGAGGATGCTCTGATCGACACGGCTTGCCTCGTTGCGAGCGGCTTCGTCGCCAATCTCAACATGGCTGCGCACAAGGCGAGCAAGTTGCGGGCGCGGTCGGAGTTGTTGGACGCACTGCGCGTCGCCATCGACGACGACGATGCCGAGTTTCGTGCTGCGCTCGCGGCGCAGGCGGTCGGCGGCGGCGGCGCCTGACGGACTGAGGGACCGGTCGCCCGGGTACGGAGTTGGCTGACAAGGAGGTCCGCCCATGAGTGACCCGATCGTCCCCACACCCGCCGACCCGCAGCAACCGGTTCCGGAGCCGATGCCGCAGCCGTCGCACGAGCCCATCCCGATGCCTCCGATCCCGGAGGCGCCGCCGGCGCCGGTCGCACCGCCGCCGGGCCCCGCGCCCACGGTCCCGCCGACGACCCCGCAGCCGCCAGTCATCGAGCCCGCCGAGCCCCTGTCACCTTCGGACCCTCTCCGCGCCTGAGCGCTCGCCGAACCCGTCATCAAATCCGGTCTGAAACGGCCGGATCTAATGACGGGTTCGGTCTTAGGAACCCTCCGTCGCGTCGCACTCGGCTTCGACGGCGGGATTCTCGAGCACGGCGCGGGAAATCTCGACGAGGGCGGCGAGCTGTTCCGGCGTGAGTCGCTCCACGAATACCCGCCGGACGGCGGCGACGTGCCTAGGCGCGGCGGCGCTCAATACTCGACGCCCCTTCACGGTTATCCGGATCCACCACCCCCGGCCGTCCTCCTGACATCGCCGCCGTGTCACGAGTCCGCGCTCGGCGAGGCGGGCGAGGTGGTGCGACAGCCGGCTCTTCTCCGCCGCGAGGCGACGCCCGATCTCGTTGGGACGCAGCTGTCCATCGGTCGCTTCGTCGAGCAACACGAGCACGCCATAGTCCTGAAGCGACAGATCGGACTCCGCGGTCAGCTGTCGATTGAGAACTGCGGCGAGGGTGGCGTGCATCTGCAACAGCCCGCGCCACGCCTCCTGCTCGTCGGGCGAGAGCCAGCGGGAGTCCGCAGGGTCGGCCTGGTCCTTCCGCTGCGCAGCCATAGTCGTTGTCTAGGCGATCAACCGCTGGCGCGGGCGTGCATCTCCCAGATGAGCACTTCGGAATCTTCGAGCGCAATGATGCGCTGACCGCCGACACCTGCAAGCCGCACTGCGTCGCCCTCGTTGAGCGCGCCGGCGCCCTCGAGATCGACGTAACCGCGGGCGACGAACACGTGCACGTAGGGCGCATCCGGCACCGTCACGCTTTCGCCCGCTGCCACGCGCCCCGCGTACAGCGCGGCGTGCCGGTTACGGATGCGGATGGCGGTTTCACCAGCGTGCTTCTCCATGCCCGACGCGACCGGGACAAGACCCCCGCGCAACAAGTCGTCGGCGATCTCGCGTTGCTCGTAGCCGGGGGCGATGCCGTTCTCGTCCGGAAGCACCCACATCTGCACGAGCCGGACGGGTTCGTCGTGCGGCGCACCGCCCTCGATCTTCCACGAGTCGTTCTTCTCGGAGTGAAGGATCCCGGTCCCGGCGCTCATGCGTTGCGCGAGCCCGGGGTAGATCACGCCGGTGTTTCCCTCCGAGTCCTGGTGAACGAGCGACCCCTGAAGAACCCAAGTGACGATCTCCATGTCGCGGTGTGGGTGGGTGTCGAACCCCTGACCGGGAGCGACGATGTCGTCGTTGTTCACGAGCAGCAGCCCGTGGTGCGTGTTCGCCGGATCCCAATGACGGCTGAACGAGAACGAGTGCTTCGAGTCGAGCCAGCCGATCCGCGTCGCGAACCGTTCGTCGGCCCGACGGATCTCGACCCGGGGTTCCAAGAGCTCAGGCATGCAATGTCCTTTCCGGAATCACCGTAGGGGGCGTTGAGGGTGGAATGTCCACGAGCCCGACGCCCCCTACGTCTCTAGTTGTTGTCGCTTTCGACGACCTTGACCGCCGAGACGTCGAACTCAAGCGTGACCTTGTCGCTCACGAGCACGCCGCCCGCCTCGAGCGCCGCGTTCCACGTGAGGCCCCAGTCCTTGCGGTTGACCGTGACCTTGCCTTCGAGCCCGAGACGCTGATTGCCGTAAGGATCGACGGCCGAGCCGGTGTACTCGAAGTCGATGGTCACCGGCTTCGTGACGTCCTTGATCGTGAGCTCACCGGTGACCCGGTAGTTGTCGTCGACGGCGTCAACCGAGGTGCTCACAAAGCGAATCTCGGGATAGGTGTCCATGGCGAAGAAGTCGTTGCTGCGGAGGTGGGCGTCGCGGTCGGCGTTTCGCGTGTCGACGCTGGCGGCCTGAATCGTGAGGTCGACCCGCGAGTTGGACGGGTCGGCAGCGTCGAAGTACCCCTGGCCGTCAAATTCACCGAACGAACCGCGAACCTTGGTGACCATCGCGTGGCGGGCGACGAAGCCGATCCGAGAGTGGCCCGGGTCGATGGCGTACTGGCCGGTCACGTCCGGCGTGACGGTGGCGGTGGTGGGGGCGGAAGCAACGGACATAAGTTCTTCTCCTTGGTTGACATTTCAACTTGCTCAGTCTGTAACTAAGTTGATCGTTCAACTATTCCCGATCTCCCAGACGGGCGACAGGCAGGCGCACTACCGTGCGCGGATGGCGATCGCGTGGGCTGATGTCGCATCGGGAATTGACCAGCTGGCCGAGGAATGGCGTGCCGACCGGAGCGCCCGTCAAACCCGACGCCACTTGGAGAGCGCAGACTTCGACCGGCTCCGCGACATCGGCTTGCTCCACGCCGCAGTGCCGGAGGCCGACGGCGGCCTGTGGCGCAACGTGGCCGAGTCGACCAGGCCGACATGCAACGCGCTGCGGACGCTGGCGCGAAGTGACCCGTCCGTGGCGCTCGTGTCCGCCATGCATCCGGCGGTGATCGGGTTCTGGCTCGCTCAGGGCGACTACAGCGAGTCCGCGTGGGTCGAGCAGCGTGCTGCTGTTACAGCCAGCGCGGCTGCGGGCGCGCGGTGGGGCACGATCACGTCCGAGCCCGGAAGCGGCGGCGACATCGCCCGCACCACCTCGACCGCTACGCCGGACGACAGCGGCGACGCGTTCCTTCCCGGTGCCCGGTATCGAGTGAGCGGCAGCAAGCACTTCGGTAGTGGGTCAGGCATGAACGACTTCATGCTCACCACCGCGGTAGTCGACGGCGAGGATGCCCCGGCGGTGTTCGTGCTCGACTTTCGCGACCGGCCCTGGGACGGCACTGCCGGCTTGAAGCTGCTCGCGGAGTGGGACGGCATCGGCATGGCGGCGACGCAAAGTCATGCGATGCGCCTCGACGGATGCCCCGCCGTGCGCATGGCGTGGTCGGGCCCGATCGAGGCGATCACGCTCGCAGCCGGGCCGCTCGTCGCGAGCCTCTTCACCGCAGTCGTGCTCGGCCTCCTCGACGAGGCCGTCGAGACGGCGCGAGGGCAATTGCGCGACAAGGCCGCTGGCATGCGCGCCTACGAACAGGTCGAGTGGTCGCGGGCGGAGCTCGATCATTGGATGGCAGTGCAAGCCTTCGAGGGCGCGCTGCGGGAGGTCGAGTCGGGCGACCAGATGCGCGGCCTGTACGCCGCGCTACGGGCCAAGCAAGGCATCGCCGAGATCGCCGAAGCGACGCTGTCGCGCCTGTCCCGCGTGCTCGGCGGCGGCACGTTCTCGCGCCGGTCACCGTTCAGCGCCTGGTACGAGGACGTGCGTGCGCTCGGGTTCCTGCGTCCGCCATGGGGTCTCGCCTACGACTCGCTGTTCCTCACGTCGCTCGCCTGACCGCTCCCCTGCGTTCTTCACGGGGTTTTCCGCGCATGGCGCGGAAAACCCCGTCAAGTTCAGCTGGTGACGACGATGCGGCCGATCATCGGCGGGTGGATCAAGCACGCATACGGGTACGTGCCCGGCTTGGTGATCCGCATCGTGTACTCGAGATAGGGCTGAGCGCCGATCAGCCCGCTCGACCAGAAGCCGGTGCCGTCGTAGGAGCCGCCGTCGAACTTGGGCGGACCTTCGTCCTCGCCGCCACCTTCACCTCCGCCACCTTCACCGCCGCCTTCGTCGTCCTCCTCGGGCATCGCCTTGGCCCCACCCGCGGCGGGGCTTATCTTCTCGTTGAGGAAGACGCCCTTCGGGGTGAAGTCGACGACGGGGAAGTACTTCGGCACCCCGAAGCTGATCGTGTGGTCCGAGCCCATCATCTTCCACGTGATCGGCTCGTTGACCTTGGCGGTGATCCTCTCCGGGATGAACTCGTTGATGGCCGTGTGACCGCCTCGCGGGTCGGGCAGGCCCGCGAACGGACCGGTGATCTTCTCGCCGTCCAGGGTCACGCGGTTCTTCTTGACCGCTTCTTCGAACACTCCGTCGAGGCGCTTGGTCAGCACGGTGACTTCCTCGCGGGCCTTACGCGAAATCTCAGACGCCGACGACACCTCGGACCCTGCGGGCTTGACGACGACCTCGGTCAGTTGTCCCGGTCCGTGAACCGCGCAATAGAAGTTGTACGTCCCGGGCTTGATGTCGTCGGCCAGCTTCACGCGGAACGTGTTACCGGAAGCGCCGCGGAACGGCAGGATCCCGCTGTTGTAGAACGCCTGCTTTCCGTCGAACTCGGGCTGCTCCTGGTTGGCCTTCGAGCACGGCTTGTCGCTCTCCTTCGGCGGTTCGCCCGAGGTGAGGTAACAAGGCTGGCCGTAGTTCTGCGAGATCTTCTCTTCGTCGTTGAAGGCGAACGGAATGTTCTCGAAGGCGGGTTCCGAGTGCTCGTCGACGGCCTCGACGAGCGTGGTGAAGGGCACATCCGCAGCGTCAAGGTCAGGCAACGGGATTCCTTGCGTACGCAGCGACTCGTACGACGAGATGAATTCCTTGCTGGCTCCCTTGTCTTTCGCTCCGCGCACCGCCTGGACGAAGTCGCCCATCGTGGCGTCGCCCGGGTCCTCGGGGTTCGGCAACTCAGCACCAGAGTTCAACAGGGCATCGAAGGCATCGAAGAAGCCAAGCCAGTGCTTTGCGTCGGCAAGCGTCTCGTTGATCATCGTGCCGCCGGTGACAGTGTGGGGCTCGCCGGTCCAGGTCTGCTTGAACACCACGGTCTGGCCGGGCGTGACGTCGACTTGGGCTGGGAAATTTTCCAGCGCGAACGACGCGTACTCGTCGCTGCTGTAGTCGACCAGGACGGTGCGCTCGGTGTCATTGCCACCGCCGCACGCCGCGACGTTGACGACAACGAACAGGGCGATCATGGGTCGAAGCAAAAGATGCATGACAGCGATATTTGCAGGCCGCACCGCTCCGATGCGGAATCGTCCTACGCGGCGGAGGACTCCAGGATGTGCACGCCACACGCGGAGCCCAGGCCGATGACGTGCGCGAGGCCGACCCGGGCACCGTCGATCTGCCGATCGCCGGCCTCGCTGCGCAGGTGGTGACACACCTCCCACACGTTGGCGATACCGGTGGCGGAGATCGGGTGGCCTTTCGACTCGAGGCCGCCCGATACGTTCACCGGTGCTGCGCCGTCGCGCCAGGTGGCTCCGGAGTTGAAGAAATCGACCGCGCCGCCCTGCTCGCAGAGCATGAGGTTGTCGTAGTGGACGAGCTCGGCGGTGGCGAAGCAGTCGTGCAGCTCGACGAGATCGAGATCGCCGGGCGAGACACCCGACTGTTCGTAGGCTTGCGTGGCGGCGTTGCGCGTAAGCGTGTTGACGTCGGGCAGGACCTGGCACGACTCCTGCCACGGGTCGCTGGTCAGTACCGAGGCGCTCACCTTCACGGCACGACGCTGCTGCTCGAGCGACAACGTCTTTAGCGTCGCACCGTTCACGACGACCGCCGCCGCAGCGCCGTCACAGTTGGCCGAACACATCGGCCTGGTGTTCGGGTAGGCGATCATCACGTCGTTCATGATCTCGTCGAGGCTCATGCGCTTCGTGTACGCCGCCTTCGGGTTGAGCGTCGAGTGCGCGTGGTTCTTCTCGCTGATCTTGGCGAACAGCTCGAAGCTCGTCCCGCCGTACTTGTGGCCGTACTCCATCCCGATCTGCGCGAACACGCCCGGCATCGTCTCGGTGCCGACGCGCCCGTCGACGCCGGCGACCGCGCCGTAGCGACCCTTTGGTTCGTAGACCTGCCGCTCGGGTTTGGGCTTTCCGCCGCCCCCGAGCAGCCCCGCTCCGGCGAGCTTCTCGACGCCGACGGCGAGGCCGTAGTCGGACTCGCCCGCCTTCACCGACATGATCGCAGTGCGCAGCGCGGTGGCGCCCGTCGCGCACGCGTTGGCCACGTTGTAGACGGGGATGCCGGTCTGGCCGACCTGCTTCTGAAGCTGCTGGCCGATTCCGCCGCTGCCCATCAGGTTGCCGGCGGCGAGGATGCCCATCTGCTTCATCGTCACGCCGGCGTCGGCCAGCGCGCCGCGCGTCGCTTCCGCGGCGAGGTCGACGATGTCCTTGTCCGGGTGCTTGCCGAACTTCGTCATGTGGATCCCGAGGATCCAGATGTCGTCACTAGCAGCCATGGGCGGCCTCCTCTAAAGGGGTTCGAAGCCGAAGGCGACGGCTTCGGTGCCGTCGTCGTCGGTGCCGATCGGGTAGGTAGCGAGCTTGACCGGCATCCCGAGCGTGACGTGCTCGGGGTCGGGCTCGACGTTGATGACGTTGCCGCGCACGCTCGTGCCGTCGCAGTCGACGACGCCGGCCACGAACGGCACTTTCACGCCGGGAGCTGCGAGCGACACGATCGTGAACGCCCGGAGCGTGCCCTCGGTGGCGATGTCGACGTCTTTGAAGGCATCGTTCTCGCATGCCGCGCACGCGTTGCGCCGGTCGAAGAACCGCGCCCCGCAGCTCGTGCACTCGTGCGCGCGGAGTCGGGGCGTGTCGTCGAGCACGAGGTAATCGACCAACGGCACCTGCTGTGGCATCGCCCCTCCAATGATCTTTCCCGAACCTGTCACCGAATCCTCACGCCACCGCCAGGATCCGGTGACGGGTTCGCAGGACTTCGGTCGGGGCGACGGTAGCGCCGTCCGGGACGCAGCACGATCGCGGGCAGAGTTGTGGCGTGTCCCTCGCCTCTTCCGCCGACGAACGCAGCATCACCGCGGAAGCTGCGCGGCGGCGCACGTTTGCGATCATCAGCCACCCGGACGCCGGCAAGACCACGCTCACCGAGAAGTTCCTGCTTTACGCCGGCGCCGTCGCCGAGGCCGGCGCGGTGAAGGCGCGCAGCGGGCGCCGGACGGCGCGGTCCGACTGGATGGCGATGGAGCAGGAGCGCGGGATCTCGATCACGTCGACGGTGCTGCAGTTCACCTACCGCGATCACGTGATCAACCTGCTCGACACGCCCGGCCACCGCGACTTCTCCGAGGACACCTACCGGGTGCTTGCCGCCGCCGATGCGGCGGTGATGGTGCTCGACGTCGCCAAGGGCATCGAAGCGCAGACGCTGAAGCTCTTCGAGGTGTGCCGCGCTCGCAACATTCCGATCCTCACCTTCCTCAACAAATACGACCGCGCTGGGCGCGACCCTCTTGAACTCCTCGACGAGATCGAGGAGCAGATCCGGCTGCGCCCGACTCCCGTGACGTGGCCGGTCGGCATCCCGGGCGATTTCCGCGGCGTCATCGACCGTCGCGACGGCGCCTTCGTTCGATTCACCCGGACGGCGCGCGGCGCAACGGCGGCGCCGGAGGAAACCGTGAGCGCAGACCGCGCCGCGGTCGACGAAGGCCCTGCGTGGCAGCACGCGGTCGACGACGCCGCCCTGCTCACCGAAGTCGGAGCCGATCTCGATCTGCCGACCTTCCTGGCCGGCGAGACCAGCCCGCTGTTCGTGGGCTCCGCGCTCACCAACTTCGGGGTGCGTCACCTGCTCGACGCGATCGTCGACTACGCGCCTGCGCCGTTGCCGCGCGCTGACGCCGAAGGAAAGCCGCGTGATCTGGACGCGCCCTTCTCCGGGTTCGTCTTCAAGATCCAGGCGAACATGGATCCCGCGCACCGCGATCACGTCGCGTTCGTGCGCGTGTGCTCGGGGCGCTTCGACCGCGGGATGACGCTCGTGCACCAGCCATCAGGTCGCCCGTTCTCGACCAAGTACGCCGCGTCGGTCTTCGGCTCGGACCGCGACACGATCGACACTGCGTACCCCGGCGACGTCATCGGGCTGGTCAACGCCACCGACCTGCACATCGGCGACACGCTTTACGACGCTGACGCCGTCGTCTTCCCGAAGATCCCGACTTTCGCGCCAGAGCTCTTCTCCTCGGCGCGCGCACGCGACACCGGCCGGTACAAGCAGTTCCGCCGCGGGATGGATCAGCTCGAGCAGGAAGGCGTCGTCCAGGTCCTGCGCGACCCCGAGGGCGACCCGACTCCGGTGCTCGCAGCCGTCGGCCAGATGCAGTTCGAGGTCTTCGCCCATCGTCTCCAACACGAGTTCGGCGCCGCGGTAGAGCTGTCGTCGACGCCGTACACGCTCGCCCGGCGCACGGACGCGGAGACGGCCGAGCGCCTCAAGGGCACGCTGGGCATCCGGGTACTCGCCCGAAGCGACGGCACGCTCCTCGCACTGTTCGAGAGCCCGTACCGCCTGCACCGCCTCATGTCAGATCATCCGACGTGGCGATTCGACACCATCGTCGAAACCGGGTAACCGCGCGAGCCGGCCCAGACCCCGAACTCTTCACTGAATCCTTACGCCGCCGGCAGGATTCGGTGACGGGTTGGTCGGAGTTGGCGCCGCGGGAGCCGTGCACGGGAGTCGCACCGTAAAGGTCGTGCCGGTCGGGCGGCTGGTGTAGCTGATCGTGCCGCCGTGGGCGTCGACGAGTCGCTTCGTGACCGCAAGGCCCAGGCCCGTGCTCGGGTGACCATGTTGGCCGGCGCCGGCGACCACGTAGTACGGCTCGAACACGCGGTCGCCCACGTCGGCAGCGATGCCCGCGCCCGTGTCGGCGACGTCGATCTCGACGGTGTCGCCGACGGCGCGGGCCGAGATCGTTACCCGCCCGCCCGACGGCGTGTACTTTACGGCGTTGGATCCGAGGTTCAGCAGGATCTGCACGAATCGCTCGCGATCAGCGATGAGGGTCGGGACGCCGGCAGGCAACCGGAGGGTGACTTCGACGTCGTCTCGTCGACCGAGCGCCTGAACACTGGCCGTGACTTCCTCGAGCACCGTGCGCACGTCGACGTCCGCGAGGTTGAGACGCACCGCAGTTGCGTCAGCGCGGGCGAGATCGAGGATGTCGTTCACGTTGGTGACGAGCTGTTGCGCGCTCACGTGAATCGTGTCGAGGAACTCGGCCTGCTCCTTCGGGTTGTCCGGGGCGAGCATGGGATCGGTGAGTAGCTCGCTGTTGGCCAGGATGGCGAACAGCGGTGTCCGGAGTTCGTGGCTGACGCTGGCGAAGAACTCCTCGCGCGCGCGATACAGGCGCTGCAGCTCCTCGGTGCGCTCGGCGACGCGCCGCTCGAGCTGCTGATAGCTGGCCTCGAGCTGACCGGCCATCTGGTTGAAGCCCTCAGCCAGTTCGCCGAGCTCGTCGTTGCCGAGCACCGGAGCGCGGGCGCCGAGCTCGCCTCGACCGAGCGCGCGGTTCGTGGCGAGCAGAGGTCGCACGGTCTGGAGGATGTTGCGCGACAGCAGCGCGCCGATGGCGACAATCGCGGCGAGGCCGAGCGCCACCAGAAGCCCCAGGCGAATCGCGGTCTGGCGCACTGCGTCGAACGCGGAGCCGAGCGGCACGGTCACCGACAGCGTTCCGACGCGCCGGTCGCGCACGTCGAGCCCGGTGACCAGGCGACCGACTTCTGCTTCGCCGGTCACGTCGCGCTCGCGCCGGCTCTCCCCGACCGCCACTGGGCTCACCCGGGCACGCACGGAGTTGTCCGACGAGGCGATACGCGCCTGCGACCCGTCGTAGAGCGCCACGACCGTGCCGCTGCGCCGGGCGGCCTCGTCGACGATCTTTCCCGCTCGCCGACCGACCACGACGGACCCGACGAGCGCGTTGTCGACACGCACCGGAGCGGCGACCACAAGCACCGCGCTGCCGTCGACGAGGCGCAACAACCCGGCGTGCTTGTCACCCCCGCCATCCGCCACTCCGGCGAGCACGGCCCGTACCGGCGGCGCGTCCGCCCATCGCTCGCCGGCGTGGGGCGTAATGCCATCGGCAGTGCGGCTCAGCGTCGCAAGGCTGCGCCCATCAGGGCTCACGGCCGCGATCACGTCGAGGTCCTCGTTGACCGCGGCAACCGAGGCAAGCGCGCGCTCGGCGGCTGCGGCGTCGGCGTCGGCGACCGCTTCGGGCAGACCCTGGACGTTGGCCGCGAACCGCGTGGCG
>DATLOH010000025.1:0-2353 GCA_035536375.1 Acidimicrobiales bacterium
GCGCTGCGCGATGGGTCGCAGGCGGTAACAGCCGCCGCGCTGCTCCGGTGGGTCGGGCTCACGTATCAGCTCGACGCCGATTTCGACGCTGCGTTCGACTGCTTCGAGGCGGCGCTCGCCGTGTCCGGCGCGTGCGGTGACGAGGCCGGTGTCGGCCACGCGATGAACGTCAAGGCGATTGCGCACTTCCGCCTCGGACAGCTGGACGACGCCGAGCAGCTGTACCTGCAGGCGCGCGATCGCGCGCGGCGGGCGGGCGAGGCCAAGCTGGCCGCGATGACCGCTCAGAACCTCGGCGTCATCGCGAACATCCGCGGCGATCTCGAGCAGGCGCTCGGCTACTACGAGGCCAGCCTCGCCGACTACCGCTCGCTTGGCCTGACGAAGTACATCTGCACGACCCTGAACAACCTCGGGGTGCTCTATACGCGCATGGAGCGGTGGGAGACGGGCGAGCGGGCGTACGACGAAGCGGTCGAGATCAGTCAGGTCCTCGGTGACCTGCCGACGCGCATGCTGCTCGAGGTCAACCGCGCGTCGCACTGGATCGCCCGTCACGAATACGGGCGTGCCCGCGACGCCTGCGACCTCGCGATGTCGCTGTCACAACAGACGCAGGATACGCACGCGTTGGGCGAGGCGCACAAGTGCTACGGCGTGATCGCACGGGAGATGGGCGATCCCGCGGCGGCCGAGCAGTCGTTTCACCGTGCGGCCAAGCTCGCGGAGCAGCGGCAGGACCTGCTCCTTGCCGCCGAGACGGCGAGGGAGATGGCTGAGCTGTACCGCCAGCAGGGGCGAAATCGGGACACACTGCAGTGCCTCAATCGGGCGCACCGCCTCTTCTCACAGCTTCACGCGCGCCGCGACGTCGCGGACATCGATCGGCAGACCGAGGATCTCGAGGAAGATTTCCTTCAGATGGTGCAGCGGTGGGGCGACTCCATCGAGTCGAAGGACCACTACACGCAGGGCCACTGTGAGCGGGTCGCCGACCTAGCCTGCGCCCTCGCGGAGGCCGTCGGCATCGACCAGAAGTCGCTGTTCTGGTTCAGGATCGGCGCGCTTCTCCACGACGTCGGCAAACTCACCATCCCGCCCGAAGTCCTCAACAAGCCGGGACGACTGACGGTCGACGAGTGGTCCCTGGTCAAGCACCACCCGGTCGCCGGCGTCCAGATGCTGGCCGACATCGAGTTTCCGTGGGACGTTCGCCCGATCGTCGAGTCGCACCACGAACGATGGGATGGTGGCGGATATCCGCATGGCTTGTCAGCCGAAGCGATTCCGCTGACGGCACGAATACTCTGCATCGCCGACGTGTACGACGCCTTGACCTCCGAGCGCAGCTACAAGAAGGCGGTGTCACACGAGCAGGCGCTCGACATGATGCGCGGCGAGGTGGGCGCGCAGTTCGACCCCAACCTCTTCGCGCATTTCGAGCGAATTGTCGACCGTGTCGTCCCGCTGAGCGGTCGCACGATCGCACCGCCCGCAACGTCGGAGGACGCGAGCGGGGCCGACCTCGACCACCTCACCGGCGTGCCGCTGCGGCGGGCGTTCATGGCGCAGGCCAACGAGCTGCTCACGCGACTCCGGCCGAGCGAAGTCCCGCCGTCGCTGCTCGTGATCGACGTCGATCACTTCAAGCTCGTCAACGACACGTACGGCCACCTCCAGGGGGATGACGTCCTACGAGCGGTCGTCCACGTGTTCAAGCGAGTACTACGATCGGGCGACGTCATCGGCCGCTATGGCGGTGACGAGTTCGTGGTGCTCCTTCCGTGGACCCCCCCAGAGAATGCGCGCGAGGTCGCCGACCGGCTGCGCGCGGCCGTCGAGGAGGAGCGCTGCACCCTTCGCGACATGGACGGGGCGACGATCGGCGTCACGCTGTCGATCGGCGTCACCGCAGCGGAAGCGGGAGCGCACATCGAGGCGCTCTTTGCGGCCGCGGATCGGGCCCTGTACGATGCGAAACGTGCTGGGCGCAATGCCGTCGCCGTCGCTGGGGGCGCCGCCGAGTCCTCTCGGCCGCACCTGAGCCTCAACCGCTTCGTCGGCCGCGTGCAGGAGGTACGGAAGCTCGTGCGCCTGCTCGACTCGAGCTTCGCCGGCCAACCAGGCGTTGTTGCCGTAGTCGGCGAGGCCGGTGTGGGCAAGTCCACCCTGCTCCGCCAGTTGCTCCCCGAAGTGCGGGTCCGCAACGGTGCGCTGGTCCTGGGGCGCTGTCTCGAAGCGGACGTCAAACCGCCCTACGGGCCGTGGGCCGAGGCACTGGGGGCAGTCGCCGCGCGCGTGAGTCAGGGCGGTCGGGACTGGCGTGAGTTGGCCAGGCTCGTCCCGGCACTCG
>DATLOH010000026.1:0-2695 GCA_035536375.1 Acidimicrobiales bacterium
GTGCAGCCCGACGCCGGGTCCTCGAGCGCCACGGTCGGCGTCACCGTTGCGGCGATGCGCTCGAGTGCGTTGACGTCCACGACGCCAGATCATGTCCCACCTGCGGAATACTCGGTGCATGTTCGGCCGTTCGAAGAACCCGATGGGCACCACTGACACCGATGCCTCCGTCCACCCCGTGCTCGGCACGTCGTTCGCGCCGCCCTATCCGGAAGGGCTCGCGACCGCGACGTTCGCGCTCGGCTGCTTCTGGGGCGCCGAGCGCAAGTTCTGGCAGACGCCGGGCGTCTGGACGACCGCCGTCGGCTACACCGCCGGCTCGACGGACGCACCTAGCTACGAGCAGGTGTGCTCCGGGCGCACCGGCCATGCCGAAGCGGTACTGGTGGTATTCGATCCCGCGGCGGTCTCCTACGAGGAGCTGTTGCGGGTGTTCTGGGAGTCGCACGACCCGACGCAGGGCAACCGCCAAGGCAACGACGTCGGCACGCAGTACCGCTCCGGAGTCTGGTGGCACAGCGACGAGCAGCGCGCTGCCGCAGAGGCGTCACGTGAACAGTTCCAGGAGTCGTTGACGAGTGCCGGGTACGGCCCGATCACGACCGAGATCGGACCCGCGTCGGAGTTCCACCTGGCTGAGGACTACCACCAGCAGTACCTGCACAAGAACCCGAACGGCTACTGCGGCCTCGGCGGCACCGGCGTGTCGTGTCCAGTCGGAGTAACCCGCGCCGACTGATCAACCCGACAGCGTTCTGTGGACGGAAAACGGCGCCCGGCGCCGATTTCCGTCCAAGGTTTGGACGAGGCTCAGCAGTAGTACCAGTTGATGTGGGTGTTCTTGCCGTCGATAACGACCTCGAACGGGCAAGGGCTGCAACCCTCATCGGGGCCACAGAAGCCAGCAGCGTCTGCGGGCGCAGGGGCGAGCATGATGCCGCTCACGGCCAGTACGGCGCTGATCAGCAGGACGAGGCGACGGCGCATAGCGGTTCTCCAATTTTCGAGGGAACGAACTGCGCAAAGTATGGCGCACCGCCCGAGCGCCCGCCCTCGCAGCGCAACCTGCGAGCATGCGGCATGGCGAAGAACGTGCTCGGCACGGAGTTGGTCCCCTGCTCATTCGATCCGCTCACCGGCTTCTATCGCAACGGCTGCTGCGACACGGGCGCGGAGGACGTCGGCCTGCACACCGTGTGCATCATCGCGACCGCCGAGTTTCTCGAGTTCTCCCGGTCGGTCGGCAACGACCTGTCGACGCCAATACCCGAATACCAGTTCCCGGGCGTGCGCCCCGGTGACCAGTGGTGCCTCTGCGCCACGCGTTGGCAGGAGGCGTTCGAGGCCGGAGTTGCTCCGGGCGTGGTACTCGAAGCGACCCATGCATCGACTATGGAGTGGGTCGACCCCGACGGTCTGCGCGCCCACGCGGTCGACAGCACGATCTGACGGCCGACGCGGTTCCTATACGTTCTGCGACCTAGCCGCCACGAATAGAGGAGCGTCATGGGGAGCAACGCGGAGCAGGCCTACGAGTCGATGAAGCACACCGAGGGCCAGCAGGAAGGCACCGGCGACTGGTTCGAAGTCACGCAGGAGCTGATCAACACCTTCGCCGACGCGACCCACGACCATCAGTTCATCCACGTCGACCCCGACAAGGCGAAGGAGCTTTCTCCTTGGGGGACGACCATCGCCCACGGTTTCCTGACGCTCTCGTTGCTCACGCACCTCGTCGGTTCGATACGCCCCGCAGAGGGCACGCCCCGTCCGCGGCTCGACGGCCTCCTGATGGGCGTGAACTACGGCTTCGACAAGGTGCGGTTCGTGAACCCAGTCACGGTTGACTCGAAGGTCCGCGCTTCGGGCGTCACGAAGTCGATCGAGCTAAAGGGCGATGCGATCAATGTCACCCGCACGATCACCGTCGAGATCGAAGGTAAGGACAAGCCGGCGCTCGTCGCCGACTGGATCACCCGGCTCGTCTTCGGTTAGCGCGGCGACGAAAACTCGGAAGTCGCCAGGCTCGACCGCGGCGACCGTCACGATCACATCTGGGTCGGTGTTCACCCGCACAGCACCCGTTTCGAACCCGTCGCTGAGCGCGATGCACATGGGTGCAAGCAGCCGAAACTCCAGCGGCAGCTGACATCCGAGCTCGATCGACCGACCGCGCACCGTCGCACGCGTGCGTCGCGGTGCGAGCAGCCACAACACGCCGATCTCGTCGCCCTCGGCCCAGTGCGCGGTTACGGGCACGAATTGCGACCACCCGCCCCAGTCGTGCGGGCTGGATTCGGCCCCGAGCATCAGTGACGGCTCGACGTGCGCGGTCACCGTTCGCTCGTTCGGCAAATTTTGCACGACCACTCGCGCCTCAGTGAGTGGCTCAGTGAACGTAGCCAGGTCGACGCCTTCGGGCGGCGTCGCCAGTCGGGCGACCAGCGGCCCGGCCATCAGATCGTGCGAGTGATCGACAACGTCAGAGTCGAGCAGCGGCAACGGCGCAGCGTCCCGGCCGAACAGCGCCCACAGCCACAGCGAGAACAACGTCACGCTGCGCGTGGCATCCGGGTGGTACGAGCGCGTGTACGGACCGCAGAAGTTGCGCAGCGCGGGATTGAAGAACGCGGCTGCATTGCGCCACGTCGCAGTCTCGAGTCGTGCGCCCTCCTCCGCGAACAGCGGCGTCGGG
>DATLOH010000027.1:0-6223 GCA_035536375.1 Acidimicrobiales bacterium
GCTCGCCGGCGTGGCCGGCCAGCAGATGCGCGGTCGCGCTTGCCGCCCGAAGCGATTGCCGCTTGCCCTCATCGAGGACGTCGTAGTCAACTCCGGCCTTGGTGTAGGCCGACTCGGTGCGATCAGGCCGCGTCATGGCGACGGCATTCTATGCCGCCTTCCTCGAGCCGATGATCGACCGACTGTTCAGCGCACGCCGACCGGCAGCTCGATGTCTCCGCGGACGAGGGCGAGGATGACCGCGTGCAGCCGCCCGTGCGCGCCCAGCTTGCGCGTCGCGTTGCGAACATGGGTCTGCACCGTTTCAGGCGAGAGGACGAGCTCCCCGGCGACCTGCTCGGTCGTGCTTCCCTGCGAGAGCATGCCCAGGACCTGCGCCTCGCGCTTGGAGATGATCGCAGCGGTGTGGCCTTCCGAGCGGCCGGGCAGCTTGGCGATCCGGCGTTCGAGAAGGATCTCGGTGCCCGGCAGCCGCAGGGATAGCCACTGCTGTCGAACTTTTCGTGGTGGGTCTTGGCGATCATCGCCGCCAGTCCAGCAGGCCGCTGCTCGATCCCTCATCATCTCGTAGCCGACCCTGGGATGCGTCTCGACGAGAAGCCTCGCACGCTTCTGAACAGGTCGATGCGTCCGACTCATGTCAGAGGGACGGTGGCGGTCTCGGTCTCGGTCTCACGATCTGCCGCGATCGTCGAGGTCCACGCAGGGGGTTCACGCGAGGCGCCGGCTCGGTCGAGTCAGGCGAGGGTCAGCGTCGACACAGCGACGGCGGCGCGGCGCAGTACGTCGTCCAGCGCTTCGCCCTCGTCAGCGCCGAGGTGCTCGCGCGCCACTTCACCGGCCAACCGCAGGTTGTGCGCCAGGCGCTCGATCGGGAAGTCGCGGGCGTGCAGCACGCGCGCCAGCCAACACGCCTGCTCATCGAGGTCGGTCACCCCTCGGACGTCGCCGACCGCCCATGACAGCAGCCACTGATTGTCGTGCCGACACCATGCCTGGCCGGCCGGGCCGTAGCGCTCCTCCTCGTCGGTGTAGTGCGCGTGGTAGCGCTCGCAGATCGCGGCGGCGAGCACGGGAAGGTCGATCGGCTGCCCGCCGAGTTCGGCGCTGACGGGCGGCGGTGTCCCGCTGGGTGGCCGCAGGCTCATTCGGCCACGACCTCGTAGGTGTGCAGGTGATCGAGGCGCTTGAGCGAGATGTCCTGTTTGAGGTCTGGGTCGATCCGGTCGTGTGAGATCTGGTGCGCCGCGCTCTTCATGTAGGCGGTGAACGCGCTGCGGTCACGCCACCGGCTGACCATGAGGATGTCGCCGCGGTCGCGGTCGGACTGCCAGACCTGCAGATCGATGAAGCCGTCGGCCTCGTCGGCGAGATGCGCCCGGCTGCGAAACGCCTCGATGAGCTCCGGCGCTCGATCGGAAGGGATCTCCAGGCGCGACATTGACACATACATTCAGGCAATCGCCTTCCTCGCACTGGCAGGGGGCAGAGGACCGCCGGCGTCGGCGGCTTCGCGGACGCCGTTGCGCCCGGCCGCCTTCGCCTCGTAGAGCGCGGCGTCCGCCGCGAGGACCGTTGCCCGAACGCTGTCTCGCAGTGCAGCGAGGCCGATGCTCACCGTCACGGGGAGGGCGGCGTCGTCAGCGATCGCTTCTTTGATGCGCGAGGCGACGACCCGTGCCTCATCGCGCGTGGCGCGGCCGAGCAGGACCCCGAACTCGTCGCCGCCGATCCTCGCGACGAAGTCGTGGCTGCGCAGCGCCTGGCCGATCAGGCCGCCGATGCGGCGCAGCAGGACGTCGCCGGTCGCATGGCCATGCGTGTCGTTGACTGCCTCGAAGCCGTCGACGTCGATCACCAGGAGGGCACCTGGGCCGCGGCCACCCGTGCGGGCGTGCATCCGATCGTAGAAGGCCCGCCGGTTGCCGAGATCGGTGACCGGGTCGCGGAACGCCAGGTCCTTGAACCTGCCGGCGAGGCGGACGTACTCACGGGCCATGGCCGTCGCGTCCTCGGTGACCTGCGCGATCCGCGCCGCGACGGCATCGGACTCGTACGCGGCCTCGCGGCCATGACGCGGTGCCGGTGAGCGCAGGCTGGTGCTCCGCCGCGAAGCGACGCAGGGCGTCGACCGGGACGTCGGCGCCGAGGTACAGCACGTCGAACCCGGCGCGAGGTTGTAGTGCCTCGCGCGCTGCCAACATCACCCGCAGCCCGTGTTGTTCCCGCAGCTCGAGCACGTGTAGCAGGACCCTGTTCGCTGCATCATGCCGCCGCACTGCGCGCACGCCGGGCCGAGGTCGAGGCCCTTCATGCGGGCCGGGACGACGGGCGGCGTGTCGGTCATGGCCTGGGCGGCGGCGCGCGTCGTCGCGGGCTGCGTCGCCGTCGTCGCGACCGGCTTGGACGCGCCGCGGGTGCCGCCGTTTGCGGGCCGGTTGGTGTCCGACGAGACGGATGACGTCCCGGCGTCCTCTGCCATCTTGCGCGCCCGCACCTCGGGCGTGAGGATGCCGAGCTCCTCCTGGGTGTCGGTGTCCAGGAAGCGTGAGGCGAGCCAGCGCATGATGTAGTCGGGCATCGACTTGGCGAACGGGATCTCCGGGTTCTGGGTGATCCCCTCGGGCTCGAAGCGCATGTAGCTGAACTTCTCGACGAGCGTGTGCAGCGGCACCCCGTATTGCAGGGCGATCGAGATCGACGTCGCGAACGCGTTCATCATGCCGCGCAGCGTCGAGCCCTCCTTGCCGATGTCGGTGAGGAAGATCTCGCCGACGGTGCCGTCCTCGTACATGCCCGCGGTGATGTAGCCCTCGTGGCCGGCGATCGAGAACTTGTGCGTGATCGACTGGCGCTCGCGCGGCATGCGGTTGCGCTTCGGACCCGCCTCCGCGATCGCCTTCTGGCGCGCCGCCGCGACCGCGCCTTCGACGAGCTCGTCGACCTGCTCCTGCGAGTAGCCATCGACGACGACCGCCTCCGCATCCGTCACCACGCCCTGCTGGGCGTCGGTCCGCAGCGCCTGCGCGGTCTTCGACCCGTCGCGGTAGATCGCGAGCGCCTTGACGCCGACGTTCCATGCCTGGATGTACGCGTCGGCGATGTCCTCGACCGTCGCCTCGAACGGCAGGTTGACTGTGTTGTGATTGACGATTCCATTGGCGACGAATGCGTGCGTCACGGGCACCGACACGTCGTACACCTCGCGTGCTGCGACATCCGCCACCGAGACCACGGGCGCGAAGTGCAGATTGCGCTCGACGATCTGGTCGAGCCAGTCGGGCAGCTCGACGCCGTCGAGCTGGGCGACGCGCATGAGCGACTCGCGTGACACATGCTTGGTCCGCCGGTCGAGGAGGTGGGTGTGGTGGTTGCGAACGCTGGTCCCGGCCCCCCCGCGGCCGCTGCGACCGCGCGGGATCAGCTCGTGGAGCTCCACGCCCGTTATGCCCGGCACGATGTCAGCGGTGCTCTGCGCGAACGAGCGGGTAGCGATCACGTCGGCGGCACGCTGCTTGTGCTGCTCGACGAACGCAATCATCCCGACGAGGCGCTGCGCCTCGCGACCGGATGCGTAGACCTCGTCGAACGACTTGTCGTAGACCGGGTTGTGCTTCGTGCAGCGCCCGTGGACCACGCCGAGATTGGTGAGGATGGACTGCAGGTCGTCGAGCAGCCCGCCGGAATCCAGACAGATCCCCCATTTCGCCATGCCGGAGGTCGTGACGTAGGCGTCCAGGCACAGCCCCTCGATGAAGGCGAGGACCATCGCCCGGGGTGAGCGAAGGACCGCGTCCGGAATGCGCTTGTCGCGCGCACGCGTTCCGCAGCCCAGGTGGTCGAGGAATTCGACCAATCGCTTTGAGGACAGGTCGACGGACGGGCACTTGCCGGCGTCCCGCGTGACGCGCGGGGCGAAGCCGAACAGGGCCTCGGCGTCGGCGACGAGCTGGGCGATCACCCGCTCGTCGGCGTTGGCGATCCGCACCGTGTGATTGGAGCGAGAGATGTGCCCCTCTGCTGCGAACGCGCCGAGGAAGAACGCGAGGCGTTCGGTCATCGCGCCAGGAACGGTGATCGCCTTCTGGCTTCCGTACGGGCGTGACGCCACGAAGTCGTGGAACGATGCGGGAGTCTGGGACCACATCTCGTCGCCATACTGGGTCGCGACGCACTCGCCGGCCCGGAGTTGGTCGAGGCGACGCCAGGACAGCCCGTCGTCGCCGCAGGTCAGCAGCTGATGGTTGTGCGTCCCGACGATCCGGTGACCGGAACGCAGGATGACCTCGCGCACCGGCCGTGATCCGCCGTAGTAGTAGGCATCGGTGCCGCGCGGGCCGTCGAGCGACGCGATCACAAGCTCCATGTCGCGGAAGCTGTCCGCATGCTCGCCGTTGTGCAACGCGCCGATCCGCAGGAGCCCGCGCTCGCTGGCAACGAGTGTGTCGCCGGCGACGCACTTCGAGATCGCGCCCGAGATGAACGGCTGGACCGCGCCCATCATCTGGATGTGACCCATGTGCGAGATCGCGCGCTCGCCGACCGCCACGTCGAACACCGACAGGTGCTCGTCGAGCAGCCCGGGCGCGCCGACGATCGTCGCGTGCTCGTTGATGTGGGCCGTGATCTGCTCGATCTGCGCATCGTCGTAGCCCAGCGTCCGCAGCGCCATCGGAATCGTCTGGTTGACGATCGTCATCTGACCGCCGCCGACGAGCTCCTTGAACTTCACCAGTGAGAAGTCGGGCTCGACACCGGTGGTGTCGCAATCCATCAAAAAAGATATTGTGCCGGTAGGTGCAAGCACACTGGCCTGGGCATTTCGGTAACCGTGCTCCTCGCCGGCGACGACCGCGTCCTCCCAGACCGACCGTGCCGCCTCGAGCAGCGCCGTGTCGGTCGTCGCGGAGTCGGGGATCGCGTACGACGCGTCGCGGTGCATCCGCATGACGGCGTTGTGCGCCTCGCGGTTGACGTCGTAGTGCTCGTAGGGCCCGATCGCCGCGGCGACGCGCGCCGATTCGAGGTACGCGCGGCCCGTCATCAGCGACGTGATCGCCGCCGCCGTCGCACGACCCTTGTCGGAGTCGTAGGCCATGCCGTTGGACATGAGGTAGGCGCCGAGGTTCGCGTAGCCGAGACCGAGCTGGCGGAAGGCGCGGGCGTTGATGCCGATCTTCTCCGTCGGGTAGCTCGACGGCCCGACGATGATCTCCTGCGCGAGGAGCATGACGTCGACGGCGTGCTCGAACGACGACACGTCGAACGAGCCGTCGGCGCGGCGGAACTTCATCAAATTCAGTGACGCAAGGTTGCAGGCCGAGTCGTCGACATGCATATATTCCGAGCAGGGATTACTTGCATTGATGCGCCCCGAGTTCGGGCTCGTGTGCCACTGATTGATAGTGGTGTCGTACTGCACGCCGGGATCGGCGCACTGCCACGCCGCCTCGGCGATCTCGCGCATGAGCTCGCGCGCGGGGATCGTGTCGCCGACGGGCTCGCCGGTCTGGCGGGCGATCAGGCGCCAGTCCTCGCCCTTCTCGACGGCTTGCATGAACGCGTCGGTCAGGCGGACGGAGTTGTTGGCGTTCTGGTACTGGATCGAGATGAAGCCCTCACCGTCGATCGACATGTCAAAGCCGGCGTCGCGCCGGGCGGCGGCCTTCTTCTCCTCCTTGGCCTTGCACCAGATGAACTCGCGGATGTCGGGGTGGTCGACGTCGAGCACGACCATCTTCGCGGCGCGCCGCGTCTTGCCGCCCGACTTGATCGTGCCCGCCCACGCGTCGGCGCCGCGCATGAACGACACCGGGCCAGACGCCGTCCCGCCCTTGCTCAACTGCTCCATCGAACCGCGAATCTTCGACAGGTTGATGCCCGACCCCGAGCCGCCCAGGAAGATCTTGCCCTCCTTCGTGTTCCAGTCGAGGATCGACTCCATCGTGTCCTCGACGCTGAGGATGAAGCAGGCGCTGCACTGCGGGCTTTCCTCGAACCCCACGTTGAACCACACCGGCGAGTTGAACGCCGCCATCTGGTGCAGGAGCACGTACGCCAGCTCGGCCTCGAAGGTGTCGCCGTCCTCGACGCTTGCGAAGTAGCCGCGCGAGCGGCCCCAGTCGGCGATCGTTGCCGCGACACGACCGACCATCTGCTTGACGGAGTACTCGCGCGTCGGCGAGCCGAGCTGCCCGCGGAAGTACTTCTGGGCGACGATGTT
>DATLOH010000028.1:0-13030 GCA_035536375.1 Acidimicrobiales bacterium
GCGATCGCACTCGACGATCGCGCAACGTGCGAGGCGCTCCTTGCCGATCTCGCCCCTATCGCCACGACCTGCGGCGTGAACGGCGCCGTTGTTGCGTTTGCGGGCAGCCATGGGCACATAGCGGGCCTGCTCGCTGCACACCTCGGAGACGCCACCGCCGGGTCCCTTCTCGTCGACGCAGCAGCGGTGTACGAGCGCCTCGGCGCGCACGCGTACCTCGCCGACGTCACGGCCTCCTCGTCCAACATGCGAGAGGCGCACCGCCCTCCGTTCGCCAACCTCACGGCGCGCGAGGAGCAGGTCCTCGTCCTCATAGCCAGGGGTCTCTCCAACGACGAGATCGTGGCCGAGTTAATCGTTAGCCCGGCAACTGTGCGCAACCACATCACGCGCATCTTCCAGAAGCTGCACGTGCGCACGCGCGCGCAGGCGATCGTTATCGCACGCGAGGCCGGACTCGCTTAGCGGCGTAGAACCGAGGTCCTACGGCCTGGCCCGTGTCGCAAGGCAAAAGAGGACTCCGCTCTCATGACATTTACCCGGGTCGAGCGGACGATGAACCTCGTGCAACACCGACCCGACTGAAAGGGGCCCAGACATGGCCTTGAAGCGATACGTCATCGAACGCGAAATTCCGAACGTGGGAGGATTTTCCGAGCAGGACCTGTCCGGCGCGGCGGCAACGTCTAACGCGGCGTTGGCAACGCTCGCCCCGCGTGTGCAGTGGGAGCACAGCTACGTGGCCGGCGACAAGACTTTCTGCGTCTTTCTCGCCGAAGACGAGGAGGCCATCCGCGAGCATGCCGAGGTCTCCGGGTTCCCTGCGAACCTCGTAACCGAAGTGAAGGCGGTCATCGACCCCACGACCGGGCGCTAGTTCGTCATCGCGCAGTTGAAGCGGTGGCACTGGCCTCAGACGAGGCCAGTGCCGCCGTTTATCGACGTCGCCACCTCATTGGCCCCGCCCAGATCGCCGCTCGGGAACTGACTGCGGATCCACCTCGTGGCGCTGTCGACGGTGGTGCCTAGACGGGACACGTCGTAGACGGACGGGCTGAGGCGCTCACTCCCGGACAGACCGAGTGCCACCGACATCGTCCGTGACAGGTCTCCGGCCGAGAGGTTCAGCACCAGCACTGCGTACTGGCGCGCGGCGCGCGTCTCGCTGGTCGTGCTCGACGGGTTCAGCGCCCCGAGGAGCTGCGCGCGCGAGCCGAAGTAGCCCGACGACAGCTGGACAGCGCGGTCCGCGACGCGGTCGGCCTCGACGGCGGTCAATTGGCCCTTGCCCGGCGAGCTGAATTGGTTCCGCCACCAACCCAGACCCTGGGGTGCGTAGGACACCTCGGTGCCGGGTGTCGGCGTCGGGACCATCACCGTCACCGATGCGGTATCGACGACGACGCCGTCGGCGAGGTAGCGCGCGGTGACCGCGTATGGGCCGGGTGCGAGGATGCCGAAGTCGAACGACGTCGCCCAGTTCGCGACGCCCGTGACTGCCAAGGGGCCGCTGTTGTATGCGCCGCCGGTCACGGCGACGGTGACCGCTTGCGCCGCAGGCGTCGCCTTGCTCGGGAGCGCAGTACCGGTGATGTCGGTGGCGCGGAGCAGGACAGTGTCCCCGTCGGCCGGCGCGGTGATGCTGACGTCGTACGTGACGGCGCGCTCGACGACGACCGAAACGGTGTCGGTCGCAGCCGTCACCCCATTGAGCTTCAGGGTCGCCACGATGCGGTGGACACCCTCTGCGAGCACGCCGAGATCGACGGCCCCGGTCCATTCGTAGGATGGGCTGGCGCCTGACATCGTCGCGGCGACGGGGAGGCCGCCGTCGACCGAAAGCGTCACGCTCGCGGCCGGGGGGACAATCGCCTTCGGTCGCACGATCGTCTGCTCGCGTCCGTATCGCGGCTTAGTAATGACGTCGCCACCGGTGCCACCGGGAGCGATATCGGCGACG
Source organism: Acidimicrobiales bacterium (assembly GCA_035536375.1). Lineage (GTDB taxonomy): Bacteria > Actinomycetota > Acidimicrobiia > Acidimicrobiales > JACCXE01 > DATLOH01. The sequence continues at coordinate 1,961 of DATLOH010000028.1, forward strand.
GCGCCGACGAAGGACGATGCGAACACCGCGTAGGTCGGCGAGCCCGAAACCGGGTTGCCCAGGTTCGCGAACGGGACGAACGCGGTCACGGTGTTCGAGCTCAGGTTCATGGACGCCGATGTGGCCAGGGCGGTGTTGCTCGTGCTGGCCGCGGGGATCGTGACGCCCGTCGGTGTGATGTTGACCGATGTAAGGCTGGATAGCCCGTTGGTCTTCTGCGTCACCCGGAGGCCGACGTTCGTCAAGCCGAGGTCGGCCAGGTTCCGCACCTTCCACGTGTACTTCATGCCCGTCGACTGCTCGGCCGCAGTGAGGTTGACGAGGTCGGCGGCGCCGGGACCGTTGTAGTCGCCACCGTCGCCGTCGGCCACCACGACGGCGGGCGGCAACTTGGGCTGCACGACTCCGTCGAACGCGTTGCCGGTGACGGTGATCCTGCCGTCGGCGTTGGCGCCGTCAGCAGGACTGGTGATGCTCACCGTCGGGACCGGCGAAACCACGCGTCCGTCGTGGGCCACGCCGAGCGCGTTCAGCGCTGCCGGGACGTCCACCAGTCCGGCACCCTTGTCGTAGGAGATCGTGGCTCCCGGGTTCTGCGGGTCGGGTTCGTACGCGCCGGGCGCGTTGACGCCGCCCGCAAACTTGTGCGCGGTGTCCTGCATGACGTCCTCGACCTGGGCCGGGGTGAGATCGGGCCGGGCCTGGTAGAGCAGGGCGGCGACACCGGCGATGTGGGGTGCGGCCATCGAAGTACCGCTCATGTAGGCGTAGTACGGCTGGTAGGCCGGGTTCGGGCCCAGGGCGCAGAAGCTGAGGCGCGGGTTGCACGTCGACGTGATCGACGCGCCCGGCGCGGCGATGTCGGGGTAGTTGACCGGATCGCCGAGCTTGCCGCGGCTCGAGCTGGTGTCGAGAGTGTTCTCGCGGCTGCCGGCCTCGTTGTCGTTGTAGTTGGCGACGGTGATGACGCCAGGGGTCGGGTCTTTCGCCGTGCTCGACATGTCGTCGGCGTCGCCGGGATCATTTTCGGCGCCGCTGTTCCCGGCCGTGAACACCGACGTGGCCCCGAGCTCGTTGGCGCGTGCGACCAGCTTGGAGATCACACTGTTCGGGTCGTAGGCGGTGCCGGCCGCGTTGCCCCACGAGTTGTTGATGACGCGGATGCGCGGCGTGAACATCGCGTACTCGCCGACGATGAAGTCGTAAGCCTGGGCGGCGAAGAAGATGTTGCGGCCCTCGCCGACACCGAACGCAAACAGCGACGCGCCAGTGGCTACGCCGCGGAAAGTGCCGTTCGCGGCGGTGCCGTCGCCGGCGACGATGCCGGCGACATGGGTGCCGTGGCCGCTCGTGGTGTCGGACGGCACGCCGGGCTCGAGCTCGATCGGGTCCGGGTAGCAGCGGCCGTTCTCGGTGTAGGCCAGCACCAGGGAGCACTCGACCTTGTAGTTCTTGGCGATGCGGTTAGCCAGGTCGGGGTGCGGGCTGTCGATGCCCGAGTCGACGATGGCGACACCGACACCCGCACCGTCGAGGATCTTTCCGGAACCGTCGCGGTACGGGCCACCGGCCACCGCCTGCTGGGCGACGCGGGCGCGCGTGGCCCACACGTCCGTTTCGTCGTCGAACGCCAGGTTCTCGTTCTTCTCGAGGTACGAGAGCTTTGGGCTGTGGGTGAGGGCCCGAACGTCCCCGAGGGTGCCGGTGGCGAAAGCCACGTTCACGGTGTCGAACGTGTCGATCACTCGCAGGCCGAAGTCCTCCAGGTGGGAGCGACCGCCGTCGCCGGCGGGCGCGGAGAAGTGGGCGAACACCCCGTAGGGGGTATCCGACGGCAACGAAGCCAGGTCGACTCGCAGGCCCGGGCTCAACGGCACCGGGCCGAGCGCGACGGCGGAATCGCCGTCGGCGCCCACGGGTGTCGTTGGCGAGAAGGCGAGAGCCAGCGCGGTCGCGAGCGCGACGAACGAGGCGGCAGCGCGGGGGGCGCGGTTGAACACGTGCAACTCCTAGGGTCCCAGCCGAATCTGACCGTTCGGCCAGATAGTCACTATTCGCCACCAATAGACGCCAGTCCTGCTCCTAGCCTTTGGCCACGATGGAGCGCCGGACCAAGATCGTCGCAACGGTGGGCCCTGCGTCGGATGACCCGCGGATCCTTCAGGCGATGGTCGCGGCGGGTATGGACACGGCCCGGCTGTCGCTGTCGCACGGGACGCTCGACGAGACCCTGGCGCGCATCGACCGCGTGCGCGGGGCGGCGGCAGCCGAGGGCCGGATCATCGGTGTGCTCGCCGACCTGCCAGGGCCGAAGATCCGCGCCGCGGAGTTCCCCGAGGGCGGCGTCCACCTAGAGGAGGGCAGCACCGCCCGGCTCGTGCCGGCCGAGCTCGTCGATCGGAGCGATGGCGCGCGAATCGCCGTCGACTTGCCGACGCTGCTCGATGACCTGCGCCGCGGCGACACTGTTGGTCTCGGCGACGGCGCCATACAGCTGACGGTCGACGAAGTGTCGGTCAATGGCGCCACGGCCACTGTTGTGGCGGGCGGTTGGGCACAGGGCCGCCCGGGGGTCACGCTGCCGCCGGGCCGAGCGACGTTGTCGTCTCCGACCGCGGAGGATCTCGTCCTCCTCGAAGCTCTCACGGGCAAGGCGGACGCGGTGGCCATCTCCTTCGTCCGCACACCCGCCGACATCGTGCGGGCGCGCGCCGCTGCCGGAGCGGACGCGCCGATGCTCGTCGCGAAGATCGAGACCCAGGAGGCCGTCGACGCGGTTGAATCGATTATTGCCGTGGCTGACGGCGTCATGGTCGCCCGCGGAGATCTCGGCATACGTTGCGCACTCGAGGACGTCCCGCACTATCAAAAGCACATCATCCGCACGGGCGTTGCCTACGGCCGACCGGTGATCACTGCCACGCAGATGCTCGAGTCGATGGTGAGGGCGCCGACACCGACGCGCGCCGAGGTGAGCGACATCGCGAACGCGGTCTTCGACGGCACCAGCGCTCTAATGCTCTCCGGCGAAACCGCGATTGGCCACGACCCGGTCAACGCAATACGGACCATGGCCCGGATCGCGCGGCGAGCCGAGGACGATTTCGATTACTTCGGGTGGGGGCGCAGCCTCGGTCGTCAGCAGAGCGCCGTTACCGATGCAGTAGCCGGTCACGATCGAATCACTGCGGCGGTATCAGCCGCGGGCTGGCGCGCCGCCATGGATGCCGACGTCGCCGCGATCGTCGCTTGTACCAACAGCGGCGCGACCGCCCGGGCGATTTCGCGTTTCCGGCCCGCGGTGCCGATCCTCGCGGCCACACCATCGGAACGGACGGCGCGCCAGCTTTCGATGGCGTGGGGCATCACACCCCTTCTCGCCGGTCGTCACGGCACCACCGACGAAATCGTGCGGTTCGCCGTCATTGCGGCCGTCGAGACCGGCATGGTCAAGGTCGGTGACTTGGTTGCTGTGCTCGTGGGTTCGCCGACCGATCCGAATCCCGCCACCGACACCCTTCGTGTGGTCCGCGTCCGCTGACGGAAGCCATCCCGGGTAGCGCTTGCCGGCGCACCGCAGGACGAGGCCGTGTCGCCAATCAACGCATACAGCTAGGCGATCCGGGTAGGCGTCGGGTGCCCAAAGGAGCGATGTATGCGAGCGATGGTCTACCGGGGTCCGTACAAGGTCCGCGTCGAGGAGAAGTCGCTACCGAAGATCGAGCACCCCAACGACGCCGTGGTCCGCGTGCAAATGGGTGCGATCTGCGGGTCGGATCTGCACCTGTACCACGGGATGATGCCCGACACTCGGGTCGGAATGACGTTCGGTCATGAGTTCATAGGGGTCGTCGATTCCGTCGGTCCGTCTGTTCAAAACGTCGCGGTGGGCGATCGCGTGATGGTGCCCTTCAATATCTCGTGCGGCTCGTGTTACTTCTGCGTGCGCGGTCTGTCGTCGAACTGTCACAACGTGAACCCGAACGCAACCGCTGTAGGCGGCATCTACGGCTTCTCCCACACGTGCGGCGGTTACGACGGCGGTCAAGCCGAGTTCGTCCGGGTGCCCTTCGCCGACGTCGGGCCCACGGTCATCCCCGAGTGGATGGACGACGAGGACGCGGTGATGCTCACAGACGCATGCCCAACCGGGTACTTCGGCGCGCAGCTCGGAGACATCGCCGAAGGTGACACAGTCGTCGTCTTCGGTGCAGGCCCTGTCGGGCTGTTCGCGGCCAAATCAGCGTGGCTGATGGGCGCCGGTCGCGTCGTGGTCATCGACCACATCGAGTATCGGCTCGAAAAGGCCCGGGACTTCGCGCACGCCGAGACGTACAACTTCGCCGAGTACGACGACATCGTGGTGCACTGCAAGAAGATCACGGACTACCTCGGTTTCGACGTGGCCATCGACGCCGTTGGAGCTGAAGCTGACGGGGATCTGTTCCAGCACGTCACGTCGACGAAGCTCAAGTTGCAGGGAGGATCACCCGTTGCTCTCAACTGGGCGATCGACTCGGTGCGCAAAGCCGGCACTGTCTCCGTGGTCGGAGCGTATGGCCCGTTGTTCAGTCTGGTGAAGTTCGGCGATGCAATGAACAAAGGACTCACGCTGCGGATGAACCAGTGTCCGGTGAAGCGCCAGTGGCCACGCCTTTTCGAGCACGTTCGCAACGGCTACCTGAAGCCGAGCGAAGTGATCACGCATCGCATTCCCTTGGAGCACATCGCAGAGGGCTACCACATGTTCTCGGCGAAACTCGACGGCTGCGTCAAGCCGGTTGTCGTGTGCGAGGCCGCATGATGGAGAAGCGAAGCGTGCCCTATACCGCTGAGCGGCCGGCGCAGCGAGAGACGCCCGATCAACTTCGCGCCCGGATCCCTGGATGGGGCGCCGACGCTGACCCCAAGGATCGGCCATCGGTGCCGCGCGAACAACTCGACAGCAAAGCAACTGGTGCGCACTGGGAATTCCCAGATCGCCAACCCGAACAGTGGCCGCGCGAACGGTCTGTTGAGCACAGCATGCTCACGCCGGTCTTCGGGACGTCGTGCCCCCCTAAAGGCCTCTCAGGAATACTGCGCAAGTTCGCGTATCTCCGCTACAGCGAGGCACGCGCCACACATTGGCTCCTTCTCGTCGCCGCCGACCGCATCGACGCGCTCGAGAGCCACGTTGGTTCCCTGTTGCGCGGCCGCCCCGATCCCATGGTGGCAACAGGTCTGCGCAGCGAGTTCGCTCACCACGGAATGTCATCACGCCTGCATCAGAATCGCGTCGACGTCGGTCACCAGTTGCTCGACCCGTTGGTCGTCGCGGTCCCGAAGTTGGCAACTGGCGCGGCGATCTTTGCGATCGGACGCGCTGCGCTGCGCACGGCCAAACGCTTTCGAGCGGCGTAGCGCTAACCGCTCGCTACCGCGTGCCCTCGTCAGTTGAGCTAGGAGCGCTAACGCTTTCGGCCCGCAAGCCCGACGAGGTTGCCTTCTGAGTCACGGAAGAACGCCATCTCCTCGGATTCCCCGGGCGCGCCGAAAAGCCCGTCGTCGTCGACGTAAATGACATGGGGCTCGGCCTCAATGACAACGCCCAGAGTGCGGAGCTCGTTCGCGACAGCCGGCACGTTGTCGACGTCGAGGTACAGCAACGCTGAAGGCGCAGCGCCCTCAAGCAGCAATCTCGTGTCGCCAAGCCTAAAGAACGCCAGGCCGGGCAGGTCAAATTTTGCCAGCAGGTCGAGCCCGAGCACGTCTCGGTAGAACGCGACCGCACGGTCGAGATTTTCGACGTGTTGCGCCACCTGTCGTAGACCATTCGTTTGCATTAGACGAAGAGTAGGTAGGCTACCTACCTGATGCAAACGCACGACGCATCCGCTATCGCCTTCGAGCTCAACTCGGTCGCAATTCACCTTGTGCGGCTCGCGCGAACGGCCGACAAGGAGTTGCACGTGCCACCGGGGCAACTGTCGGCACTGTCAGTGCTGGTGTTCGGAGGACAGCGAACCGTCACCGAACTTGCGGTGACAGAACAGGTCACGAGCCCCACCATGACGCGCATCGTCGATGGCCTCGAACGGGCTGGGCTCGCTCGCAGGCACTCTCACCCAGGCGACCGGCGATCGAGCGTGGTGCGCGCCACCGCCAAAGGTCGGCGGATCATGGAACGCGGCCGACGACAACGGGTCGAGACCATTGCGTCCCTACTCGAGCGGATGCCGGCTCGCGATCTCGGAGCCGTCGAATGCGCAGCGAATGCACTCGCTCGCGCCCTCGCTCAACATTCGCTCAATCGTGAAGGGCCATGACGTTGGAAGAGCGTGGACTTGTGGGGCTGCGGGCACAGTCCAGCTCAGAGACATGCAAGGCCGCCGCCGGCGCGCTCGCACAAAGCGGAGGAGCTTTTTTCCTCCGCGGTTCGCCGTCATTGCGGCGGTCGAGACCGGAGTGGCAACGCCGGTAAACGTCACCGCCAAAACCGCGCTCGTAGCGGCTGGTCCAGATAAAGACACACGCTTGGCGTTTGGCGCTGCAATCATCAATGTGTGATCGACGGCGGTGCGACACCACGACCGAAGTCGGTGCATCTCCGCGAGACTCAGGCTTCGGACTTCGACGACCAAGTTCGGTGGTCCGGACTCGACGCTGAATGGAAGCTTTGGGACGCCCCCTGGGCGCCGAGTACGCCGCTCAACCAGTCCGCTCGCGCGAAGTGGGTTAGTCGGCATGTCACGGACCGGGTTGCGGGTTCCGTCTCGTCTCGCATGGAGATCGACTTCGACGATCGACACGTCGGATCGGTTCACTGGTCGTGGGCAGAAGGTTGGGTCGACAACCAGCAGGACTGGCCGGACGTCGGCATCGTTATCGCTGAGTCGGCGCACTGGAGCCGAGGCATCGGCGTAGCGGCGCTCCAGAACTGGATCGATCTCCTGTTCTCGTCGCTCGGTTCACGGCGCCTCGCTCTTGCTACTTGGAGCGGCAACACGCGAATGATTCGCGTGGCCGAACGCCTCGGGTTCGCGGAGGAGGCGCGTTTTCGGGAGGCCAGACTCGTTCGGGGTGAGCGCTACGACGCGCTGCGCTTCGGCCTCCTCCGCGACGAGTGGGAGAGTCGCTGAGAGCAGCGGCTCAGAGACACGCAAGCCCTTCGCGGGCGCGGTCGCACCACCACGCGAGTTCGGCGTCGTCGCCGAGGGCCTTCTCCCAACCAAACTCGACGAGGGTGCCGAGCAGCGCGAGCGGAAGCTGCCGCTCCCACCAGCCGCCCGTCGCGACGCCGTGCGCCTCGAGCGCAGCGCGGAAGTCGGCGATCACCTCCTCCTTCGAGGTGGGCAGCTTCTGGCGATTCAGCGCCAAGTACCAACCCAACTCATGGCATGCGGGACCCTCGCCGAGGTAGACCCAATCGATTAGCACCGTACGCCCGTCGGCCGCCGTTCCGAGGTTTGACGCCTTCCAGTCGCCGTGAAGGAAGCAGGAGGGCGTAGCGGCGAGCGCGTCGGCGAGCGGAAAAACGTTGCGGTGGAGCGACTCGATGGCGCGGGCGACCTCGCGGGGCGCGTGAGCTTCGAACTTGGACCAGCCGTCGCGGATGATCGGCACGACGCGCTCGCGCGCGCGAGCCGCGAGCTCAGCTTCCATCGTGGTCAGTGATGTAACCGTCCACCTGGACGCGTAGGGCGCAAGGCCGACATCGTCGCGCCAGCCCCACGTGCTCGCGCACATGCGGGCGAGGTGGTCGACGAAGCGGTGGTGTTGCTCGACAGGGAACGGCGCGTCGTCCGTCGACGCCAGCTCGGCCGAGACATCGCGCATGAGCAGGGCGTACCCCCAGCCATTGCGTCCGGTGCCGCGCGCTGCTCCCACGACCGCATGGTCGATCACGTCGGACGCGGCGTCGAATAGTCCCGCCTCGTACGCGAGCAGGGTGCGGCTGCCAAGATCGCCGAGCGCCCTCAGCATGAAATCGTCGTCCGCGTGCAGGTACTTGACGATGTGCGGTGCGCCCTTGATCCAGACCCGTTCGAACGCAACCGTCGCTCGCGCTCCGTCGGGCACAAAGGACTCCCTCTGATCCGCGTCCGCTAAGAGCTCGTCAACCGATCCGAGGGCCGTGCGTGGCTTGAGCGGTGTGAGCATTCGGCAACCCTCCGCCGTGAGCCTTGCAGGAATTCGGCACTGGACGCCCTGGCTTGGCGGCTGGCCTCTATCGGGCTGAGCTCGTTCCGACGTGCGACCATCAGATGATGCTTGACGAGGAGGAGGGTGCCCGGCGACTCGAATTGGCGGGCGCGGCGATGGCCGTGTTCGACGCGGACACGGCCGCAGAGCACCTGTCGGTCGCGATCCGCGCGTTCACCTCCGCCAATCGACCCCGGGAGGCCGCGCTTGCCTGTGCCCGGCTCGGCTATGTCTGCGGCGACTATCTGGGCAACCCGATTGCGGCGCGAGCTTGGTATTTGCGGGCAACGCGCCTTATCGAGAACGAGCCAGAGTGCTTGGAGCAGGGCTGGGTGGCGCTCGCGTCGTTGGGCTGCGACGTGGGCGATCCCGACGCGCTGTTCGCCAATGCGGAGCTGGCGCTCGACCGCGCCCGCCGGTTCGGGGATGTGAATCTCGAGACCAAAGCTCTTGCCGACGGTGGCTTGGCACTGGTGCAGGCCGGCCGAATTGACGAGGGCATGCGCAGGCTCGACGAGGCGATGGCTCTCGCGTCGGGCCCCGCCGACGACGACGAGGCGGCGGGCATGTCGGTCTGCTCGTTCCTGACGGCGTGCTACTTCGCCTGCGATTTCGACCGCGCGGCGGCGTGGGTCGACGCGCTTCGAAAGCGCGGCCTCATCGGTGTCGCCCCCGGCGTGCAGATGTTTGTCGCCAATCACTGCGACGCCGTCCAGGCGACGCTGCTCGTCGAGCTCGGACAGTGGACCGAGGCGGAACGCGTGCTCACTCGTGCGCTCGAGGATTTCGAGCGCACCATGGGCGGACCCAGCTGGCATCCCGCGATAGCGCTCGCGGAGCTACGTATCCGACAGGGCCGGCTCACGGACGCCGAACAACTCCTCATCGGCAAGGACGGGCGCTTTCAGGCCCTCCTTCCCGCGGCGCGACTGCACCTTGCGCGCGGCGACCTTGAGCTGGCGCGGGCGACTGCGACCCGCGGTCTGCGAGCGATCGGCGATGACCGCTTGCGGGCCGCTGAGCTCCTCGCGATCCTCGTTGACGTCGAGCTCCGAGCCGACGACGCCGAGGCCGCGGCGCAGCGCGTGGCCGAGCTCGTGGACAGAGCCAAAGGGGTCGACGTTCCTGCTCTCGCCGTGCGCGTCGCGTCGGCACAGGGCCGGGCTCGTGCGGCCTGCGGGGACCACGCCGCCGCAATCGAAACCATCGAGGACGCGCTCGACCGTCTGCCGCAAGCGCGGGTTCCGTTTCTACGCGCGACGCTGCTGATCGACCTGGTGCGACTCCACGACCATGTCGGTGACGCTGCCGCGGCGAAGGTGGAGGCCGCGCGCGTAGCGGCAGCGCTCGACGGGCTCGACGTCGTGGTTCCCGCTGACGACCTCGCGCTACTCGAGCGCGTCGCATCAGGCTGTCCGGCGGGAACCGACGCCACGCGGGCTCGGTCTGCGTCGGAACGGACGACTGCGCAGTTGACCGCGCAAGCGAAGGGATGGACGGTCACGTGCGGCGGCGAACGCATCCAGCTGTCCGCGAGCAAGGGCCTGAGCTACCTGAGCGAGCTGATCCGCAATCCAGGAAGCGAACGCCATGCGCTGGATCTCGTCGACCGCGTCGAGGGCGTGAGCGTCGGCGGCCCGGATCGGCGCGCTCTGGGCGACGCCGGCCCGCTCCTGGACGCCGCGGCCCGCACCGCCTACCGGCGCCGAATCGAAGCGCTCCGCAGCGAGATCGAGGACGCCTTCGCCCTGGGGGCCGACACGCGGGCCGAGGAGCTCCAGGCCGAGGTCGACCGGCTGGTGGCTGAGCTCGCCCGCGCTTTCGGGCTCGGTGGCCAGGAGCGGCGAGCCTCCTCAGCGGCGGAGCGAGCGCGCCTGAACGTCACCCGTGCGCTGCGCACAGCGGTCGCCCGCGTGAGCGAGGCACTGCCCGAGGCGGGAAGCGCGCTCGATCGGAGCCTCCGAACCGGCATCTACTGCGCCTACGAACCGAAGCCTGACTCGCCGGTCCACTGGATCGTTCAGTCCTGACTGAACGAGGACCGCCCCCGTTGAACGCCTCCTGTGTAGCGACTCATAACCACGCCCGATTCAGGAGGACCCGATGCACAGCCCCTATCAAGCGACACCCGACGTGCACGTGCTGCCCACGAGCTTGGAGCTCCCCGGTGCAGGCGTGCTGCCGATCAACGCCTACGTGCTGCACGCCGAGGAGCCGGTGCTCGTCGACACCGGGTTGGGCTTCGACCGTGACACATTCCTTGACGCCCTTGCATCCGTCATCGAGCCCTCGGCGATCCGGTGGATCTGGCTGACTCACGACGACGCCGACCACACCGGCAACATCGAGCGCGTGTTTGAGGCCGCGCCGAACGCGACCCTCGTGTGCCACGGCATAGCTGCGCTGCGCATGTCGTCGTGGTGGCCAGTGCCGATGGACCGGGTGCGCGCCATCCGGGTGGGAGACCGGTTGCCGGTGGGTGATCGCACGCTGCGCGCCGTCGCGCCGCCGGTGTTCGACAACCCGATGTCCACCGGGTTTCTCGACGAGGCCACTGGGACGCTGTTCTCGGTCGACGCCTTCGGCGCGATCATCCCCGAGCTGACCGACAACGCTGAAGAAATTCCGGCCGAGGCGTTAGCCGGCGGGATGGCCGGCTGGGCGGCCCTCGACTCCCCGTGGGCTCACATCGTCGACCGTTCACGCTTCTCGGCGGTGCTCGACGGTGTCCGGCAACTACAGCCGACGACCATTCTGTCGTCCCACTTGCCCGCGGCGCGAGGCGCGTCCGTAGAGAGCTTCCTGTCGATTCTGGAAACGGTGCCCGACGCCGAGCCCGCGCAGGCGCCGAGTCACGAGGAGTTCAGTTCCATGCTCGAGGCCATG
>DATLOH010000029.1:0-6391 GCA_035536375.1 Acidimicrobiales bacterium
CGGGCGAACAGTGCGGCCTGCGGCCGCGTGCAAGGCCGGACCGGCAAAGCCGGATCCGGCCTGCGAAAGAGCAGCGCCGTCGTCGCTCTTGCTTTTCCTCTCTAAAGCGAGTCCCGCCGAGGTGAAGGCCCCGCACCGAGGCGAGACAGAAGCGGCGCCGACGAGCGAGCTGCGATTTCTCATCCGGCAGAAGGTCGATCGGAAAGGGGAAGGGGCCGCATCGCCGGAGGAGCACTTGACGGAGGCTGGCGGGGGAGGCGACGCGGCCCCTTCCCCGGCGCGCGCGAGCGGCCTCCCCGCCGGATCAGAAGAGCGGCTAATCCGTCGGCGCGGCGGCGAGCATCGCCGTGAGGGGCTCTTCTGCCTCGCCGGTGACGAGTGCCAATACTTCGTCGCCCGGCTGCAGCAGCGTGTCGCCGCGCGGCACGACGACGTGCCCGTCGCGCACGACGGCGACGAGGCTGGCGTTACGGGGGACTCCCAGTTCGGCGACGCTGCGTCCTGCCGCGGGCGAGTCGGACGCCAACGTCATCTCGACGAGGCGGGCGTCGCCGCCCTCGAAGGTCAGGAGCCGCACGAGTGACCCAACCGAGACCGCCTCCTCGACGAGTGCCGTGAGGAGGTGCGGGGTCGACACGGCGACGTCGACACCCCAGCTCTCGTTGAACAGCCAGTGGTTTTTCGGGTGGTTGACGCGGGCGATAACGCGGGGCACGGCGAATTCCTGCTTGGCGAGGAGGGAGACGACCAGGTTGTCCTCGTCGTCGCCCGTCGCTGCGACCATGACGTCGTAGGCCGCAAGTTCGGCGCGGTGCAGGTTCGACACCTCGCACGCGTCGCCGACTAGCCAGTTGACGTCGAGGCTGCCTTGGAGGCGGGCGACGAGGTCGGCGTTCTGTTCGAGCAGGAGGACCTCGTGCCGCGCCTTGCGCAGATCCTCGGCGATGTACACCCCGACGTTCCCGGCGCCCGCAATTGCAACCCGCATCTCAGTGACCTTCCTTGGCGGGGCCGGCCTCGATGATCGCCTCGAACTCGGCGCGGGCATCGCGCTGCACCATCATGTGGAGGACGTCACCCTCTTGGCCGACGACGTCGCCCGTGTTGAGCCGTCCTACGCCGCCGCGGGACACGACCGCCAGCCGATATTGATCGCCGTTGCTCAGCGGGGCGAGGTTGTGGCCCGCCCACGCCGTTGGCAGCGAGACTTCGATCATTGACACGGCGCCGTTGGCGTCGGTCCACTCGACCGTGCGGGCGTCTGGGGTGAGCCTCCGGCGCACCTGGTCGGTGGCCCAGGCGACCGATGCCACGGTGGGCACGCCGAGACGCTGGTAGATCGTGGCCCGCCGCGGGTCCTGGATCCGGGCGACGACGTTGGGCACCTCGTAGGTCTCTCGCGCGATGCGAGCCGTCATGATGTTCGAGTTGTCGCCGCCGGTGACCGCCGCGAGAGCGTCCGCCTTGCCGATCTCGGCCTGCTCGAGTCGATCGCGGTCGAACCCGAACCCGAGCACCGCCCGGCCGCTCCACCGCTCCGGCAGGTAGCGCTGGAACGCGTTGCGGTTCTTGTCGATCACCGCCACGGTGTGCCCGGCGGCATCCAGATCGACCGCAAGCTCGGAACCGAGCCGGCCACACCCCACCACGATCACGTGCATCGCTGCATTTGACTCCCATTGGGGACCGCGCGCCAAACGCAGCGCGGTGTCGTAGCTTCTGCGCTCGTGCTTACAACGATGAAGCGACTGCTCGTCGGGCGCCCGCTGGCGTCGAGCGAGTCCGAGCATCAGCGCATTCCGAAAACCATCGGCCTTGCGGTCTTCTCCTCGGATGCCATTTCGTCAACCGCTTACGCCACCGAGGAGATTCTGTTCGTCACCGCGTTGGGGGCATCGAGCCTTGCGCTCGGTCTCGACCATTTGATCCCGATCGCTGCTGCGGTTGCGGTGCTGCTCGCCATCGTCGTTACCAGTTACCGGCGGACGATCTTCGCTTACCCCCAGGGAGGCGGCTCGTACATCGTGAGCCGTGAGAACCTCGGCAAGGTGCCTTCGCTCGTCGCGGGCGCGTCGATCCTCATCGACTACATCCTCACCGTTGCGGTGTCGATCTCCGCCGGTGTGGCCGCCATCATCTCGATCCCGCGGTTCAGCGGCATCCAGGACCAACGAGTGTTGCTTGGGCTGTCTCTGATCGCTCTGATCACGCTGGCCAACTTGCGTGGCATCAAGGAGTCGGGACGGGTCTTTGCGGTGCCGACCTACATCTACATCTTGATGGTGAGCGGCCTCGTGTTCTACGGGTTGGCCCAAGCCATTTTCGGTGACCTGGGCCCGATCGAATTCGACCCCGAGCATTTCGAGGGGGTGCGTGAAACCGGCGGCGACCTTGGACTGTTTCTGTTGCTGAAGGGCTTCTCGTCTGGCGCAGTTGCGCTGACCGGTATCGAGGCCATCGCCGACGGCGTGCCTGCGTTCCGCCAGCCTGCCGACCGCAACGCATCCACCACGCTCATCTGGATGGCCGTGATCCTCGGCACCCTGTTCTTCGGCACTGCGGCGTTGGCCCAGCAGCTGCATCCATATCCGAGTCACACCGAGACCGTGTTCTCGCAGATGGGTCAGGCCGTTTTCGGTAACGGGCCTCTCTACGTGATCTTGCAGTTCGCGACCGCAGGGATTCTGGTGCTGGCGGCCAACACCGCCTACGCCGATTTCCCCCGGCTCAGCTCGATCCTGGCGCGGGACGGCTACCTGCCCCGACAGTTTTCCAGCCGTGGCGACCGGTTGGTGTTCTCCAACGGCATCCTGTTCCTGGCGATTGCGGCCGGAGTGCTTATCGTCGCCTTCGGCGGCAAGACGAACGCACTGATCCCGCTGTATGCCGTCGGCGTCTTCACGAGTTTCACGCTCAGCCAGCTCGGCATGGTGCGGTACCAGCAACGTCGTCGCGATCCCGGCTGGCAGCGGGGCGTTGCAATTAGCGCAATCGGCGCCACCGTGACGTTCGGCGTGCTGCTCGTCGTCGCGGTCACCAAGTTCACCAGCGGCGCCTATGTGCCGCTGATCGTGCTGCCGGCGATCGTCGGGCTCTTCGTTGCCATTCGCCGCCACTACGACCGAGTGAACACTGCCCTCGCGGTCGCACCAGCGGACGTGCGGCCCGAGCGACTGAACCACACGATCGTCGTGCTGGTCGGAAGGGTGCACCGCGGCGTGCTCAAAGCGCTTGCGTACGCCGAGTCGCTGCGTCCGAACCACATCGCAGCGGTGTACGTCGCGTACGAGGACGACGATACGACCAGCATCGAAACGCAGTGGCGTGACTACAACATCAGCACGCCGCTCGAGATCGTTCACTCGCCGTACCGGGAGCTGGTCGACGCTGTCGAGGAGTACCTGACTGAGCTCGACGATCGGTGGGGCGACGACACGATCACGGTGGTCATTCCCGAATTTGTCGTGGGCAAGTGGTACGAGCAGGCGCTGCACAACCAGAGCGCGCTCGCACTCAAACTCTCGCTGTTGTTCCGCGAGGGCACGGTCGTGACATCCGTGCCGTACCACGTGGACAGCGGTCGGGAGTCGCGCACGGCCCCGCCGGGTAAGCCCTGAACATGGCAAAGAAGACCGGCACGTTCAATCGGTTGATCGGCTGGGCCACGGGTGATCGCCGGGCCGAGGCGGAGGGCAAGGTGCAGGAAGAGACAGGGCACAAGCCGGACGAGGACGAAGTGAGTGCGAAGGAGCACGAGGTGCGAGCCGAACACGGCGACTTCGGCGTCCCGCGCGAGTAGCACCAGGCCCGAACCTGCGACCCAATCGCGCGCGTGGGAGCGCGATTCGGTCGCCGGTTCGGGTGGGTTAGAGGAGCGAGCGTTCGACCAGCGCCGCGGTCACGCACAGAAGCGCCTCGCTGCCCGCAGGACCGACGAGCTGGAGGCTCTCACCGGCGCCGCCGCCGACGGGGAGGCTCAACGCTGGGACGCCGGCGAGATTGAACGGGTGGCAAAGCACATTCGGCACCACGGGTTCGGTCACGGGCGCCGGTCGCTCGACGAGAGTCGGTAGCGCCAGAACCTCGACGCGGCTGAAGGCGGCGGCGACCGTTGCCGCCCACTGTGCCTGCTGCCGTTTGGCGGCCGCGAGCGCGACGGCGGTTACGGCCGCGCCCGAAGCGAGGCGGCTGGCCACGGGCTCCGCAACACCGTTTGGTACCGCGAGCAGATGGTTGTCCGACGCCCACGCCTCCGCGCCGATGATCGCCACGAACGCCGGGTCGGCGGCTTCCCAATCCGGCAGTTCGACGTCGACGACCTCGAACCCCGCGGCACGGAGCGCGCCGTCGGCCGCAGCGTCGAGTGCGGGGTCGACTCTGATGTGGCGGGGGCGGACGCGTCCGATGACCGTCGCGGCCGCAGACCCGGTGACGGAGAACCCGGGCTCGAGCAGTTCCATGCCGCGCACGACGCCCGCGACGTCGCGAGCCAGTGGTCCGACGGTGTCGAGCGACGGCGAGAGCGGCCACACGCCGGTCAGGCTCACGCGGCCGTACGTCGTCTTGAGCCCCACGATCCCGCAGCACGCGGCCGGAAGGCGGACGGATCCGCCGGTATCCGTACCTATGCCGACGTCGGCTTCGTCTGATGCCACGGCGACGGCCGAACCGCTCGACGAGCCGCCCGGCACCCGGTCGGGCCAGCGCGGGTTGACGGGGTTGCCAAACACCGGGTTGAGCCCGGTCGTGCCGAAGCAGAGTTCGTGGAGATTTGTCTTCCCGACCACGCGCGCACCAGCAGCATCGAGCCCCGCCAGGCAGTCGGCTGACGTCACCGCTGGCTCTGCGGAGTCCGCGATGGCGCGGCACCCGACCGTCGTAGGCACCCCGGCGACGTCGATCGCGTCCTTGACCGCCACGCGAGTCCCGCGCGCCTGTGAGGCCGGGGCCTCGAGCCGGGTGATCCACGTCGCCATCGCCGCAAACTAGGGCCGACCGCCCGCACGACCAAGCGGGGCGGGGAGGTCGGCCTCGGTGGGGTTGGGCGGGGGCTGGCCGCCGAGGGCGAGCCTCCCCGCCCCGCGTCGGCGCGCGAGGTGGCACGCGCGGCAAGGTTGCATTTTGAGGAGCCAAAACCTAAAGTCCGCCGCGCAAAACTTATGGAGAACCCCCTTTCCAAATCGGAGCGCGAGACGCTCAAAGCGATCTATCGCGCCACCCGCAACGGGTCCGACGCACATACCGGCGATCTCGCCGACGCGCTCGGTGTCGCGCCAGGAACTGCGACCGCCACGGTGAAGCGTCTTGCCGACCGCGGGCTGGTCGACCATCGGCCGTACCGGGGCGTTGAATTGACGGCTGACGGCCGTCAGCTTGCAGTGTCAGCGATCCGCCGGCATCGCATCGTCGAGCGTTTCCTGTCCGACATGCTCGGCTACGCGTGGAACGAGGCCGACCGGCTTGCCGGAAGCTTTGAACACGACATCCCACAGGAGGTCGAGGACCGGCTGTTCGTAGCGCTCGATCGACCCGCGTCCTGCCCACATGGGTTCCCCATCCCGGCGCCGGAGACGGTTGACATCGCCGAGTTGCCGCCTCTGTACGCCCTCGAGCCCGGCGAAGAAGCCGTTCTGGTCGTGCCCGGGTCCACCGAAGCTGACGTCATCGCGTTTCTCGACACGCTCGGGCTTCGTCCCGGTGTGCGCGTTTACGTACGCGAGAAGCATCCGTTCGACGGGCCGCTCGTGCTCGTCGTCGACGGCAACGACCGCACCGTCAGCGAAAAAGTCGCCCGCCAGATCTTCGTCCGTCGTGACGAACCAATGTCCAACCAATCAACCAAGAAACAGAGAAAGGAAACCGCATGAGTCTGCTCCTAGCAGCCGAGGGCGGGTACCAGGACTTCGTCCTTCAGGGCGGAGAGAAGCTGGTGCTTTTGCTCTCCGGAGCCTCCGCGGTGCTCGCGATCCTCGTCGGCTTCGTCCTGATGCGGGGCGTGCTCGCCGCCGATCAGGGCACGCCCAAGATGATCGAGATCGCGACTGCCATTCAAGAAGGCGCCTGGGCCTACCTCAAGCGCCAGTTCAAAACGATCTCGTTGATCGTCGTACCCGTCGCGTTCATCGTCTTCTTCACTTCAGTGGACGTCAACAAGCCCGACGGCGGCGTCGCCCTGTCCTTCTTCGAATCCGGCCTTTTCCGCACGATCGCGTTCGTGCTCGGCGGGGTTGCGTCGGGTCTAGCCGGCTATATCGGCATGACCCTGGCGACACAAGGCAACGTGCGTACTGCGGCGGCCGCCCGTGGCGGATCACTTCCCGCCGCGCTCAAGGTCGCGTTCCGCACCGGTGGCGTCGCCGGCATGTTCACGGTCGGCCTCGGCCTCCTGGGC
>DATLOH010000030.1:0-3053 GCA_035536375.1 Acidimicrobiales bacterium
ACGGAGATCGATCTCGAGGCGCGGAACTCCCGAGCGCAAGGCGCCGATGATCGCTTCGTTCAACCGCTGACACGCCGCCGCGTCGAGCGAGCCACAGGGACTCAACCGGAGACCCCCGTCGGCGTCGTTGCAGACGACCAGCTCGAATCCTTCGAAGGCAAGCACACTTCACCTCTCTTCCTGGAGGCGAGACGGCGTTCCCTCGACTGCTGAAGGGCGGTCCCTGGTCGATGACGAACGCCTTGTGCCCAGACACGGACACTTCGAACCATCGTCAGCTGGACGAGTCGTGTAACCGTTCCGCCGGCGCCTGCTGCGGCGGTGACCCCGCCGTCCTGGAGCCGCCACCAACACCAGGACGATCAGGTGATCCCGACAGACAGGGCTCCCCGCCCGGCACTGGGCGGGGGCGTGGTCGCGTCGGGTCGCCAGCCCCTCGCTTTCGCCGTGTGCGACTTCCTCATCGAACGCATCACAGCCGACCCTGGGTCGCGCGTCTACCTCGCCTGGATCGAGCTTCGTTGAGGCCTACAGCGCGGCCGTTGGACGCCGCCTGGTTGGCCCCAACTTCTCGCGACACGGGCCACCAGCGGCCCTCAACGGAGGCCGGTGGTGATCGTGGCGCGAGCGGATGGCGTCTGCGCCTATCACACCCGCACGGACCGAGGTAGGCGTCACCTAGCCTGCGGTAGTGACCGGCGTCGGGGAGGAGCCTGGATTCGATCTCCGGCGACTTCTGGCGATCGCGGAGAGCACCGCGCCCGTGGACTCCATCGACGTGGTCGCGGGCGAGCTGCGACGCACCATCGGCGGTCGACACGTCAGTCTCCTCATCACGAACTTCAGCGGGACCGGCCTCGCGCGCCTCTCGCACGTCACCGCGGCCGCCGAGCTCGAGGATGGGCGCAACGAACGCGTCGAGCCCGTCGCCCTGCCGCAGTCCATCTACCAGACCGCGATGTTCTGCCAGTCCCCGGAAGTGGTCGCAGTGGCCGACGGGTGGATCGTCCTGGCCCCCATCACCGAGCGAGGCGACGCCATCGGGCTGTTGGAGGTGTACCTGAGCGCCGAGCCCGACGCCTCGACCGTCGACTACGTGGCCACAGCGGCCCACTTCTTGGCCTACCTCCTCATCGCCTCGAGACGTCATACCGATGTCTACGAGTGGGCGCAACGCGACGTCGCGTTCTCCCTCGCTGCCGAAGTCCAGCGGCGGCTCCTACCCTCGGCCTACACCGTCGAAGGCGGCCACTTCACCCTCGCAGGATGGCTGGAACCCGCCCACAACGTCGGAGGCGACACTTTCGACTACGCCCTCGACCGGGAGTATCTCTACGCGTCGATGACCGACGCCATGGGACACGGCGAAGAGGCCGCACTTCTCGCCACGCTGGTCGTCGGCAGCCTTCGCAACACCCGCCGCAACGCGGCGACACCGGCAGAGCAAGCCGACGCCGCCAACGCCGCCCTGCTCAAGAGCGCACGCGCAGACCAGTTCGTCACGGGCCAGCTCCTTCGGATCAAGCTCGCTGACGGCACCATCGACTTCGTCAACGCAGGCCACCCCAACCCCTACATCCTTCGGAACGGCAAGGCGAGCGAAGTCGACATGGCGGAACCACAACCACCCTTCGGCATCACCCACGCCGAGTACAGAACCCAGACCGCTCAGCTCCGCGCCGGCGACCGCGTCGTCCTGGTCACCGACGGCTACCTCGAACGCAACGCCGTGCGCCTCGACCTATCGGGACTGCTCAACACCTCGATCGACCAGCACCCCCGGGAGGTCGTGCGCGAACTTGCCGGAAAGGTTCTCGCCGCCACTGAAGGCAACCTCCTCGACGACGCCACCATCTTGTGCATCGACTGGCACGGGCCGCCCGAAGCCCGCCACGCAGCACACGGGGCCAACACCGATCGCGCCACCCCCGCAGAGGCGTAGGGACGCAGCGCGTTCAGGCCAATCGACGCGACAACAAATACGCCCCCGCCTCGACCGGCGGCGGTCCGGGAGACCGGGAACGAACCCTTCGCCAACCTGGCGACTATCCGACGTCGGCGGTGACGACGACAGACTTTCCAAGCGGCCCGCAGTATCGTCCTCCGAGCCATGAGCAGCCTGCCGCCGACTGAGCCAGAGCTCTACAACATGCTGATCCAAGATGTGCAGGGTTACGCAATTTTCCTACTGGACACGACGGGGTGCGTTGCGTCGTGGAATGCCGGTGCTGAGAGCATGAAGGGCTACACCGAGAGCGAGATCGTGGGTCGGCACTACTCGCTTTTCTACACCCCCGACGAGGTAGCCGCCGGGGTGCCAGAAGCACACCTGGCAGTGGCTGTGCGAGATGGTCGGGCGGAGTATGAAGGCTGGCGCTTGAAGAAAGACGGCTCACAATTCTGGGCCAGCATCGTCACCACGGCGATAACCGACGACAACGGGCGGTTGCGTGGGTTCGGAAAGGTGACCCGTGACTTGACCGAGCGTCGAGCCATAGAGCAGGAGACCCTGCGCCGGTCGCTGCACGACGATCTCACCGGGTTGCCGAACAGAACGCTCTTGGGCGACCGTCTCAAACAAGCCCTCAGCAGACTCGAACGTAGCGACACCTGCCTGGCCGTGATGTTTATCGACCTGGACAGGTTCAAGCGCATCAACGACGCCCGTGGGCATGACTTCGGCGACAGTGTGTTGCAGGAGGTTGCGAAGCGGCTCATCGCAGCAGTGCGTCCCGAAGACACCGTTGGACGTGTAAGCGGTGACGAGTTCTTGGCCGTCTGCGAAGGACTAACGGGAGCATCCGAAGCGGTCGCTATCGCCGAGCGAGTCGGCGCAGCGTTCGCTTCGCCGATGTCGTTCACGGAGGGCGACATTTCGGTCTCGGTGAGCATCGGCGTTGCAACAACCGCTGACCCTGACACCCCGGCACGTGTCATCGTGCGGCGTTCCGACAGGGCAATGTACGCAGCAAAGGCGCTCGGCGGCGCAACGTCGCAGGTTCACCTCGCAGGTGACGACGAGGACGACGATCGGCTCACCGACGCCATCTAGC
>DATLOH010000031.1:0-14962 GCA_035536375.1 Acidimicrobiales bacterium
AACGGCTGCGACACCGCCGACCAGTGCGACCACTGCGGCGGCGGAGGCCGCGGCTGCGGCGGGCGTCGCGTGGTCGGCCCAGTGCTGCACGCGGATTCGCCAGTCGGCAAGTCGGGCCATGGCGACGCCGAGGATCGGCAACGCGGCGAGTCGGCCGCCCTCGCCGGCGACGGCGACGAACTCGCGGCGCAGGGCCTTGCGGGCCCGGAAGAGCAGCGCTTCGACCGTCCCCATCGTGACGTCGTAGTGGTCAGCGATCTGCTGGTAGCTCCAACCCTGTGTCTCGCGCAGGTCGAGCACCTCGCGGTGGCGGGGGCCGAGGTTCTGGAGCGCAGTGTTGAGCAGTTGGCGGTCGACGTCGTCGATCACGCTCTGCTGTCCACCCTCTGTCTCGCCGAGATCGACCTCGGCGCTGGGCTCGGTACGGGCCGACCGGCGGTGGCTGTCGACACAAAGCCGGCCGGCGATGACTGTGAGCCACGGATAGAAGCGGCGCTCGCCGGCGAAGCGGGGCATGGCCGTGAACGCACGAGCAAACGCTTCCTGCGCGATCTCCTCGGCCTCGTGCTGGCTGTGCACGCGCCGCAGGCAAAACCGGTAAAGCCGCTGGTAGTAGCGCTCGTACAGGTCAGCAAATGCCGCCGTATCGCCCGCCTGGCACGACTCCACCAGGCTCCGGTCACGAATCAGATCGACATCGTCGGCCCGTACAGCCATTACCACCCCAACACTTTGAAAATGAGCGCGCACGCCCCCGGCGGATGTGCCAACCAAGAGGGTACCGGACCGGGAGCGAATGGCAAGCGTTCTCTTGGCGTTGCGGGACCCGACGGAGTCGACCTTACGATCGCCCGGTGGACGTGACGGAGCTGCGCTACGAGTTGCCTTCCGATGCCATCGCGCAACGTCCGGTCGAGCCGCGGGACGCAGCGCGGCTGCTGGTGGCCGTGGGCGACAATGCGATCCACGCCACCGTGGCCGACCTGCCCGCTTATCTGCGACCCGGGGATGTGCTCGTCGTCAACGACACCCGCGTCATTCCCGCCCGCCTGCGGCTGCACAAGCGATCCGGCGGATCGGTCGAGGTGATGCTTCTCGCTCCAGAAGACGACTCGCAGAGGACCTGGGACGCGCTCGTGCGCCCCGGGCGTCGCGTGCCGTCCGGGACCGAGCTTGTCGACGACGACGGTGCTTTGGCGGTTGTCGTCGGTGAGCGCACGGGCGCGGAAGGCCGGCGACAGGTCGAGCTGGTGGCCGACGATGCTCCTTCGGAGCTGCTCGCCCGACTGGGCGTTCTCCCGTTGCCGCCCTACATCCACGAGGAACTGGCCGACCCCGACCGCTACCAGACGGTGTTCGCGCATGTGCCTGGCTCTGTCGCCGCCCCGACCGCGGGCCTGCATCTGACGAGCGAGCTGCTCGACAGGTGCCGCGCCGCAGGCGCAGGCGTCGAGACGGTCACGCTCGATGTGGGCCTCGGCACGTTTCAGCCGATCACCTCCGAGCGCATCGAGGACCATCAGATGCACGTCGAGCGCTACAGGGTGCCCGAAGCCACGCTCGACGCGTGTGCCCGCGCCGAGCGCGTCGTCGCCATTGGCACAACCTCCCTGCGCGCGCTCGAGTCTGCCGCGGCCACCGGGCAGACGGAGGGTTCGACCGGGCTGTTCATCCACGGCGACTACGACTTCCGCGTCGTGGACGTCCTACTCACCAACTTCCACCTTCCCGGGTCTTCGCTGCTCGCGTTGCTAGGCGCGTTCGCCGGACCTCGGTGGCGCGATCTCTACGCAACGGCGCTCGAGTCGGGGTACCGGTTCCTTTCGTTCGGCGACGCGATGCTGATCGACCGCCGCCGGTGACGCTCACGCCCCTCACGGTTCAGGCGACGGACGGGCCCGCGCGTGCCGGCGTAGTCACAACCGCCAAGGGCACGTTCCAGACGCCGTGCTTTATGCCCGTCGGGACTCGGGCCGCGGTGCGCACCTTGACGAGCGCCGATCTCGAGGCCGTGGGGGCCGAGGTCGTGCTCGCCAACACGTACCACCTGATGCTCCGGCCGGGCACGGATGTCGTTGCGGCCATGGGAGGGCTCGCTGCCTTTATGGGGTGGCGCGGCCACACGCTGACCGACTCGGGCGGGTTCCAGGTGTTCTCGCTCGCACCCACAGTCGACGACGACGGCGTGACTTTCCGCTCGACTTACGACGGGTCCTCGCACCGGCTGACACCAGAGAGCGCAGTGCGGGCGCAGGAGGAGATCGGTGCGGACATCCAGATGGTGCTCGACGTCTGCCCGCCGTTGCCCTCGCCGCCCGAGGTGTTACGGCTGGCGGTCGACCGCACGGAGCAGTGGGCGGCGAGGGCGCGTGCCGCCCACACACGCCGCAACCAGGCGCTGTTCGGAATCGTGCAGGGCGGGATCGATCCTGACCTCCGCAACGACGCCGCCCGGCGCACAGTCGCCATTGGCTTCGACGGTTACGGGATCGGAGGTCTCTCGGTCGGTGAGGACCGCCCGGACATGCTCGCGGCGCTAGACGCGACGATCGGAGAGCTGCCGGCCGACCGGCCCCGGTACCTGATGGGTGTGGGCGACCCTGTTGGGATCGTCGAGGCGGTGGCCCGCGGCATCGACATGTTCGACTGCGTGCTGCCGACGCGGCTTGCACGTCACGGCACGGCACTCACGTCCACCGGGCGGCTCCAAATCAGGAACGCGCAGTTCGCACGGGACGATCGGCCGCTCGACGACACGTGCGCATGCCCGACCTGTGGCCGGTGGGCGCGTGGGTACCTGCGCCACCTCTTCCAGGTCGGCGAGCCCGCTGGCGGCCGCCTCGTCACCGTCCACAACCTCTCCTGGCTGCTCGGGTTGGTGGCCCGGACCCGCGCTGCGGTCGTCGCCGGCGACCTCGCGCAGCTGCGCCACGACGTTGCTGTCATCTGGAACCGCACGTTGACCAACTAAGTTCCTCCGACCGTGGAAATCCTGTTCCCGTTCCTGCTGGTTCTCGCGTTCTACTTCCTGGTGCTCAGGCCCCAGCAGAAGCGCGTACGTGCCCATCAGGCGCTCATCGACACGCTCGGAGTCGGCGATCACATCGTCACCGCCGGTGGGCTCCTCGGCACGATCGTCGGTTCCACCGATGACCGGTTCGAGGTGCAACTGGCCCCGAACGTGGTCGTCCAGGTCATGAAGGGCGCGATTGCCCGCAAAGCGCCTGCGGAGCTCGCAGCATGAGGCGCGGCCACGTCGTCTCCCTGCTGCTGGTCCTGCTCGTCGCGTTCGGGGCTTTCGGCGCCACGATCGCCGCCCGAAACGCGCCGACGCTCGGGCTCGACCTCCAGGGCGGCATCTCACTGGTGCTCGCTCCCGGCAAGAAGGTCGACGACGGCGTGCTGAAGCAGTCGATCGAGATCATCAGGAACCGTGTCGACGCCCTCGGCGTCGGCGAGCCCGAGATCAGCCAGCAGGGGAGCAACATCATCGTCCAGCTCCCTGGTGTGAAGGACCAGGAAAAGGCACGTCAAGTGGTCGGACAGACCGCAGAGCTCCGCTTCCGCCCGGTGATCGGACCGCCTCTGCCGCCCGAGGACGCGAAGCCGACCACCACCACGACGGCAAAGGGTGCGACGACAACCACGGTGGCGGGTGCGACCACCACGACCGCGGGCGCGCCGACCACAACCACCACTGTGCCGGAGATTCCGACGACCAAGGCCGAGGATGACACGCCTGACGCGCCGGTCGTGCTGCCGATGCTCGACGGTGACGGCGAGGTCGTCCAACGTCTTCAGATGGGTCCCGCGGCCCTCATCGGAAACGTCGTGCGGACTGCGCGCATGCAGATCAACGAGCAGGGCCGCGCGTACGTGCAGCTGTTCCTGACCAAGAAGGGCAGTTCGGAGTTCGACGCGATGGCGGCGGCTAACGCCGGAGGTCAGATCGCGATCGTGCTCGACGGTGTTGTTAAGTCCGCACCATCGATCGACCCGCAGCAGACCAGCTTCGACGGCAAGCCGATCATCACCGGTGAGTTCACGCAGCGGGAGGCGAAGGATCTCGCGCTCGTCTTGCGCTACGGAGCGCTGCCCGTGCAGCTCAAGGAGCAGAACGTCCAGAAGGTCTCGGCCACGTTGGGCAAGGATTCGCTCAAGGCGGGCATCATCGCCGGCCTCGTCGGCCTGAGCCTCGTGCTTCTCTACATGGTCGTCTATTACCGGGCGCTCGGCCTCGTGGTGGTGTTCGGGCTGCTGGTTTCGGCCGCGCTGCTGTGGTCGATCATCGGCTACCTCGGCGAGAACAACGGTTTGGCGCTGTCACTCGCCGGAGCAACCGGCATCATCGTGTCGATCGGTGTCACCGTCGACTCCTATGTCGTGTTCTTTGAACGCCTCAAAGACGAGATCAAGTCGGGCAAGACGGTGCGCAGCTCGGTCGACCGCGGGTTCACCAGGGCGTACCGGACCATTCTCGCTGCCAACGTCTCGAGCCTCATCGGCGCGTCGTTCCTCTACTTCCTGACGGTCGGGCCGGTGCGCGGCTTCGCGTTCTTCCTCGGCCTGTCCACGCTGCTCGATCTGTTCGTGGCCTACTTCTACACGCGGCCGCTCGTCGGCATCCTCGCCCGGAGCAAGACGTTCACCGAAGCTCGTGGGCTGGGTGTAGCGCGAGGACTCGCCGCCCCGTCGGGAGCGGCGTCATGACCGCGACGAGCGAACGCCGCAGCGTCTGGACGCGGCTGTATCACGGCGAAACGCGCATCGACTTCATGGCGCGACGCCGCCGCTGGTTCGCGATCTCCGGAATCGTCATCCTCGCGGGGCTGATCTCGCTCGGGACGCGGCAGCTGAACCTCGGCATCGATTTCGAGGGCGGGACATCGTGGGAGGTCCCGGCGCGCGGTACGTCGGTCGACGAGGTCCGGGACGCGCTGCCAACTGAGCTCCGCGACGCGAAAATTCAGTCGCTCGGGAGCGGTCTCATTCGCGTGCAGGCGGCGGCAGACACGAAGCGCAAGGCCGACGACATCACCCAACGCCTCGCGAAGGCCGCAAGCGTCCCTGTGACCGAGATCAGCGTCAACGACGTCGGTCCTTCCTGGGGCGAGGAGATCTCGAAGAAGGCGGTGCGGGCGCTCGGCTTCTTCCTCGTCGCCATCACGCTGTACATCACGTTGCGCTTCGAGTGGAAGATGGCCTTGGCTACGTTGGCCGCTCTGCTCCACGACATCCTGGTGACAATCGGGGTGTATTCGCTGTTCGGGTTCGAGGTGACACCGCCGACCGTGATCGCAATTCTGACGATTCTCGGTTACTCGATCTACGACGGCATCGTCGTGTTCGACAAGGTCGAGGAGAACACCAAGCCGCTCGCGCTCAGCGGGAAGATGACCTACATGGACATGGTCAACCGCTCGCTGAACGACGTGCTGATGCGCACGCTCAACACGTCGCTCACCGCGCTGCTGCCGATCTTGTCGCTGCTGATCATCGGGTCGTTCGTGCTCGGCGCAACCACGCTTCAAGAGTTCGCGGTCGCGCTGCTGGTAGGTCTCGGGGCGAGCGCCTACTCGTCGATCTTCATTGCGTCTCCGGTCCTTGCGATCCTCAAGGAGCGCGAGCCCCGGTTCGTCGCAATTCGGGCACGCCTGACGCGGGGCGGAACTGTCGCGTCGGCCGGCCCGCCGCTGGTGCCCGGCATGGCCGCAGCCACGGCCGGTGGGTCAGGGGCGGCCCCGCCGCTCGTGCCGGGCGAGGGGCGCGCAACGGATCGTCCTGCCGCGCGTCCGGCGACAATCGCGCCGCGCGGCCGCAAGAAGCAGCAGCGCCGGAAGCGCTGACCCTGCCAAGTACCCTTCGTTCATGACGCCGGACGTCGGCTGGTTGAAGGATTTCATCCGCGACGTCCCCGATTTCCCGAAGCCCGGCGTGACGTTCAAGGACATCACCCCGCTTCTCGCCGACGTCGCCGCGTTCCGGGGCGTCGTCGACGCCCTCGCCGGCGAGTTCGCCGCGGAGGGTGTCGACAAAGTGGTCGGGATCGAAGCGCGGGGTTTCATTCTCGCCGCGCCCGTCGCCTACACGCTCGGCGTAGGCCTCATCCCCGCTCGCAAGGCCGGCAAGCTCCCGTGGGCGTCGGAGGGCGAGGCGTACCTGCTCGAGTACGGAGACGACCGCGTCGAGGTTCACGCCGACGCCGTCGTCGCCGGCGAGCGTGTGCTCGTAATCGACGACGTGCTGGCCACGGGCGGGACCGCAGAGGCCGTCGTGCGGCTGCTCGAGCGCCTCGGCGCCGAGATCGTCGCGCTCGGGTTCCTCCTCGAGCTCGGGTTCCTCGGCGGCCGCGATCGCCTTCCGGGCCGTGCTGTGTCCGCGCTGCTGAGCTACGAGTAGCTGTGGCGACCGTCGACCGCGTTCTCCCGTGGCGCCGCCAGCCGCCGATCGACTCGATGGTCGGGCCTGTAATCGACCTGTTCCGCGAGCGGCACCCCAAGGCAGAGACGGCGATGATCAGCCGGGCCTTCGCCGCCGCGGCTGAGGCGCACCGGCACCAAACGCGCAAGTCGGGTGAGTCCTACATCCACCATCCCGTCGCCGTGGCCCGCGTCGTCGCCGGTCTCGGGCTCGACGACGTGACGATCGCCGCCGCGCTCCTGCACGACGCAGTGGAAGACACCGATCTGAGCGTTGAAGATGTCGCGACGACCTTCGGTCCGGTTGTCGCTGCAGTCGTCGACGGCGTGACCAAGCTCGACCGGCTGCACTTCGACTCGAAGGAGGCGCAGCAGTCGGCGACCATGCGCAAGATGCTCGTGGCGATGGCCAAGGACTGGCGCGTCCTGATCATCAAGCTCGCCGACCGTCTCCACAACATGCGCACGTTGGCGGCGATGCCGGCGTTCAAGCAGCGCCGTACTGCGCAAGAGACTCTCGACATCTACGCGCCGTTGGCGCACCGCCTCGGCATCCAGGAAATCCGCTGGCAGCTCGAGGATCTCGCCTTCGCCGTCCTGCAGCCGAAGGTGTACGCCGAGATCGACCAGATGGTTGCCGTGCGCGCGCCAGAGCGGGACCTCTACATCAGCGCCGTCCTGTACAGCGCACGCGACCAGCTCGAGAAGCTCGGAGTCGACGCTGAGGTCACCGGCCGCCCGAAGCACCTGTATTCGATCTACGAGAAGATGGTCGTGAAAGGCAAGGAGTTCGACGAGATCTACGACCTCGTCGGCATTCGCGTCCTGGTCGACAGCCCGAAGGACTGCTACGCGGCGATCGGCGGCATCCACGCAGCGTGGCCACCGCTGCACGGTCGCGTGAAGGACTACATCGCCACGCCGAAGTTCAATCTGTACCAGTCGCTGCACACAACGGTCGTCGGTCCCGAGGGGAAGCCCCTCGAGGTGCAGATCCGCACCCGCGACATGCACCGGCGCGCCGAGTACGGCATCGCCGCGCACTGGGGGTACAAGGAGCGGGCGACGCCAGCCGACATCGCTTGGGTCAAGCGGTTCGTCGACTGGCAGCAGGACACAACTGACCCTGCGGAGTTCCTCGAGACACTCAAACTCGACCTCGATGCCGACGAGGTCTACGTGTTCACGCCGAAAGGCGACGTCCTGTCGTTGCCGGTCGGAGCGGTCCCGGTTGACTTTGCCTACGCAATCCACACCGAGGTCGGGCACCGGTGCATCGGCGCCCGCGTAAATGGTCGCTTGGCGCGCCTCGATTCGAAACTCTCGTCGGGGGACAACGTCGAGATCATCACGTCGAAGCTGCCGACCGCGGGCCCATCGCGCGACTGGGCCGACATCGTGGCCTCGCCGCGCGCCCGGTCGAAAATCCGGCAGTGGTTCAGCCGCGAGCGGCGCGACGACGCCATCGACATGGGTAAGGAGGAGTTGCTGAAGGCGCTGCGCCGCGAAGGGCTTCCCGTGCAGAAGCTGAGCGCGTCGCAGGCGATGGCGCAGCTGGCGGCGGACATGAACTACGCCGACCTCGACGCGCTGCACGCGGCGATCGGCGACAACCACGTGTCGTCGAAGTCGGTTGCGCAGCGGCTGGCGCGCGAGCTGCGCGGCGGGGACCACGACGAGCAGCTGCCGGCCACCGCCCGCCAGCAGCGTCAGTCGTCACGCAAGGGACGCGCCGCCGGCGTGTACGTCGAAGGGCTCGACGACGTCATGGTCCGCCTGTCGAAGTGCTGCACACCGGTGCCAGGCGACGACATCCTGGGCTTCGTCACCCGCGGACGCGGTGTTTCGGTGCACCGAGTCGACTGCTCGAACGCCGCGTCGTTCACCGCCGCGGCCGACGGCGAAGCCCGCCTCATCGACGTCGAGTGGGACCGCGAGCGGCCAGGCGTGTTCATGGTGTCCATCGAGGTCCTCGCGCTCGACCGCACGAAGCTGTTGCTCGACGTGTCGCGGGTGTTGTCGGAACACCACATCAACATCCTTGGCAGCGTCTCGGGTGCTGGTACCGACCGCATCAGCCGCATGCGCTTCGACATGGAGCTCGCCGACCCGTCCCACCTAGAGACCCTCCTCGCCGCCATAAAACGCATCGACAGCGTCTACGACGCCTACCGAGTCCTACCGGGGCGCGCCAGCTGAACCATTCATGTGGCGGTGTGAGATCGCGTTTCGCTGACGTGTCGGTGCGCAATGTCGGAATCCACCACCTGACACCGACACGTCGAGTGGACCTGTGGCAGTCGACCGGGCTGAGTGGCGGGTCTCCTAGGCTGACCGGTTCCCATGGCGCCCCGGTACACCGCTCCCAAGGGCACCTTTGATGTGCTCGGCCCCCGCTCGGCGCGGTATGCCGCGCTCGTGGCGCGCTTCGCAGACCACGCCGCGCGGTCGGGGTACGACCTGCTCGTTCAGCCGATGTTCGAAGACGTCGAGGTCTTCCAGCGCATGGGGGCGTCGACCGACGTGGTGCGCAAGGAGATGTACGACTTCGAAGACAAGGGCGGGCGCCACGTTGCGTTGCGTCCTGAGGGCACGGCGAGCGCGGTGCGCGCATACCTCGAACACCACCCGACCCCGCCGTGGAAGATCTGGTACGCCGGCCCGAAGTTCCGCTACGAGCGACCGCAGAAGGGTCGCTACCGACAACATCACGAGGTCGGAATCGAGGCCATCGGAACGGCGGATCCCGACCTCGACGTAGAGGTCATTGCGCTCGCATCGGCGTTCTACGCCGACCTCGGGCTGCGCCGGCTCACGCTGAGGCTCACTTCGCTCGGCGACAGCGTGTGCCGTCCGCCGTATCGCCAAGCTCTGCACGAGTACTTGAGTGCGCGCCGCGACGAGCTGTGCGCAGAGCACGCCGATCGAGTCGGCGACAACCCTCTGCGGATCCTCGACTGCAAGCGCGACGCGTGCATTGCGGCCGCGGAGGCAGCACCGCGCCTGCTCGACAACCTGTGCGAGGACTGCGACGCCCACTTCACGCGTGTGCGCGCCGGCCTCGACGCCGCCGGGATCGCCTACGACATCGATCGCAGCCTCGTCCGCGGGCTCGACTACTACACGCGCACAACTTTCGAGTTCGCCGCGCTCGCGCTCGACGCCGCGCAGAACGCCGCCGGCGGCGGTGGACGGTACGACGGCTTGGTCGAGGAGCTGGGCGGGCCGGTGACGCCGGGCATCGGCTTTGGCCTCGGCATCGAGCGCATCCTCGACGCGTGCGACGCCGAGGGGGTCTTCCCGGAACCCACCGACCGTCTCGACGTCTTCGTCATCGACACCACCGGCGGCGCCGCTGCACGGGACGCGACGTTGCTACTCCGCGCCGCCGGCGTTCGCGCCGATCGCAGCTTCGACGGCCGCTCGTGGAAAGCTCAGATGAAAGAGGCGCAACGGTCGGGCGCGCGATTCGCAGTGTCGATCGACGCCGACGGCATGACCGTGCGCACGTTGACGGAAAAAGGCGAGCCGCAACCCGTCACCGCCGTCACACTTGTCGACTCCATTCTCGAAAGGCTCCAATGACCTACCGCACCGACTACTGCGGCACCCTGCGCTCAGCCGACGCAGGGCGCACCGTCACCGTCTGCGGGTGGGTGGCGAAGCGGCGCGAGCACGGCGAGCACCTGGCTTTCGTCGACGTGCGTGACCACACCGGTGTAGTGCAGTGCGTGGTTGACGGCGCCCACGACCTGCGCAGCGAATTTGTCGTGCAGGTCACCGGGACCGTGCGCGCCCGACCCGAAGGCACGGTGAACACGCAGCTCCCCACGGGGGACGTCGAACTCGGCGACTGCTCGGTCACGGTCCTGAACGCGTCAGAGCCATCGCCGTTCCCGCTCGACGAGCGGGTCGAGGCGGACGAGAGCGTGCGGCTGCGCTACCGCTATCTCGACATCCGCCGTGAGCGCATGCAGCGCAACCTTCGGCTGCGTTCGAAGATCAACGCCGCGGTACGCCAGGCGATGGTTGAGCAGGACTTCGTCGAGATCGAGACGCCCATGCTCGTGGCGTCGACGCCCGAGGGAGCGCGCGACTTCGTCGTCCCGTCGCGGCTGCAGCCCGGCTCGGGGTATGTCCTTCCGCAGAGCCCGCAGCTGTTCAAGCAGCTGTGCATGGTCGGCGGGCTCGACCGCTACTACCAAATCGCCCGGTGCCTGCGCGACGAAGACCTGCGTGCCGACCGGCAATTCGAGTTCATGCAGCTCGACGCCGAGATGAGCTTTGCCACCCAGGACGATGTCCTCGGGGCGATCTCGAAGGCGATCGTCGCTGCGGTCGAGGCGACCGGCCAGCCGGCACCGACCATCGGCACGATGACGTGGATCGACGCCGCGGAGCGGTTCGGTTCCGACAAACCCGACCTCCGCTTCGGCCTCGAGTTGATCGAGCTCACGCCTGTTTTCGCGGCGACCGAGTTCAACGCGTTCAAGGCCGAATGCGTGAAGGGGATCAGGGTGCCGGGCGGAGGCGACTACTCACGCAGCCGCCTCGACGACCTCACCGACAAGGCGAAGCAGTGGGGCGCGAAGGGTCTCGTATGGATGCGCGTGACCGAAGACGGCGTTGACTCGCCGGTCGCGAAGTTCCTCAGCGAAAGCGAGATCGCAGAGCTGAGGAAGACCATGGACGCGGCGCCTGGTGATCTGCTGCTGCTCGTGGCCGACACGCGCGTGCGGGCGCGGCACGTGCTCGGCCTGCTCCGGGTCGAGATCGGCCGCCCGCCGGTGACCGAGGGCGGCCTGCATTTCACCTGGATCGTCGAGTTCCCGCTGTTCGAGGACATCGACGAGAACGGGCGCCCGGTCGCCGCCCACCACTTGTTCACGATGCCGCACCCCGACGACGTCGAAAAGGTGACGACCGACCCCCTTGCGGTGCGGGCGCAGAGCTACGACCTGGTGCTCAATGGCTGGGAGCTCGGGTCGGGCAGCGTCCGGATTCACGACGCGGCGATCCAGCAATTGGTGTTCGACGCGGTCGGGATCGACGCCGAGGACGCTCAACGCCGCTTCGGATTTCTGCTGGATGCGTTCCGGTTCGGCGCGCCTCCGCACGCCGGTTTCGCGTTCGGGCTCGATCGGCTCGTCGCAATCCTCGCTGGTGAGGACAACATCCGCGAAGTCATCGCCTTCCCGAAGACCCAGTCCGGTCTCGACCTGCTCACCGGGGCCCCGACGCCGCTCGATCCCGCTGCGCTGACCGACGTTGGGCTGCGCACACTCCCTCCGAAGGAGTGAGACCGCCGGCCCGGGTGTGACAGACGTCACACGTTGCG
Organism: Acidimicrobiales bacterium; assembly: GCA_035536375.1. GTDB lineage: Bacteria > Actinomycetota > Acidimicrobiia > Acidimicrobiales > JACCXE01 > DATLOH01. Next base: position 11,758 of record DATLOH010000031.1, read on the forward strand.
CAACTGCGTCTACGCTCGCATGTGCTTCGCCAGCGACGTGCTGGTTGGGGAAATAGCGGAAGGGGTTTTCCGTGCGCAAGTCGTGGATCCAGTTGTATGCGCCGTTCCTGGTATTGATGCTGGTCCAGGGACTGTTCGTGGCGGTTTCGCCGTCGCGCGGCCCGCAAGAACAGAGCCTGTCTGCGCTCGGCGGTCCGGCGGGCGGTGATGCGCTCGATCCCGCCTCTTCGACGACCCCGGACGGATCGGTCGTCGATCCGGTCACCGGCGAGGTGGTCAGTGGGCCCGGTGCTGCGGCTGCGGGCCGCACCGCCACCGGAGCGGCGCGTGGCGCAACGGCGAACGTGCCCGGCGCCGTCGCCGGCGTGAAGGGCGACGTCAGCCACTGCAAGGACGGCCAGCAGATGAAGCTGATCGTCACCAATCCGGCGCCTTGCGTCGCCAAGTTCACGGGCGACAACGGCGGTGCCACCTACCAGGGCGTCACCAAGGACACGATCAAGGTCATCCGAGTCACCGCCGCGCCGAACCAGGCCGTCGACACGATCTTGGCCGCCAAGGGTCTCGGGACTACCGCAGAGGAGACCAAGGCCTTCGACACGGCGGCGTGGAACTACGTGCAGAAGTACTACGAGACCTACGGCCGCAAGATCGTCTGGGAGAACGTGGTCATGGATTGCCCGACGACGCCCCCCGACTATGACAAGTGCAACGCCGCCGCACAGGAGATCGTGAAGCGCAAGCCTGCTCTGGTCATTTGGATCACGTCGCTCTACGCATCGGTGTTCGACATCTGGGCCAAGGCGGGAATCCCGACTATCGGCGGCTCGTCGTTCGACGAAAAGTTCTACTCAGGCCGTCGTCCGTTCCGATACGACGTCGGTATGGACGGAACGGCCGCGGCAGGCCACATCGCCGAGTACTTCTGCAAGAAGATGGCGGCAAAGAACGCGAGTCACTCCGGTCAGGTGATTCACCCGCAGATCGGCAACCGCAACCAGGTCAAGCGCAAGCTCGGTCTCACGGTTCCGGAGATCGAAGCCAACGTTCTCACCGCGAAACACGTGGCCGCACAGGTCAAGGCGTGCGGCGGCGGCGATGTGCCCATCTTCACCTACGCATCAGATATCGAGGAAGCGAACCAGCAGACGCAGGCAACGGTCGAGAACCTGATCCAGAACAAGGTCACGACGGTCAGCTGCATGTGTGACCCGATCGCACCGGTGTTCCTCACCAAGGGCATGACCGACAACCAGTACTACCCAGAGTTCCTACTGCCGGGCCTCGGACTGCTGGACTACGACCTGCTCGGACAGCTGTACCACCCGGCCCAGATGCAGCACGCGTTCGGTCCCAGCCACTTGTCGAACTTCAATCAGATACCGATCAGCGAGACCGACGCCGCGCTGGTGTGGCGACACATGGGCAACAGCGGCCAGCCGTGCGGCAACAACGGCTGCGGCTTGAACTGGGCGTTCATCAACGCCGCCGGTATCGCCATCCAGGCGGCCGGGCCGAACTACAACCCGCTCAACCTCGAGCGCGGTGTGCTCAACCTGCCCGACTCGCGATCGCTCGACCCGAAGCGCAACGCCACCGTGACGCTCTACAAGTACGGCCCGGGTGACTACAACGGCACCAGCGACGTCCGCGAGGTTTACTGGAGTTCGACCGCGACCGCCCGCCAGGACAACAGCAGAGGTGCCTACGTCCCGGTCAACGGGGGCGCTCGTTACGAGCTCGGAAAGTGGCCGGCCAACGGCCTGACCGGCATACCGGTCGCGCCCCAGTAGCCCGTCGCGTGCCGCAACCGACGATCACCGTTCCCCCGCCAGTGCGCCGCGTCGTCGACACGGCGCGCGACGTACTGGCGCACCCGCGGTGGGGCCCAGTCGTCAAAGGCGTGATCGTCTACATCCTGATCGTCGAAGTGGCGGTGCAGCTGCTGTTCGGCCGGGTGAACTTCCTGTGGATCGACGCCGGGCGCTACGAGCAGGCGGTACCGCGGGGCGCGTTCATCGGCGGCGCGGTGATCGGCGCGCTGTACGCGCTGGTGGCCATGGGTTTGATCCTCGTGTACCGGGCGAACCGGATCATCAATTTCGCGCAAGCTCAGCTCGGGGCCGTGCCGGCGATCGTGGCGCTCCTGCTCATCGCCAAGCACGGGACGCCGTATCTCATCGCCATCCCCGTGATGCTGATCGGAGCGGTCGCACTCGGCGCGGTGACGGAAGTGGTGGTGATCCGGCGCTTCAGCAACGCGCCGCGACTGATCCTCACCGTGGTCACCATCGGCGTCAGCCTCCTTCTGCTGATCCTCGAGTTCTATTCGAAGCAGTGGGTAGGCGGCGACCTCATCGACGCGATCGGACTCAGCTTCCCGACGCCGTTCCAGGGTTTCTCCCGCCGTATCGGCCCGTCGACGCTCACTGGCGACCATCTCTTCGCCATCGTGGTCGTCGGCATTCTGGTCGTAGCGCTTGGGGCGTTCTTCAAGCTCACCGACATCGGCATCGCCATTCGGGCGTCGGCCGAGAACAACGAACGGGCCTCACTACTGGGCATCCCGGTCAAGCGGGTCTCTACGGTCGTCTGGGTCGTCGCCACCGTTCTCTCGGCGGTCGGTGTGTTCCTGCGCGTGCCGCTCGTCGGGTTGCCGTTGTCGGGGTTCACCGGCCCGGGGATCCTGCTGTTCGGCCTCGCAGTCGCGGTGATCGCCCGGATGGAGAGCCTTCCGACGGCGTTCTTTGCGGGGATGCTCATCGGGATTATCGAGCGTTCCGCGGTCATCGCCACTCGCCGGTCGGCGCTAGCGAACGCGATCATGTTCCTCGTCGTCGTCATCGCGCTGCTGGCGCAGCGCGGCAAGTTGGCGCGGGCCATGGACACGGGGGTCAGCTCCTGGCAGAACCTCAAGGAGGTCCGGCCAATCCCGATCGAGTTGCGCAACCTGCGCGAGGTGAAGCTGGCGCGCACGATCGCCGCGGTGATCGTCGGAGCGCTGGCACTGTCGGCCCCATGGATCTTCGGCGCGTTCAAGACGTCATCGGCGACGCTGATCCTGCTCTACGCCATGATCGGCGTGTCCCTCGTGATCCTCACCGGCTGGGCCGGGCAGATCTCGCTCGGGCAGTACGCGATCGCAGGCGTCGGCTCGGCCGTCGCCGGCGGTCTGGCCGCCAACCATGGGTGGGATTTCTTCGGC
>DATLOH010000032.1:0-34148 GCA_035536375.1 Acidimicrobiales bacterium
CCCACCGAGCCGCTTCGTGAAGGAGCTGCCCGAGCATCTCGTGCAGGTCATCGAGAGCAGCCCGCGCAATCGCCTCGGGGGCGGTCGGGGACTCGCCACCCGGCCGCGGTTCGAGGGTCGCGAGCGAATCGTGGACGCGGCAATGCGCGCCGGCCGCGGTACCACCCCGGTGAGAACGAAAGGGGCCGATCAGCTCGGCTTGCGCACCGGCGACGACGTCGTCCACGCCTCCTGGGGCGAAGGGGTGATCATCGACATGATCGGCGCGGGTGACCGGGCCGAAGTTGTCGTGCGGTTTCCCGACGTCGGCGAGAAACGACTCATGCTCGCGTGGGCCCCGCTCAAGCGGGCGTGAGCGCCGCCGACATTGTCTTGTCGGGGGCGGCGGCGAGCTCTTCGACGATCTCGGCGACGACGGTACGGGCCATCAACATGTCCATGTGACCTATGCCCGGCACAAGCACGTTTCGGGCCCCTAACAGCTCGTCGTCGAGCCGGCCGCTGCTGATCGGCTGCACGAGCGCGTCGTGGTCGCCGTAGTACGCCACCCAGCGCACCGGCGTGTGGCGCGCCCCGGCGTCGAGCTGCCGAATGACCGCCGAATTGGGCCTGAGATCGGCCGCACCCCGGAACGCGCCGACGAACGCGGCGATCGTTCCCTTGTGCGGCGAGGCGAGTGTCACCGCGCTGGCGATCGTCTCGTCACCGCCGAGCTCTTGCACGTACCAACGCAGCACCACGCCGCCCATGCTGTGTCCCACGGCGTGCACGCGTTCCGCGCCGGTGACCGCTTGAACGAGCGCAACGCGTTGCGCGAGCCGCTCGGCCACTGTGGCCACACCGTGGCGGAACGGGTTGTAGTTGAACGTGTGAATGCTTGTGAATCCAGCGCGTCGGAGTGCGGCGCTGAGCATGAACCACGCCGAGCTGTTGTGGGCGAACCCATGCACGAGCACGACCGGGGTGTCGCGGACAACGTCGCCCGACGGACTTCCCGAGCGCAGCGTCACGTCAAGCAACCCTTGTGGGTACGCGATTGCACAGCGAGCCAGTGACAGCGCTTCACGCCACGATGCGGTGAGCAGGGACTGCACGTTTCCTCTCTTCGCCCCGGATCGACCCTGACCCTGCCTACGCGGTCGATGTCGAGGACGACGGCACTGGTGCCGCTCGGAGATCGACGATGACCAACCCGTTTTTGACGATGACCTTGAAGCGGCGAAGCCCTGTCCCGTCGGCCGGATAGCGCTCGTTCGAGCACGGGTCGACGAACCCGCGCTCACCCTCGTACCGCAATTGGCAGTGGCGGGGCGCGCCCGGGGCATGTGCTTCGAAGGCTCGCCACCCCTCGGATGCCGGACGCCGCCGATCGTGATCGACGAACATGTCGAACGAGCCGCCGCGGAGATCCTGAAAGAGCAACGGATAGTCGTCGGCGGCGACGCGTCGAGCCAGGAGCGGCGCTTCACCGACCCGGAATGTGTCGTCGCCGAGCGCGTTCTGCGCACCGGGCTTCGTCATGGCGCGAATGGTGACGAGCGCAAGCAGCGTGAAAGTCACTGCTCCGAGTGCCACGACCGTGGCCGCTACACGCCGGCGGCGCCGACGGTCGGCCGCGGTCGGAAGCCGCGGGGGTGCAGTCATCGCACCCACGCAGCGGTAACGGCGTCGTGACGTGCCGCGCGGTCACCGGGACGCGCCGCATTCAGCGCGTCGACGATCGCCTGGCGCAAGCCGTGCGCCGTGACGACGCCGTCGACGACGCCTAGGCGTGCCAGGTCGGGCGCGGTCATCCCGAGGAGCGGCGCGTACTCCGCCGCGCGCCCCGAGTCACGACCGAGGATCGCCGCTGCGCCTTCGGGGCCGATGACCGAGAAGACCGCATCGTCGAGGATCAACAGGCGATCCGTGGCTGCGAACGCGAGGGCGCCGCCGCTGCCACCTTCGCCGACGCAGACCGAGACGGTCGGAATCTGCAGCGTCGACTGGAGTGCGAACGTTGTGGCGATTTCGCGAGCGATGCCGGATCGCTCTGCGTCAGGACCCGGTTCCGCGCCCGGAGTGTCCACGAACGTGAGGGCCGGCAGACCGAGGCGGTCGGCAAGGGAGTAGGCGCGCCGCGCCAGCTCATAGCCGTCCGGGGACGGGCGCCCCTCCGCTGCGTGACGGTCGAGCGCTACGACAACGAGCCGTCGGTCGTCGAGATACGCGAGGCCGGCACGAACGACCGGGTCGGTACCACGAAGGTCCACCCAGCTGTCGCACAACTCCTCCGCCCACTGCCGCCCTGACGCACGGTCGTCGTCGCGCGCCGCTTGGACGATTGCCCATGCGTCGCCGGAAGGCGCGCCCCGATCGAGGACGCGTAGGGGCGGAGTCGAGGCGTTGTCGCGTCTTAACCCGAGAGCGCGCTCGATCCACTGGCCCTGCGCGTCGTCTTCGATCAGCGCGTCGATGCGGCCAGCCGCGTAAGCGGCCTCGGCCGAGTGGCTCGACGCGTCGACCTTGGTCTCGAGCAGCTGCTCGACAACGCGCGGTCCAGCAAAGCCGATCAGCGCTCCAGGCGAGGCTGCGTGAAGATCACCAAGGCTGCCGTAGGAGGCATAGACGCCGCCGGTTGTGGGCGAGCGGTGGACCACGATCTGCATGAGCCCGGCCCGCGCATGGTCGGAGGCGGCCGCAGTTGTGCGCGCCATCTGTACGAGCGCGACCATGCCTTCTTGTAGCCGGGCGCCGCCCGAGCTGGTCACTATGACGACCGGCAGCCGCTCGGCGGTGGCGCGACGGAACGCTCTGACGACCTTCTCGCCGTGAGCCGCGCCCATCGTCCCCCCGAGCACGTCGAAGCGTCCTTCGATGAGCGCGTAGTGATCTGTCGCTCCCGTACGCACGGTTTCGACTGCGGGCGGCTCGTAACCGGGGAACGAGAGCGGGTCGTCCCCGAGGAGGTCCGCGTCCCACTCCGCCTTGAGAGGGTGCAGCGGCACGACTCCTAGTATGCGCTGCCGTGGAACGCCCTTACCGCGTCATCGTCGCCAAACCGGGCCTCGATGGCCACGACCGCGGCGCGAAGGTCATCGCCCGCGCCCTGCGCGACGCGGGTTTCGAGGTCATCTACACGGGGCTGCATCAGACGCCCGAGCAGGTGGCAGAGACTGTTGTCCAGGAGGACGCCGACGCCGTCGGTCTATCGCTGCTGTCGGGTGCGCACATGACGTTGTTCCCGCGCATCCTCGATCTCCTGCGCGAGCGGGGGGCGGAACATGTGCTGCTGTTCGGCGGCGGCATCATCCCTGACGCCGACATACCGGTGCTCAAGGACCTCGGCGTCGCCGAGATATTCACCCCGGGCGCGCCGCTGGCGTCGATCACGACGTGGCTGGAAAGCACCCTCGACGACCTGGAGAAAGCGGCGAAGTAGCTATGGATTTGTTCGAGTATCAAGGCAAGCAGTACTTCGCGCGTTACGGCATCCCGGTGTCAGCGGGCGGCGTCGCCGACACCGTCGACGACGCAGTCGCGCAGGCCGACGCCGCTGGGTATCCGGTCGTTGTGAAGGCGCAAGTCCAGGTCGGTGGCCGCGGCAAGGCCGGTGGCATCAAGGTGGCGGCGAACGCCGACGAGGTGCGCGAACACGCAGGCAACATCCTCGGCCTCGACATCAAAGGACACGTCGTGCGACGGCTATGGATCGAGCACGCGTCCGACATAGCCGAGGAGTACTACGCGAGCTTCACCCTTGACCGCGCCGCCAAAAAACATCTCGCGATGGTGTCGGCGCGCGGCGGCATCGATATCGAGGCAGTCGCCGAGGAAGATCCGGACGCAATAGCGAAGCGGCACATCGACCCGGTGGACGGGCTCACCGAGACCGACGCTCGCGCACTCGTCACCGATGCCGGGCTCAACCCGAAGGCGCACGACGGCGCGGTCGCCATCCTGATCGCGCTGTGGCGCTGTTACACCGAGGGCGACGCCGACCTCGTGGAGATCAACCCGCTGATCCTGACGCCCGAGGGCAAGGTGCACGCGCTCGACGCAAAGGTGACACTCGACGACAACGCACGGTTCCGTCATCCTGAGTGGGACGACTTCGACAACGTGGCCGAGACCGACCCGCGTGAGGCACTGGCCAAAGAGAAGGGCCTGCAGTACGTCGGCCTGGACGGCGACATCGGCATCATCGCCAACGGCGCGGGACTCGCAATGAGCACGTGCGACGTCGTGAACCAGGTCGGTGGCAAACCCGCCAACTTTTTGGACATCGGCGGCGGAGCGTCGGCCGACACGATGGCCGGCGCACTCGAGGTCATCAACACGGACGACAACGTCCGCTCGATATTCATCAACATCTTCGGCGGGATCACCAAGGGCGAGGATGTCGCCAACGGCATCGTGCAGGCACTCGGCCGCGTCGAGCTAAAGGCGCCGATCGTCATTCGTCTCGACGGCACTAACGCAGAAGAGGGCCGAGCGATCCTCGCCGGCCACGAGTCCGACCGGTTGATCTCGGTCCCGACGATGGTGGGAGCCGCTGAGAAAGCGGTCGCTCTCGCCAGGAAGGTTTGATCGGTGTCGATCTTCGTCAACAAGGACACGCGCGTGATCGTGCAGGGGATCACGGGCTCGCAGGGACGCTTCTACGCGTCGCGTAACCGCGATTACGGCACTCAGGTCGTCGGTGGCGTGAGCCCGAAGAAGGCAGGAACCGACGTCGACGGGATTCCGGTGTTCCCCACCGTCGCCGAGGCAAGGGAGGCGACCGGCGCAACGGTGAGCATGGTGCTCGTCCCCGCGCCGTTCGCGGCCGACGCGGTCATGGAGGCGGCCGAGGCGGGCATCGAGTTGATCGTCTCGCTCACCGAAGGGATTCCCGCTCACGACGAGGCCCTTTTCTACAACTCAGTGAAACGCAGCTTTCCGGACGCGCGAATCCTCGGGCCGAACTGCCCCGGGCTGGTGACGGTCGGCGAGTGCAACATCGGGTTCATTCCCGCCGAGGTCGCGTTGCCTGGGCCTGTCGGCATCGTGAGCCGTTCGGGCACGTTGACGTACCAGGCGTTGAAGGAGCTCGGCGAGAAGGGCATCGGCGTCACGACCTGCGTCGGCATCGGCGGCGATCCCGTACCGGGCATGAGCTTCATCGACTGCCTCGCCGCGTTCGAGCAGGACCCGGACACGCGTGCCGTGATCATGTTCGGTGAGATTGGCGGGTCCGCCGAGGAAGAAGCGGCCGCGTTCATAGCCAAGGAGATGAGCAAGCCGGTTGTCGCCTACGTCGCCGGCGTGACTGCGCCTCCAGGGCGGAAGATGGGCCACGCAGGGGCGATCATCAGCGGGTCGAAGGGCACCGCCCAAGCCAAGATGGAAGCGCTTACGGCCGCCGGCGTGAAGGTCGGCCTGAACCCGACGGAAGCGGGCGACCTCATGGCCGAGGTCGTCGCCGGCCTGTAACCAGGCCACGGGTGCACTGACCGGTGCTGCAACCCGACAAATCGGCCATCCCACGCCGCTGGATGCACCTGTCCGGGGGTCGAACGCTGCCTGCGGCGGGTAGGACCCAGTGATGCCGCGGCGTGGGTTGCTCGTTCTTATCGCGGTGTTGCTCGTTGCGGGGCTGGCGGGAGCGATCGCGGTGGAGGACGAGGCCGGCGAAGTCGCCCAGCCCCGTCCGACGACGTCGATGGTCGCCACGACCTCGACGACGGACTCCGTGGCGCCGACGACGATCGTGCCGCCGACGACCGCAACATTCGCGGTGGACCGGGGAACGCGCCTCGTCCGCACGCCGAGCGGGGTCGTCGCACCCGTAGCGGCGGTCAACCCTGACGGAACTGTGACCGTTCGGACGCCGTGTGAGAGCACGGCCGTCGTCAGAAACGCGCAGGCGGTGGGCCCCGTGACCGTCGTGCTCGATCCGGGTCACGGGGGAGCCGAACCCGGCGCGGTGGGGGCGAACAAGCTGAGTGAGAAGGCGTTGAACCTCGCGGTCACGGGCCACGTCGAGCGGGCGCTCACCGCAGCAGGTGTGACGTTCGTGAGCACCAGGACCGGTGACTACCGCGTCACGCTCACGACGCGCGCGGCGATCGTCGCCGCCGCGAAGCCGCGCATATTCGTCTCGATTCATCACAACGGCGAATCGGACGGGCCGCGGGACGGGCCCGGAACCGAGATCTTCTATCAACACCAGTCACCCGATGCCAAGCGCCTAGGCGGTCTCATCTACGAGGAGGTCGTGCGCGCGTTGAGCCAGTACCAGGTCGCTTGGCAGGCTGACACCGACGCCGGCGTCAAGACGCGTGTGAACACGCGCGGCGGCGACTACTACGCGATGTTGCGTCAGACCGCAGGCACGCCGTCGGTGCTAGCCGAGCTCGCATTCCTGTCGAACCCACCTGAGGCCGAGCTTCTTGCGCGGCCGGACGTGCAGAAGGTCGAAGGTGACGCCGTCGCCCGCGGCATCATCCGCTTTCTGACGACGAACGAGCCGGGCTCAGGCTTTACCGAGGCCTACCCTCGCACGAGCCCCGCGGGCAGTGGCGGAGGGAAGGGCGGCTGCGTCGACCCGCCGCTCGGATAAGCAATACGTGTGGCCGCCGACCCGATGCCCGCAGCCGAGGTTGCGGTCGACGAGGCGCTCGTGCGCCAGCTGCTCTCCGATCAGCACCCGGATCTCGAGGGCAGGTCCATCGGGCTTGTCGGGGAGGGATGGGACAACTTCACGTTCCGACTCGGTGACGATCTGAGCGTGCGCATGCCTCGCCGCGTGATGGCCGCACCGTTGGTCGTGAATGAGCAGCGGTGGCTTCCCGTGCTGGCGCCGCGTCTGCCTCTCGCAGTTCCCGTGCCGGTCCGGGTGGGCGAACCCGGCCGCGGCTATCCCTGGACGTGGAGCGTGTGCCCGTGGCTGCCCGGCGACATCGCGACGGGTCCGCTGCGGTCGTCGACGGACGCCGCGGTGGCGCTCGGCGAGTTCATCGCTGCGCTCGCCGCGCCCGCGCCAACGGACGCGCCGTCGAACCCCTACCGCGGCGTTCCGTTGGCCGAGCGCCATGACGTGACCGTGGCCCGCATCGACCAATTGAGCAAGGTCGTCGACGCGCTGCGTTTGCGTGAGCTTTGGGACGATCTTTGCGCCACGCCACCCTGGGACGGACCGCCGGTGTGGCTCCACGGCGACCTGCATCCCGCCAACCTGCTCGCAACCGACGGTGTACTCAGCGCGGTGATCGACTTCGGCGACATCACGGGCGGTGATCCGTCGACCGACCTCGCCGGTGGATGGATGCTGTTCGAGGGCGACGACCTCGCAAGCTTCCGCGACGCAGCCGGCGGTTGTGACGACGACACGTGGCGACGCGCCCGGGGGTGGGCGCTCGTGCACAGCCTCGCCTGTCTTGGCAGCTCGGCCGACAACGCAACCATGGAGGCGATCGGTCACCGCACGCTCGCTGCAGTGCTAGCGGCCGACTGACGAGGCTCCATTACCCTCCCGAGGATGCGAGTGGGCGTGTTGGTCTCGGGAGCGGGAACGATCCTTGAAGCCATCGTCGAGGCCGGCGTGCCGGTCGTCGCCGTGCTCGCCGACCGGCCGTGCGCAGCGCTAGATCGCGCCACGGGGCACGGGCTCGTTTCCGAGCTCGTCGAGCGCACGAGCTTCGGAAAGGACTTCGACCGCGCTGCTTACACACACCTGCTTGTCGACGCTCTGAAGCGCCACGACATCGATGTCGTTGTCATCGCCGGGTTCGGCACTGTCACAACCGCCGAGCTGTACGACGCATACGGAAATCGCGTCCTCAACACTCACCCGTCGTTGCTCCCCGCATTCAAGGGATGGCACGCGGTGCGAGCCGCGCTCGAGGCCCGCGTCAAGGTGACCGGGTGCACGGTGCATGTCGCCACGCTCGAGATGGACAGCGGCCCGATCCTCGCGCAAGAGGCTGTGCCGGTGCTGCCCGACGACGACGAGACCTCCTTGCACGAGCGCATCAAGAGTGTCGAGCGCCGCCTCTACCCGGAGACGATCAAGCAGTTCCTCGCCGAGCTGGTGTAGCCGCGCCGCTCCCAGCCGAGAAACTCCAATGAAGGACGCGCCGCTACGATCCGACGCAGGCCCGCAGCGTCTGGAGGACGATGGTGAGAGCACTGCTCTCGGTGCACGACAAGACCGGCATCGCCGCGTTGGCCCGCGGGTTGCGCAGTCTCGGGTGGGAGCTGATCGCGAGTGGCAACACGTCGCGCCTACTGACCGAGGAGGGCATCGACCACGTCGACGTTGCGACGGTCACCGGGTCGCCCGAGATGCTCGGCGGACGCGTCAAGACGCTGCACCCGAAGATTCACGGCGGGATTCTGGCCGACCGTTCGAAGCCCGAGCACCTGGCCGACCTCGTCGCCAACGGCATTGTCGCCATCGACCTCGTCGTCTCGAACCTCTACCCGTTCCGCGCCGAGCCCTCGGTCGAGATGATCGATATCGGCGGGCCCACGATGGTTCGCGCGGCGGCAAAGAACCACGGTCACGTCGGCATCTTGGTCAACCCGGAGGACTACGGCCCCGTCCTCGACGAGATCCGCCTCGACGGGAAGCTCAGCGAAGCGACCCGCAAGCGACTTGCCCGCGCCGCGTTCGCCCATACCGCGGCCTACGACGCAGCGATCGTCGACTGGTTCGACGACGATGAGGCGTTGCCGCCGACGATCCACCTCGCTCTTGAGCGCGTGCAGGAACTGCGCTACGGAGAGAACCCGCACCAGGAGGGAGCGCGTTACCGCGCCATCGGCGGGTCGTCGTTCTGGGACGACATCGAGGTGCACGGCGCCATGGCCCTTAGCTACCTCAACCTTTACGACGCCGAGGCGGCGTGGCGCCTCGCGTACGACCTTGGTGACGGACCGGTCGCGGTCATCGTCAAGCACGCGAACCCGTGCGGCGTCGGGGTCGCGTCGTCGTTGTCCGACGCGTACCGTCTCGCGTTCGAATGTGACGAGCGCAGCGCGTTCGGCGGCATCGTCGCAGTGAACCAAATACTCGACGCAGCCACCGTCGACGCGATGGTCGAGGCCGCTCAGGCCGACGTGGTCATCGCGCCGAGCTACGCGGACGGCGTTATCGAGGCGCTCGCAAGGAAGCGCCGCAACACGAGAGTGATCACCGCGGCGCCGCCCGTTTCAGCCGCGCGTGACTACCGACAGATCGACGGCGGCTTCCTCGTGCAGGAAGCGCACCACTTCGAAAGCGTTCGTGACGCGTGGCGCGTGGTCACCAAGCGGGCGCCGACCGAAGCTGAATGGACTGATGCCGAGCTTGCATGGCGGATCTGCGGGCACGTGAAGTCGAACGCCATCGTGTTGGTGAAGAGCGGCCAAGCAGTGGGCATCGGCGCGGGGCAGCAGAACCGTGTGGAGTCCGGCCTCATCGCGTCGACAAAGGCCGCGGGGCGCGCAAAGGGAGGCGCGTGCGCGTCCGACGCGTTTTATCCCTTCCCGGACGGTGTAGAGGCGGCGGCGGAGTCTGGCGCAGCAGTCGTCGTGCAGCCCGGAGGTGCGCTGCACGACGACGAGGTGATAGCGCGCGCCGACGAGCTTGGACTCGCGATGGTGTTCACCGGCGAGAGGCACTTCCTCCATTGAGCGCCATCGTGCTTCCGGGCGCGCCGGTCTCCGAGGCGGTTTTCGCTGACCTCAAGCCCCGCATCGACGCATTGATCGCGGCCGGGACCACCCCGGGTCTGGCCACGATCCTCGTTGGCGACGACGGCGCGTCGGCCGGATATGTGCGCATGAAGATGGAGAAGTGCGCCGAGCTCGGCATGACGTCGCCGCACGTCCACCTGCCCCAGGACGCCACGCAGGAGCAGCTGGTGGCCTCGGTGCGGAGGTTCAACGACGATCCGTCGGTGCACGGAATGCTTATCCAGCACCCGATCCCTTCCCACCTCGACTACGAAGCGGCCCTCGTCGAGCTTGATCCGGACAAGGACGTCGACGGCGCCCACCCCGTCAACATGGGCCGCCTGGCGCTTTCCATGCCCGGCCCGCAACCCTGCACCCCGGCCGGGATCGAGGCGCTGCTCGCCCACTACGAGATCCCGGTGGCGGGTCGCCACGCAGTGATCGTCGGGCGCGGATTCACGCTCGGCCGTCCGCTGGCGCTTCTGCTCGCACAGAAACGACCGACAGCGAACGCCGCAGTAACGGTCGTTCACACCGGCGTGCCCAACATGTACGACTACACGCGCCAAGCCGACATCCTCATCGCGGCCGCTGGCGTGCCCGGCATCATCCAGCTCGAGCACGTGCGGCCGGGCTCGGTAGTCATCGGCGCCGGGGTCAGCTACACGGGTAAGCGCACGCTGGTGCCCGACGTAGCCGAGGAATGCGCCGAGGTGGCGGGCTGGATCACGCCACGCGTCGGTGGAGTCGGTCCCACGACCATCGCGATGCTGTTCCGCAACTGCGTCGAGAACACGGAGCGCCAAGCCGCGGTGAGCGCGTGACGCTGATCCGCGATCTGCTCGCCCGGGGCCGGACATTCTCCTTCGAGTTCTTCCCGCCGAAGACCGACACGGAACAGGCCACGCTCGTAAAGGCGCTACGCGAACTGGAGGAGCTCGAGCCATCCTTTGTCTCGGTCACTTACCGCGGCGGACGGTCATCACGCGAGCGCACGCACAATCTCGTCGCGGGCTTGGCCAAGACAACGTCGCTCACCCCCATGGCGCACCTGATCTGCGTTGCGCACACCCGACTCGAGCTCGCCGAGATTCTCATCGACCTCCGCAAGGCGGGAGTCGACAACCTGCTCGCCCTCGGAGGCGATGCGCCGACCGACCCCGACGCCATCCAAGGGGAGCTGCGGTTCGCCGACGAGCTTGTCGAACTCGCCCAGGCGATCGGCGGGTTCTCGATCGGGGTGGCCGCGCACCCGGAGGTGCACCCGCGCTCGCCTGACCGTGGCGCCGACCGCGACCGCCTCGCGGCGAAGCTCGACAAGGCGGATTTCGCCATCACACAGTTCTTCTTTCGCGCCGCGGACTACGCCGGCCTGATCGACGATCTCGCCGAGCGGGGTGTCGCCAAGCCGGTGATCGCCGGCATCATGCCGATCACGAACCTGAAGAGCATCAAGCGCATGGCGGAGATGTCCGGTGCCGCGATCCCCGAGGAGGTGGTCGCGCGCCTTACGCGCTACGAGGGCGACGACGAGGCCGTGCGCGCCGAGGGTGTGCAGGTCGCGACCGAACTGTGCTCCGAACTGATCGACCTCGGCGTCCCCGGGATTCAGTTCTACACACTCAACAAGTCGACTGCGACCCGGGAGATCTACAAGAACCTCGGCCTCAACTCACGCTGATGGTGCGGTCGCGCAAAGCCCGCGTCAGCGACGTTCACGAGCTCGCACTGGCGATGCCGCATGTGACTGTTGAGCACGCCGGAAAGAACCCGGTGTACCAAGTGGGGAGCAAGTCGTTCATCTTCTTCCGCAACCCGCGCCCCGACGCGTTCGACCCCGACACGGGGGAGCGCTACGACGACGTCATCGTCTTCTGGGTCGACTCCGACGAGGAAAAGCTCGCCTTGGTACAGGACCCGACGACACCGTTCTTCACGACTCAGCACTTCAACGGGCACCGATCGGTGCTCGTCCGGGGCAGTCGCATCGGCGAGCTCGCGCTGAAGACGCTCAGCGAAGTCATCGAAGACGCGTGGCTTTCCCGCGCGTCGAAACGTCGAGCCGACGAGTTCCTGAAGAGCCGACAGGCCGACGCCTAGCCAAGCTCTTCGCGCAGCCGCTCGAGCTGTGGGAGCGCCAAGTGGTCCTTCGGTCGGTTGGCGGCGCGCTTTGATCGAATGATGTCGTCGAGGGAGGCGACGAGAACCTGAAGGCCGCCGAGGTCTTGTTGCGAAGCGTTGCCGACCAACTCGTCGAACCCGCCGACGGCGCTTGGCGCGATCGCGAGGTCGAGATCGCCCGCTGTGGTTTGGAGATTCCAGATCGTCGCCCGACTGAGTGACGCTCCGTCGTGGGCGAAGGCAAAGCCCTCGGGCACCCCTTCGACACGAATTCGCGCGTCAAGATCGTTCAGGGCGGCGGACAGCCGGTCGAGATTCTGTCGGTCGGTGGCGGGACAAACATCGAGATCAACGGTGACGTAGGCCGCGCCGTGCAGAACGGCGGCGACACCACCGATGATGACGAAGTCGACGCCGCTCGCTACGAGCGCCGCGAGGATGCGCTGTGGGTCGAACACGATCTCCTCCGTCACCGGGCGCGGCCGGCCTCGCCCGCACGGCGGAGCTTGGTCACGAAGGCGGCCCAGGCCGCGAGTTTGGCGAGGCGCTGAGCAGGGGTGAGTTGCAGATTGCCCTGAACCAATGTCCACTCGTCCGGATCCACCGGAGGGCTCAGATGCGTGGCTGCGATCGATCGACCACACGCGGCGAGCAGGCGATCGAGCGTGTCGACGCGCGGCGAGCTTGCGCCGCTCTCGATCCGCGCGATCGCCGGCTGCGGTAGGCCCGCGAGCGCGGCCAACTCACGCTGCGTGAGCCCACGGGCGATGCGTGCTTCGCGGAGCAGGGAGGCGGCGTCCACGACGCTATGATAGCGAATTCGTTATCAGCCTGGCAGGCGGTCCGGCCGCCGTCTTGAACCGAACACCGCGCCGACCGTGCAATACGGGTCAAGTTCGGATTAGGGCGTGTAGATGTGCTCGATGCGCGCGACGGTGCCCGCCGTGATCGTGATGCCGACGAGCGGAGGGTTCGAGCCGTGCCTCGGCACCTGCGCCGTGAACTCCGCGAACGTCAGTCGAGTCCTATCCGGATCGGCCACCGCATGCGAGAGGCCGACCGCATCGCGGCTCACCTTGAATGTGCGGAGCTGACTGTTCTGGTTGCGCACGTAGAACTCTTCGCCGTCGATCGTGTCGCCGTTGTTGTCCTCGGCGTATGCCCTGCTGGCCTCGGCGCCGTCGAGCCATTGCACGACGTCAACGGTGATCGTGCGGTCCTCGACGTCATACGAGCTGAGTAGAGCGAGGTGGTGGCCGTTCGTGAAGTCGCCGGTCGAGCTGCGATCGTCGCCCAGCGGTTCACCGTTCGGAGCCGTACGCGGCGTGCGGTCCAAGTCGCCTTGCGTAGAGGGCGGCGCGCCGACGGTCGTCGTCGGCGCCGCGGGAATCGCGCGCTCCTTGGGGTCGTCGCTGCAGGCCGCAACCAACACGAGCGACGCCGTGGCGAGCATCGCGAGCGGCCGCATATGACTATGCCGATGCCTTTTGCATGTTCTCGTCGAGCGTGTCGAGGAACTGCTCGGTCGTGAGGAAGGGCTGATTTGCGCCGACGAGCAGCGCGAGATCCTTGGTCATCTGGCCGTTCTCGACGGTCTCGATGCACACGCGCTCGAGCGTGCTGGCGAAACCGGCGACCTCGGGCGTCTCGTCGAGTTTTGCCCTGAAGGCCAATCCTTGTGTCCAGGCGAAGATCGAGGCGATCGGGTTAGTCGACGTCGCCTCGCCGCGCTGATGCATCCGGTAGTGACGGGTCACGGTGCCGTGTGCCGCTTCCGCTTCGCACGTGCGGCCGTCGGGGGTGAGGAGCACGGAGGTCATGAGCCCCAGTGAGCCGAAGCCCTGCGCGACCGTGTCGGACTGCACGTCGCCGTCGTAGTTCTTGCACGCCCAGACGTAACCGCCTTCCCACTTGAGCGCGGCGGCGACCATGTCGTCGATCAACCGATGCTCGTAGGTGAGACCGGCGCGCTCGAAGTCGGTCTTGAATTCCTCCTCGAAGACCTCCGCGAAGAGGTCCTTGAAGCGACCGTCGTACGCCTTGAGGATTGTGTTCTTGGTCGACAGGTACACAGGGAAGCCGCGATCGAGGCCGTAGCGGAGCGACGCTCGGGCGAAGTCGCGGATCGAGTCGTCGTAGTTGTACATGCCCATGGTGACGCCGCCGCCAGTGAACTTGGCTACCTCCATCTCGACCGGTGCACTGCCGTCGTCGGGCGTGTAGGTGAGCGTGACGGTTCCGGGGCCCGGGACCACGAAGTCGCTCGCCTTGTACTGATCGGCGTGTGCGTGACGCCCGATGACGATCGGCTTGGTCCATCCGGGGACAAGGCGGGGGATGTTCGAGCAGACAATCGGCTCACGGAAGATGACACCGCCGAGGATGTTGCGGATCGTTCCGTTGGGCGACTTCCACATCTTCTTCAGCCCGAACTCCTCCACCCGCGCCTCGTCCGGCGTGATCGTGGCGCACTTGACGCCGACGCCGAACTGCTTGATCGCGTTCGCAGCATCGATCGTGACCTGGTCGTCCGTGGCGTCCCGATGCTCGATCCCCAGGTCGAAGTACTTCAGGTCCACGTCGACGTAGGGCAGGATCAGCTTGTCCTTGATGAACTGCCAGATGATGCGAGTCATCTCGTCGCCGTCGAGCTCGACGATCGGGTTTTCGACCTTTATGCGTCCCATGCCCGGCAGGTTATGCGAGGCCCGCGGCTCTACTTCTCGGCCGCGGCCTTTACCCGTGCGAGCGTCTGCTCCATTCCGGATTGCAGGGCCCCGGCGCGTCCGAAGAGCTTCGTGTACATGCCGGTCAGACCGGACGTGATCTCATAGCCCTCGGTGACGATCGTGCCCCCGTCGACCTCGGCGAACGTGTAACTCCAGATTGTTTGTGGAGTCTTGAATGTGAACTCCTTGCCCCGGTCGGCGACCATGACCTCAGGCGTCGTCGTCCATTTGATGAACCGGCCGATGCGGTTCCAGCCTTTGAACTTCGCCCCCTCCGCCGGGCCTGTAGCGCCGTCGACCCACTCGCACCGGTAGCACTCGGGGCTCAGCTCGCCCATCCTGGTGACGTCACTGACGAGGTCGTAGACCGCTTCTGGAGCGGCGTCGACGTGCGTGCTGGCTTGGCCCTTCATGAGGGCGCGACGGTACTGTCGGAGGTTGATGACTGCCAAAGCCCCCGTCCACGTAACCGTCACAGGCGCCGCCGGCCAGATCGGCTACGCGCTGCTCTTCCGCATCGCATCAGGCCAACTCTTGGGAGACGATCAGCCAATTGTGCTGCGCCTCCTCGAGATCGAGCCGGCGATGAAATCACTCGAAGGTGTGGTGATGGAGCTCGAGGACGGCGCGTTCCCGTTGCTCGCCGGCGTCGAACCGACGAGCGATCTGAAGACCGCGTTCGACGGCACGTCGTGGGCACTGCTCGTGGGCTCGATCCCGCGCAAGGCGGGCATGGAGCGCGGTGACCTTCTGAACGTGAACGGCGGCATCTTCAAGCCGCAGGGTGAGGCCATCAACTCGCACGCGTCCGACGACGTGCGGGTGCTCGTCGTCGGGAATCCGTGCAACACCAACTGCCTGATCGCGCGTTCGAACGCGCCCGACGTTCCCGACGACCGCTGGTTCGCGATGACCCGCCTCGATCAGAATCGCGCCGAAAGTCAACTCGCGTCGAAGGCGGGCGTGCCCGTGTCGGAAGTGACGAACCTGGCGATCTGGGGCAACCACTCGGCGACGCAATATCCAGACGCCGCGAATGCGCGACTCGGCGGTCGGCCGGCGTTCGACGTGATCGACGACCACGAGTGGTTGCGCGGTGCGTTCATTGAGACGGTGCAGAAGCGCGGCGCAGCGATCATCGAAGCGCGCGGCGCGAGCTCAGCGGCATCGGCGGCGAGCGCGGCGATCGATTCGGTCACAAGCGTTTGGCGCCCCACGCCTGCCGACGACTGCGCTTCGCTCGCTGTGGTGAGCCGGGGTGAATACGGCGTGCCTGACGGGCTTCAGTTCGGGTTTCCGGTCCGCAGCGACGGCACGACGTGGTCGGTGGTCGAAGGCTTCGACCTCGACGACTTCGCCAATGAGAAGCTCCGCGTCACAACCGAGGAGCTCGAGTCAGAGCGCGCCGAGGTGCAGGGCCTTGGACTGATCCCGGGTTAGACCTCGAGGGCGATCTTGAAGTTGACGCCGAGACGTTGGAGGTAGGCGAGCTTGCGTTCGATCGCCGCTTGCCAATTCGCCAGATCCTGCTCGAAATGGGCACGGTCGCCCTCTTCGAAAGCGTGTTCCAGCTCGTCAAACGCCGCATCCTCTGCGTCGAGCAGCGTGCGGTAGCGCTCGAGGAAGTGGTCGTCGATCACCTCGGCCAACGTCACGGGCGTCCCCTTTCAGTCTCCGCCGCTTGGCGGTTGAGCGACTGTATCGCCGTCGGCACGAATCCGCGCCTGGGAGCCCTTCGATCACCGGAAAACAGAGATTGTGGCAAGAGTCACGAAACTCCGCGATTTACTTGATGACCAACAGGAGTACCCTGACCGAATCCGGGGGGTGGTCTCTCGGATGTATTTGCAACTAGGAGGTACCCCGTTTGAAAGATTCATCAAAGCGAGGGGTTCACATCCTGCGAGCGGCGGCTCTTGTTCTTGGCGGCGCAGCGGCATGGATTGTTCTCAGCTCATCGCATGCAGGTGCGATCACACTCGTCGATCAGGAATCTGAGACGACCAATGTCGGCGTCGCCGTCGCCAACACAGGTGGAAACACCGCTGTCGGCAACGCTTCGGACAACGACTCCGACGTCGACCAGAACGCCACCGCGATTGGCGGCGGTGACGACACTGTCGCCGTAAACACCGCCAGTGGCGGCAACAGCTCCAGCGGTTCGGCCAACATCTCGACCGGAAACGCGCACGCTGTCGGGAATCAGTCGAGCACGAGCAACACGCAGGTGGCCAGTGGTGGCGGTCATGGCGGTCTGACGCTCGTCGATCAGGAGAACACCACCAACAATGGTGGGATCGCTATCGCAAACACCGGCCTGAACCGGGCCGCTGGCAACGTGTCCGACAACGACTCGGACATTGACCAGAATGCGGTTGCGTTCGGCGGCGCGGACGACACGGTTGCCGTCAACTTCGCCGGCGGCTCAAACCACTCGAGCGGCACTGCCAACATCTCCACCGGTAATGCCACGGCTGTGGGCAACAGCTCGGTCACGCACAACGTGCAGATCGTGGATGTTGACCATCACGGGTTCCATGGACAGAGCTTCGGTTGGGGTTCGCACCTCGGTTGGGGTTCGCACTTCGGTTTTGGTTCGCATCACGTTGGATTCGGCGGGTTCGTTCTCGCTGACCAGATCAACCACACCGACAACTTTGGCTTCGCCCTGGCGAACACCGGCGTCAACTTCGCCGTTGGTAACGGCTCGAACAGCAACAACTCGAACCTGAACCAGAACGCCTTTGCGCTCGGTGGAGACGACACAGTCGCAGTGAACGATTCGTCCGGTGGCAACTTCACCAGCGGTTCGGCGGCGATCGCCACCGGCTCCGCACACGCCACTGGGAACCAAGCTCACAACTCGAACTCGCAGCTACTGAATGCGGTCGCTTCGAGTTCAGCAGCGAACTCGGCGGTACCGCTCGCGGTGCTGCTCGGGCTGCTCTTCCTGGCCGTCCCGGCCCGGAAGTTCGCAACCCATCGTTCCTAGACTTACTGCGTTAATTGTCGACAGGACGGGCCTTCGGGCCCGTCCTGTTGCGCGTCAGGGGATACACGCGTCGATGCGGTTGGCCCGGCTGAAGCGGGAGATGGCCCGTAACGGGGCGACGCTCTCGTCGTCGACCCGGCCGTACTGCATGGGATCACCGGCGCGGATTGCAGCGGCGTAGCGGCGTCCTGCGGCGGTGTAGTCGGCCCACGCCTCTAGCCAGGCATCGACTTTCGGCGCTGCGGCCTTCGCGGTGGGGATGCGGCGGAGGTCGGCGACGAGTGCGTCTATTCCCGTCGAAGCACGATCGATCGCCTCAGCGGTCTCTTTCTCCCGGGAGTCCTCGCTGCGCACGGTGTCCTCGGTGGCGCGAAGGCGTGGTAGCACGTCGGCGCACCGCTGGTTGGCGGCGAGGACGAAGGCGGGATCCTCGATCGTCGGCTTCGGACGCGGCGCGCGGCCGCGGGTAAAGGCAATGCCGCCGAGTACGAGGACGATGGCGATGGTCGCCGCGACGTAGCGCCAGCGCAACGATCGGGAGGGGCTGCTCACGGCGTCGTTGTACCAGCCGGATTCCTCGCTAAGCGAGTCAGATGGCCGCTAGAAGCGCTCTACGATCGCGCCATGCCCGAGATCTCCCCCCAGCTGCGTCGCGGCCTTGTGGCCCTCGCCGCGGTGCTCTTGTTCGCCGGCGCGGTCGGCGCGGCGATGCTCGCCAACAACGATGACAAGCCAGACATCGTCGCCGGTCCCGGTGCCTCGACAACCCTGGTGGACGGGGTGGACACGACCAGTGTGTTGACGCCCGACGGGTCCTCGGCCACCACCGTTGCGCCGAGCGGTAGGGGCACGGTCACCACCAGCAAGCCGAAGACGCCTGTGACCACCGCAGCACCGCCTGCCACTGCGCCGGCCTCGGCAGATCCGGGTCCGGCCAAGCCCACGCCGCTCGGCCAGTACCGCTACGCGATGACCTACACCGATTCGGAAGGAACAAAGAAGGGCGAGCAGGTGGTGAACGTCGAGTCCGGCCCGAGCGGCGGTGGCGTGACGCGGCGGGTCGTCACAAGGCCCGTCGAGGGCCGCACGACGAAGAGCACGGACGCGTGGTCAAGTGACTCGCTGAAGCAAGAACGCGTCGAAATCACAATCGGAGCCCAGTCGATCGAGTGTGACTGGCAGCCCGACGTGCTTCTCGCTCCTCTGCCGCTCTCGACGGGCGCGGTCTGGACGGCGGACAGCTCCTGCACCGTCGCGAACGGGGCCAAGTTGGAGCTGCATCACGACAGCAAGGTGACAGGCCGCGCCGCCACGACCGTCGGTGGGCAACAGGTCAACGTGTGGGTAATCGAAACGAAGCTGCGCTTGAAGATCGCAACTCCTTTCGGCAACGAGACTGAGGAGAGCGATGTCATCACGCACTTCGACCCCACGCGCGGGATCGATGTGTTCGAGTCAGCAAAGAATCGCAGCTCGTCGAGAGGCGAAAGCACGCTGGATCGCCGGCTGCTGAACCTCAACCCCACCTAAGCGCGATCCTCTTAGCCGGACGGCCGCCAGCCGAGCGGCCAGTAGTACGGGAGACCGTCGTCGTCGGACGTGTCGGTGCCCTCGATGGGTTCGAGCATCTCGTAGAGCGAACCGGCCGTGTCCCGCGGCACGGTCCAATCGATGTCGTCCGCCACGCCCGCCACCTCGGCGAACGGGCGCAGGAACGTGAAGTAGACGTACGCGCCGCAGCGCACCTTCTCGGCTCTCGACATGGCCGCAACGTTCCGGTAGTGCGCGGCCTGCGCCGTACGAACTTCGGCCGCAATCGCGTCCAGCTCATCGAGAGGCACGGCCCGCATCGACCCGTCGTGCGTGTCGGTCGTAAAGAGCGAGTACCCCACCAAATGTGGGAGGTAGCGCTCAGGGTTCGTGATCGACGTTCCCCAATCGTTGACCTTCACGTCGACGCCTTCGAGGATCAGGCCGGCGGTGAGATTGCGGTACGGGACTTCGCGAGCGACATCCGACCACCAGAATCGGCTCGGACCGAGCTCGTAGAAATCCCGCACGACGAGCGTGCGACCGTCGGGCAGTGCGTAAGGACCGGAGTCGCCGGTGCCGACGCGCGTATCGAAGTACAGGAGAAACAAGTAGCTCTGGAGCGTCGCGTTGAAGCGCGTGATCCGAAATCGGTCGGCGTCGCTCTCGACGCGGGTCGCACCGTTGGCCAACTCGGCCACGACGCCAACCTCGTAAGAGGGGATCGTGAACCCCGCATCCCATGCCTGGCGGTGGCCGTCGTCACGAAACGAGCGCGCCGCGCGATCGCAGAAGTCGAGCACGCGGTATGTCGACGGCGGGTCCTCGTCTGCGACACCGAACGCCGTCAGCATCTTGCGCCCCAGCAGGTAGATGTTGGCGGCGGACCAGAGGTGCACGGCATTGACCCGGCTCCCGGGACGACGGCCACTCGCACCTATTTGCTCGGCGGAGAGCGCTTGGTCGATCGTCGCGGCGATCTTCGGCCACCGGTACCAAGCCTCTGCCGCGGACACAAGGATGTAGGCGGTCACGGGAATGAGCCCGCTTTCGAGCGACGTGCGCTCCGCCGTCATCTGCGCAGAGATCGCGCCGTGGTAGGCGATGAGCTCGTTCGTTCGGGCGACCTGCTCGAGTGAGAGATCGGCAGAGCTCACGCGCACCCGTTTACCAGATCTGCACCAGCTACGTTCGGTCCGGTGCGCGACGTCGGAACCGGCCAGAAGGTGTTCGACTCGCCACCTGTGCGCGGCGTTTGGCGCGAGTTGCGCGGCCCCGATGACGTGCTCGAACTGATGGACGCAGGTGCAGGCGGCGTTGTCGCCGTCGTTCGTGACGCCGGAGCCACGTTCCTCGCGCCGCTGTACGCGGACCTCACCGCTGTGGTGTGCATGAGTGGCACACCCCGCAGTCACATCGGGATCGTGAGCCGCGAGTACCAGCTGCCGTGCGTCACATCGGCGGCGTTTCCCGACGGTGAACCGGCGGACGGATCGACTGTCGAGATCGATTGCACAGGGAACGAAGCAGTGATTCGGGTCGATGGTTGAAGCACGCGACGAGAGGCGTCACGAACCCTCGCCGGAGCCACTGTGGAACGAGAGCTGGTACTTCGACGTCGCCGCGCCGGACGGCAGTTGGGGGATGTACGCGCGGCTTGGCCTTTACCCGAACCTGAAGACCGCGTGGTATTGGGCCGTTGTCGTCCGTGTCGGAGAACCGATGCTCCTCGTCCGCGATCACGAGCTCGATCTCCCTCGGGGAGAGTCGCTCGAGGTTCGCGGCTCGGGGCTGTGGGCGGACACGAGCTGCCTCGAGGCCCACGAGCGGTGGCAGCTCTCTTTCGAGGGCAACGCGGTTGCACTCGATGATCCGAGCGACGCGTACGCTGACGAGCGCGGGCACCCGCTGCCGGTGGCGTTCGAGATGGAGTGGGAGGCCGCCGCCCCGGTCTACGAGTACCCCGGGGTAACGCGCTACGAGCAAAGCTGCGTTGTCCACGGCGAGGTACTCATCGGTTCGACTGAGACGCGGCTGGAGCTCGACACACCTGTCGCCGGACAGCGCGACCACAGCTGGGGCGTGCGCGACTGGTGGTCGTTTCCGTGGGTTTGGACGGCTGGGGCACTCGAAGACGGAACGCGCTTTCATGCGTCACGTCCCGAGATCGAGAACGTGCGCTACGAGCCCTCGTACCGCGTCGATGCGGACGGGTCGTTCCATCCGGCGTTCGAGTTCGATGTCGCCGTCACCGAGGGAAGCGACGGCCTCCCGCACGACACCACGATGCGTCTCGCCGGCCTAGACCTCGTGGCACGTCCAACACTTCCCGGTGGTGTCGCGCTCGACGCGCCGGATGGCCGACGCGGTCGGCTTCATCGGGCAATGTGCCGTTTCACGGCGTCCGATGGCCGCCAAGGCTACGGCTGGACGGAGTGGAACCTGCCGCCGGTAGGTGAAACGCCTGCTACTTGACGGGCGGCGCGACCGGGTGGAGGAGCAGGCGCCGGGTTAGCTGGTCGAGCTTGCCCGTCGCCGGGATGCGAGCGGCGCGCTGGAAGGTGGCAAGGGCGCCGACGGTCTGCTGATCCCAGACCGACGTCATCGGAGCATGGAAGCCGAGCGTGCTGAGAAGCACTTGGTACGCCCGGACCTGGTCGGCACGGAACTGAGCCTCGGGCTCGGCCGGAAGCTGGAACAACGCCGCGTCGGTGATCGCCTGCCACGCCTCGTCGTTCGCGTGCTGCCAGCTCCAGAACGACACACCCGGTGCGCCGTGGGCGGCCGCGGTCTCGAAGAACTGGTGGATCTCGCCTCGGTCGGGAACCCCGGGAGGACCGCCCTCGGCGAAGCCGTCGTAGGCCTGTCCGATCGGGATCACGGGCTTGCCGAGCTGACCCAGCACCTGCATGGCCATTGTCGTGGTCGACAGAGGGTCACGGTTGAGCCAGTACACCATCGGCGCAATCGCGTCGAAGCCCCTTGTGAGCTGCGCGTACGGGTAGTTGACGAGTGCCGGCGACGGCCGCGGAACGACGGCGATGAGCGGGTATGCGTCACCGACGGCGACGCGAAGGTTGTCGCCGTACCAAGAGGCGGTTTCGGGCGTGATGTTGACGCCCATGCTCTTCAACTCGACGTCCGCCGCAAATCCGTCGATCCGATGGCCGTCGGGCGTCGTGTGCTTGATCGCCTGCACCGCGCGGGCGACGTCGGCAGCCGGGTCGTGAAGGTAGGGAAAGTCCCATCCGTAAATGCGAATCCCGGCGTCGTGGGCCGCGGGCAGGAGCGTGTTCAAGAAGTCGGCGCCGTGGAAGCCCATCTTCGAGGAGCCCGTTCGCACGTACAGGTGGGTGAGGCCGACCTTCTGGGCGCGGGCGACGATTGCCGCCGGGTCGCCTCCTTCGGTCTTCTCGGGCAGCCAGATCCACATGCCCTTGCCCACCGGAACCGCGCCGCGGACGTTCGGCGGCGCGGGCGGCGGCGGCGCAGGAGTGGTGACGGGCGGCGCCGCGATCGCCGGCGCAGCGGTTGGAAGCGGATTTGCCGCGGTAACAATTCCGCCAGCACGAATAACGCTCGCCGCAGCGGGTATTACGGGAGTTGTAACGCCAGCGCTCGACAGAATGGCGCCGGCGGAACCCGTAGCCATGAGCGCGGCGATGACGACGGGGAGGCCCAGTCGGGCTTTGGCCGCCGCCTTGCTCGTTGAAAACTGTGCGGCGCGTTGCGCCGCACCCCCCGGATTCAGCTTCACAATTAATCCTCAGCCTTTGGTTTGACGAATGAGTGTGACGGTCTGCGTATAACTACGGCCCGACTGCTTCTATTTCCTACCTGCGACGAGAACTTGCCAGCAGATCTGCATTCAACCGAGTGATCGTCTCCAACGGAATTTCCTTTGGACATACCGCTGAGCACTCGCCGATGTTCGTGCAACTACCGAAACCGGCGTCGTCCATGGCTGAGACCATGGCCCGCACCCGGCCTGCGCGTTCAGGTTGACCTTGTGGCAGGAGTCCAAGGTGAGTGACCTTGGCCGCCGTGAACAGCATGGCAGATGCATTGGGGCACGCGGCCGCGCACGCACCGCATGAGATGCACGCCGCCGACACAAAGGCGTCATCTGCCGCATCTTTCGGCACGGGTACCGAGTGCGCCTCGGGCGCTGAGCCCGTATTGACCGAGATGTACCCACCGGCCTGGATAATGGCGTCGAGCGTGTTGCGGTCGACAACCAGATCCTTCAATACCGGGAACGCTCCCACGCGCCACGGCTCGATCCAGATCTCGTCGCCGTCCTTGAATTTCCGCATGTGGAGCTGGCACGTCGTCGTAGCCCGCTCCGGCCCGTGAGCGACTCCGTTGATCACCAGACCGCAAGTGCCGCAAATGCCCTCTCGGCAATCGTGATCGAAGGCGATGGGGTCCTCGCCCTTGGCGATGAGTCGCTCGTTCACCACGTCGAGCATCTCGAGGAAGGACATGTCCGGGCTGACGTCCGGTGCTTCGTAGGTCTGCATCGAGCCCGGTTCGTCCGCCGCGGGCTGTCGCCAGACGTGCAACGTCAGGTTCATTCGGTCACACCAATCTGTTGTGTCACTGGTAGCTCCGCTGGGCGGGATGGACGTAGTCGAACGTCAGGGGTTCCTTCTGCAGCACTGGCGGCGCGCCGACGCCCGCGAATTCCCACGCCGCGACGTAGCTGAACCGCTCGTCATCCCGTTGCGCTTCGCCCTCTGGGGTCTGGCTTTCTTCACGGAAGTGACCACCGCAGCTCTCGGTGCGATGGAGCGCGTCGACGCACATCAGCTCGGCGAGCTCGAAGAAGTCAGCGACCCTCCCGGCCTTCTCGAGGCTCTGGTTGAGCTCCTCGTTCGTGCCGAGCACACGCACGTCGCGCCAGTACTCCTCACGCAGCTCAGGGATGCGGTCTAGTGCCTTACGGAGGCCCTCTTCGTTGCGACCCATCCCGCAGTAATCCCACATAACCCGGCCGAGCTCCCGGTGGAACGAATCCACCGTCCGGCTGCCGCGCGCGCCGAGCAGCTGATCCACTCGGGTGCGGACGTCGGCGACCGCCGCCACCGCAGCCGGGTGGTCGGCCATCGCATTCGTCTTCGGCGCGCTAGCGAGGTAGCTGCTGATAGTGGAGGGCAGAACGAAGTAGCCGTCCGCGAGCCCCTGCATGAGAGCGGAGGCGCCCAGGCGGTTGGCGCCGTGGTCGGAGAAGTTCGCCTCCCCGATAACGAAGAGCCCGGGGATCGTCGACTGCAGGTCGTAGTCAACCCACAATCCGCCCATCGTGTAGTGCACGGCCGGATAGATGCGCATTGGGACCTGGTAGGGGTTTTCACCCGTGATGCGCTCGTACATGTCGAAGAGGTTCCCGTACCGCTCGCGGATCGCGTCCTCGCCAAGGCGGCCGATGGCAGCGGAGAAGTCGAGGTATACCCCGAGGCCACCGGGGCCGACACCGCGTCCTTCGTCACAGACCGCCTTCGCGGCGCGTGACGCAACGTCGCGAGGCACGAGGTTGCCGAAGCTCGGGTACCGGCGCTCGAGGTAATAGTCGCGGTCCTCCTCAGGGATCTGATCCGGAGAGCGGTCGTCGCCCCGCTTCTTCGGCACCCACACGCGGCCGTCGTTGCGAAGCGATTCCGACATCAGAGTCAGCTTCGATTGATGCTCACCCGACACTGGAATGCATGTCGGGTGAATCTGCGTGAAGCACGGATTGCCGAACAGCGCGCCCTTGCGGTGGGCACGCCAGATGGCAGTTGTGTTGCAGCCCTTAGCGTTCGTCGACAGGAAGAACACGTTGCCGTAACCGCCTGTGCCGAGCACGACTGCGTCACCCATGTGGACTTCGATCGCGCCCGTCACCATGTCGCGGGTCACGATCCCGCGAGCGCGCCCGTCGACCACGATGAGCTCGAGCATCTCGGTGCGCTCGTTCATCTCGACCGTGCCCGCAGCGATCTGTCGTTCGAGCGCCTGGTACGCGCCGAGCAGGAGCTGCTGACCTGTCTGGCCGCGGGCGTAGAACGTGCGACTTACCTGCGCGCCGCCGAAGCTGCGCGTGTCGAGCAGCCCGCCGTACTCACGGGCGAAAGGCACTCCCTGCGCAACGCACTGATCGATGATCTCGACCGAGAGCTGCGCGAGTCGGTACACGTTTCGCTCGCGGGCGCGGAAGTCGCCGCCCTTCACCGTGTCGTAGAAGAGCCTGTAGATGCTGTCGCCGTCGTTGCGATAGTTCTTCGCCGCGTTGATGCCGCCCTGTGCGGCGATGGAGTGCGCACGACGTGGGCTGTCCTGATAGCAGAAGGCCTTCACGTTGTACCCGAGCTCGCCGAGGCTCGCCGCGGCGGAAGCTCCTGCGAGGCCAGTGCCGACCACGATAACGGTGTACTTCCGGCGGTTTGCAGGGTTGACGAGCTTCAGCTCGAAGCGATGCGCGTCCCACGCATCCTCGATCGGGCCCCCGGGCGCACCGGCGTCCAGCACCCGCTCGCCTTCCGTCCAGCGCAGGTCGGTGAAGCTCACGGGCGCACTCCGAACATGACGGCCCACGGCACGGACAGGAAGCCGACGACCAGCACTACGGCGAGGATCCAGCTGACCGTGCGCAGTGGGGTGTCGAGTCTCTTGTTGTTGCGGCCGAGCGACTGGAATGCGCTCCAGAAGCCGTGGAAAAGGTGAAGACCCAGCGCCACCATCGCAACCGTGTACGCGATGGTCACGATCGGCACTTGGAACCCGGCGATTGCGTTCTCGTACACCGCGCCGTGGTGGAAGTCGGGATGCACCGTGCCGACGGTCATGTGGAGCAGGTGGTACACGATGAACAGGAGAAGGATCACACCGCCCCAGCGCATGGTCCGCGACGCATATGTCGACTGGATGCGGTCGGTGTGCGCATACCGCACCGGCCTGGCCAATCGACTCTGGCGGGTCAGCGACCACGCCGCCCACATGTGGAGAATGACAGAGAGAAGCAACGCCCCGCGAAGTCCCCAGAGGAGCCACGAGTGGCCGACGAGGGGCTCGCCGACCCGGCGCAGGAACTCTGCGTACTCGTCGAAGTGCGCGGCGCCCAGGAAGAATTTGAGGTTTCCGAGCATGTGGGCGACGACGAAGCCGATCATTACGAAGCCGGTGACCGCCATCACCGCCTTCTTGCCGATCGAAGTGCGAAGTGGAGTGGTCGGCGCCGGCGCAGTCAGCGTGCTCGTCACCCGATCATCCTCGCGCTCCACCCTCGTCCGCGAGAACTTGGAACCGGTAGAAGTTGTCCGCGTCGAGGCCGGCCCCGCGGAGCTCGAGCAGGAGGCTTGCGGGGCCGGCTGACCGCGGCACCGCCAATTCGACGGTGCCGACCTTCACACAGGTGTCGGCCGGGCAGGCTCCGCGCCACGTTTGTCGGCCTTCGTGACCGCCGGGCCAGACCACCACCGCCTCGACCTCGAGGTCATCGATGTCGTGTCGCAGGTCGGATACGACGTGCACGTCGAGGTCGAGCGTGTCGCCCGCCGAGTATGCCTCCGCCGGTCGGTCGGCCACGACGATCACGGGCGCGCATGCAGCCACGAGGGCAGCGTGTCCGGCCTTCGGCTGACGGTCGTGTCCGAGCACCGACCACGTCACCGCAGGATGCGCGTCTGCCCAAAGAAACGCGGCGAACCCGCCGGCCGGACGGTATTTGAGCCGACGCAGCGTCTCGATGTGATGTTTGAGCACGATGGCCTGGTACGCCTGTGTCGCATCGCGCCAGTCGTCGAAGGTGGCGTAGTCGGACGGCGGCACGTACCGCTCGAAGGTCTCGTACTGAAGCGCGTGCGTAAGGGCGAGGCGATCCCAGTCGAGGTCCGGCCACTGTTCCGGTCCGCAGAAGTCGGCGGACTCGGGGACGGCCTGCGCACCGAACTCGCTGACGAACCGCGCGAGCCGGGGCAGTTTCGAGAGCACTCCCGGCAGGTCGCGTTCGTTGCCGTGATACCAGCCGAAGTAGAGGTGGGCGTCGGTTCCGCCGGACGTCGGTCCTGGAAGCACGCCCGAGTGCGCGATCACGGGGCGGCTGTTGTCGGCTTTCTCGAAAGCGCGCTTCACGGACGCGTCGAGAATGGTCTTGTTCCAGGTCGGGAGCTGTTGACCGACGATGAACTGGCGGACGGCCTTGCCTCGATCGGCTGGGCCGCCAACTCCAGTGTCGATGGCCAGGGGCTCGTTGTGACCGCACCACACCGCGATCGACGGGTGGTGGCCGAGGAGATCGACTGCCGCACGCGCTTGGCGCGCCGCTTGCTTCCGTAGGCCGCGCGCATAACCCCATTGGAGCGGAAAGTCCTGCCAGAGCAGCACCCCGAGCTCGTCGGCGGCAGCGTAGAGCTCCGGTCGCGCGATGTGAGCGTGCACCCGAACCAGATCGAGGTTCGCTTCGCGGGCGCGCTCGATGTCTGAGCGCACCTGCTCGGCGGACGCGTCGGCCAAACGTGGGGTGGTCGGTCCGTGGTTTACCCCTTTGAGGAAGAGGCGCTCCCCGTTGACGGTCCAGATGAAGTCTCGGGCAGCGATCTGCCGCAGGCCCGTACGCACTGATCGGTGATCGCTCGGCGCACTGTCAGGTTCGCCGTCAATGTGCACGGTCACCGTGACGTCCGTGAGGTTGGCATCACCGAGGGCGTGCGGCCACCACAGAACGGGATCGTCGATGGTCACCGACCAGGTCAGGATGTTCGCGCCGGCCGCCAGCTGCTGGTCGAGCTCGTGGTCAACGTCTCCCACCCGCGTCCGCAGCGTCACCGAGCAGGCCGTGGCGGCATCGAGCGTCGCCGTCATGGCGACGACGGCCCGCTCCGGCGTCGCTTGCGGGCACAGCGCGCGGAACGCCGCAATGCGAACGGGCCCGGTGGTCTCGAGGCGTACCGGTCGCCAGATGCCGCCGGGGTTGTCGTCGGGATCCAAGCAGTCCCAGTGTTGGAAGACGCCGGTGATGTTGCGCTTCGCCGTGCGATCACTCGGCGCGCTGCACGTGACCTCCACCGCAAGCGTGTGATTCGATCGCGCTCGCAACGTGTCGGTGACATCGAAGGAGTGGGGCATGAAATACCCCTCGGTGTCGCCGACGTACCCGCCATCAAGCCAGACGTCTGATGTGTAGAAGATGCCGTCGAAGGTCAGCCAGTGGCGAGAGTTCGCCTCGTCCGGCGCGGCGAAATCGAACCGTGACCGGTAGAGCAGCGGACCGTCCGCATCGGCAAACGCAGCCGTCGAGCGCCACTGACCGGGCACGGAGACCGGCTCCCAGCCGCCGTCGTCGTAGGACACCTCCGGGTACTCCCGGCGCAGCGCCTCCGTGGCCACCGCCGCCCGCCACCCGCCACTAAGCTCCATCGGCGGAGCAGGGTAGCGGCACCCGTCGGCGGGCTGCCGATGAGCTCTCCTAGAGTCGCCTCCATGAGCAAACCGTCGACGCTGGGCGAGCTTCGGGCCTCCGGATGGGAGTCGGTCCCCGTCAAGGAAGAAGTGCGGCGAAATGCTGCCGCGAAGGTCCGCTCCGGCTCGCCGCTGATCGAAGGCGTCCTCGGCTACGAGGACACCGTGCTGCCGCAGCTCGAGAATGCGTTGCTCGCCGGGCACGACATCGTTTTCCTCGGTGAACGCGGCCAGGCGAAGACGCGCATGATTCGCTCGCTGGTCACACTCCTCGATGAGTGGATGCCGATCGTGGCCGGCTCCGAGATCAACGACGATCCGTACGCGCCGGTTTCGAAGCACGCGCGCGATCTCTTCGCCGAGCACGGCGACGACACCCCGATCGTTTGGGTGCACCGCGACGATCGCTTCGGCGAGAAGCTGGCGACGCCGGACACCTCGATCGCCGATCTGATCGGCGAAGTCGACCCGATCAAGGTCGCGGAAGGCCGGTACTTGTCGGACGAACTGACCATGCACTACGGCCTCGTGCCCCGCACCAACCGGGGCGTCTTCGCGATCAACGAGCTCCCGGATCTCTCGGAGCGCATACAGGTCGGGCTCCTCAACGTGATGGAGGAGCGCGACGTCCAGGTGCGGGGCTACAAGCTGCGATTGCCGCTCGACGTCATGCTCGTCGCCTCAGCAAACCCCGAGGACTACACGAACCGCGGTCGCATCATCACCCCGCTGAAGGACCGCTTCGGAGCTCAGGTGCGCACGCACTACCCACTCGACGTCGCCACCGAGATCGAGGTCATGCAGCAGGAAGCGGTGTACCCGGCCGTGGGCGTCCGGATCGAGGTCCCTGAGTTCATGGAGGAGATCGTCGCCACACTCACGCACCTGGCCCGAAGTTCGCCGCACATCAACCAGCGTTCCGGCGTGTCGGTGCGTCTGAGCGTCGCCAATGCCGAGACTCTGGTCGCGAACGCGGTGCGGCGCGCCCTACGGCTCGGTGAAGCGGTTGCGGTGCCGCGCATTGCCGACCTCGACGCGCTCGCGTCGTCGACCGCCGGCAAGGTCGAGATCGAGACGGTGGAAGACGGGCGTGATGAGCAGGTGGTCGACCGGCTGCTGAAGGCGGCGGTCCTCACCGTGTTCAAGGAGTGCTGCCCCGCGGAGTGGTACCGCGACGTGGTGTCGTCGTTCGAAGGCGGCGCCATCGTCCACGCAGGCGACGACGTCGCCGCCGCGTCATACGCCGACACCCTCAACGCCGTGCCGGAGCTCGCGGCGCCCGTGCGCGAGCTAGCCGGATCGGAGGATCCAGGTGCGATCGCGAGTGCAATCGAGTTCGTGCTCGAAGGACTGCACTTGTCGAAACGACTGAACAAGGACGCCGCCGGCGGCCGAGTCGCCTACCGCGGCCGATAGTTCGCCGTGAGCCCGCGCCGGTTCGACTACTCCAAGTGGGACGGCACGCAGGTTGGGTTCGAGCTGAGTGCCGACGACATCCTCGATCAGGTCACCGACGATCTGCTCTACCACGGCGATCTGAACGCAGCACTGCGGCGGCTGTTGCAGTCCGGCATGAAGGATCAGAACGGTGAGCGCATCGCGGGGATCCGGGATTTGCTCGAGAAGCTGCGCCGCCGCCGGCGCGACGAGCTGGAACGACATGACCTCGGCGGCGTCTACGAGGACATCGCACAGCGGCTGCGTGACGTTGTCGAAGCCGAGAAGGCCGGTCTCGACGAACTGCGTGAGGAGGCCGCGGCGAGCGGTGACCAGCGCCGCAAGGAAATCACCGACGAGGTCACGGCTGAGAAGCGGATGCAGCTCGACCTGCTGCCGCCTGATCTAGCGGGGCAAGTGCAGTCGCTCCAGAGCTACGAGTTCACGTCCACCGAGGCGCGCGAGCAGTTCGACGCGCTGATGGAAGAGCTGCGCCGCGAGCTCATGCAGTCGACGTTCAATCAGATGGCCGGAGCCATGAGCGACGTTTCGCCAGAGCAGATGCAGCGCATGAAGGACATGTTCGACTCGCTCAACCGCATGATCGAACAACGGGAGTCGAACGAACCGCTCGACCCGACATTCCAGCAATTCATGCAGCGCTTCGGAGACTTCTTCCCTGGAAACCCCCAGGACCTCGACGAGCTACTCGAGCAACTCGCACAGCAGATGGCCGCAATGCAGTCGATGCTCAACTCGATGACTCCCGAGCAACGCGCGCAGCTTCAAGGCCTCTCCAACGCGCTCCTCGAGGACATGGACCTGCGATGGCAGCTCGACCGCCTCGGTGCGAATCTCCGGCAAGCGTTCCCTGGCGCAGGGTGGGACCGTCGCTACAACTTCAGCGGTCAGGACCCCCTCGGGTTCGCGCAAGCGGCGTCCATGCTCACCGAGCTCGGCGATCTCGACTCGCTCGAAAACCTGCTGCGCTCCGCGTCGTCGCCCGGCGCACTTGCCGACGTCGACCTCGAGCGCGCGAGCCAGCTGCTTGGCGAGGACGCCGCCAAGTCGATCGACCGGCTCTCGCAGCTCGCCAAACTTCTTGAGGACGCCGGGCTCATCGAGCAGCGCGAGGGCGCGATGGAACTCACGCCACGTGGGATGCGACGAATCGGAGCGAACGCGCTCACGGAACTGTTTGCGCGGCTCACCAAGGACAAGATGGGCCGCCACGAGATCGACCCAACCGGTGTCGGGCACGAGCGCACTTTCGACACGAAGCCCTACGAGTTCGGCGACCCGTTCAACCTCAACATCGAAGCGACCGTCGGCAACGCAATCCGTCGCCAGGGGTCGGGCACGCCGGTCGCGTTGACGTCGACCGACTTCGAGGTCGAGCGCACCGAAACCATCACGCGCTCGGCGACGGTGCTCATGGTCGACCTGTCGCTCTCGATGCCGATGCGCGACAACTTCCTCGCCGCCAAGAAGGTTGCGATGGCCTTGCACAGCCTCATCAGCAGTCAGTTTCCCCGCGACTATCTCGGCATCGTCGGCTTCTCGGAGGTAGCCCGCATTCTCGAGCCGCGCGACCTGCCCGAGGTCAGCTGGGACTTCGTCTACGGCACGAACATGCAGCACGGTTTTGTGCTGGCGCGCCAACTTCTGTCGCGCCAGACGGGCACGAAGCAGATCATCATGATCACCGACGGCGAGCCAACCGCGCACATCCAATCCGACGGAGAGGTGTTCTTCGCCTACCCGCCCGTTCAGCAAACGGTCGATGCCACATTGACCGAAGTGCTGCGGTGCTCGCGCGACAACATCCGCATCAACACCTTCATGCTCGACGCCACGAGCTACCTGAAGGAGTTCGTCGAAAAGCTCACGCAGCTGAACGGCGGCCGCGCGTTCTTCACGTCACCCGAGACCCTCGGCGACTACGTCCTCGTCGACTTCATCAACCACAAGCGCTCCCTGTCCCGCGGAGGCCGCCGCCGCGCCGCGGGCTGACCGCCCGCTCGGATACTCCACGTCGCGCCCGCCGCCGCTGGCGACGATGCCGAAAATGAGCACTTCCGGTCAAAAAACGGCCGTTTCGTGACCGTAAGTGCTCACTCTCTAACGCGATGCCGTGGGCGGCGTGGGTTCGCGGACAAGCCTCAACCACCGCGCCATGCATCCACCCCACCCCACGATTTGTATCGACTGACGTGTCGACATCGAGTGATATCTCCACCGCTTGCTGCACCGTGTCGCGCCGTCTGTCGTACCGCAGCGATACGTGGTCGACCGGAATCCCGCCCCATCCGCTGACCCAATGGTCGTCCGCGCCGCGAAGGCCGTAGATCGGTGAGCCCACCTTTTGGGCGGCGTCCGCGCTACCCGTCCCTGCGTCGTGCTCAGCGGGCGTGGTCACCCCAACGTGAGGTCGGCGCGGACGGTGCCGGCGCGCTGGTGGCGGATCTCGACGGTCACGGTTGCGCCTGACGGTCCTCGCACGATCCACTCGGCTTTCGCGCGATCGACCGTGGTGTCGGTAGTGCCGCCGAAACCACCGAGCATCGAGTGCTTGCCGACCCGCCCCGCCAATTGACCGATCTCTAACTTCGCCTCGCCGACCACCTCGACCCCGTCGGTCACGAACAGCTCGGCCTCTGTTGCACGAACCGCCTTGCGGTCGAGCGCTTTCTGGGTGACGTTGGTCGGCAGCCAGCCGGTGTTTTCGACGACTGCGCGCACGCGCCACGCACCATCTCCGACTGCGGTGACCTCGGTTGAACGCAGACGGATGAGCGGCGAGATGAGCAGATGCCAGATCGCAAAGTCCGCATGCGGAGCGACCTCGTCGGCGAGCAGGTGTGGTGGCGGGTTGCGGATCCACAACGCGCTGTTGAATCCGCCGAGCTCAACGGTTCCAAGCTGCGGATGCTCGTACGTGTACCAGTCGACGAAACCTTCTCCTGGTAGTTGCTCGTCGGCCCACGCAAGCATCTTCAGATCGTCCTCGAGCGGGTGGTCGATCCACCACTCGATGAACTTGTAGTCGGTTATCCCGGCGGCACGCATCGGGCTCCAGAACTCCGTGGTCCACGCGTGTACGCCGAGGTGGTCGTAGGCCCAGTCGTCGGCCACGCCGGTGATCGAGTCCTTAGGGTCGTACCGGAAGTCGTGGTACACGCTGACCGCGGGGTAACCCGTGATCTCTGTCGCCTGCTTGCCAATTTCCTTGAACACGCGCAGGTCGAACGTCGGCAGCCCGTCGTCGCTCTGCGTACCGTACGGACGCAGGTGGACGCCCGACATCGTGTGGTACTGGATGAAGGCGCAGATGTTCGGGCGGTCGACGATCGCCTGTACGACGGCTCGGATCTCGGGCTCTGACGTGGGATACGGCCCGGCGCCGAACTGCTCGCCTTCGGGCCGCCACTCGATCGGGTAGTTGCGGTTCAAGTCGAGGCCGTGCAGCGCGGGGGCGTGCTTGACCGTCACGCCGTCGTAGTTCTGAATGCGACCCTCGGGGAGCAGCCGGTAGTACGGCCCGGGACCCTCCTCGTCGGGGCCGCGCGGGACGAGCAGGCGCGGGTCGTCGAAGTACGTCTTCCACACGCCGTTCGGATCTGGGATGCGCATGGTGAGGATGCGGCCATCACCGTCCATGTCCTCGGCGATGAGCCCGTCCTGCTGATCAGTCCTCGGGTAGTGACGGGCGGAAGACCGCACGTACTTCGGTCGCTCTGCGAGTCCGAGCTCGACGCCGTCGGGGTTCAGCCGCGGCACGATGTAGAAGCACCGCGTGTCGAGCGCCCGCGTGATGCGCTCGTCGGTGCCGTACTCGGTGATGAGCCGGTTGATGAGGTTCAACGCAGCGGTGCCACCGGTGTGCTCGGTGGCGTGGATGTTGGCGTCGAGCCAAATCGCAGGCTTCTGGTCGTGCGGTCCGGTGGCGCTGTTCGTGATCGTGCACAGCGTGATGGCCCGGTCCTCGTGCGAGCGGCCGATCTCACTCAACGAGATGAGGTCCGGACGTTCCGCCGCAAGCGTGTCGAGAAGCTCGACGAGCTCCGGGTAGCGAACGAAACGGTCGAGGGGGACGTTGGCCATGGCGGCGAACGGTACCGGCGGCATACCGGGGCGCGCGCCGTCCTCCACGCTGGGCTCATGAAGGACTACCGAGCACAACTCGTCATCACCGTCGCCGAGGCCGCTGAGTGGCTGCG
>DATLOH010000033.1:0-25380 GCA_035536375.1 Acidimicrobiales bacterium
TTTCGGCTTCTCTTTGGCGTAGCGCGATTCGTCACGCCGCCGCGCTCCGAACGCGATCACCGAACCGTCGGGCGACCACGCGAGATCGTCGATCTCCTCTTTCGACGTCGCGAGTGGCATCGGCTCGCCCGCGCCGATCACCGGCGCGACGTACAACTGGCTTCCGGCGTCCTCGCGGTGCGTTACGAACGCGAGCGAAGTTCCGTCGGGTGACCATCTCGGTGTGCGGTCACGCTTGGTTCCGGCGGTGAACGGGCGCGGCGCGGTGGTGCCATCGGCACTTGCGAGCCAGATGCGGCTCCGGTACTCGTTGGCCTCTACGTCGACCGTGGTGACGACGTACGCGATCAGCTGGCCGTCGGGAGAAACACGCGGGTCGCCGACGTCGACGAGCAGCCCGATGTCCTCCGGACGCATGCCGGACTTCTTGGGGCGCGCCACCTACTTGGTCGTCGTTCCGGCGCCGCCGAGCACCGCGTGCGCGCACGCGAGGCGAGCGATCGGCACGCGATATGGCGAGCAGCTCACATAGTCGAGCCCCGCACCGGCGAGGAAGGCGATCGACTCGGGATCGCCCCCGTGCTCGCCGCACACGCCGAGCTTGATGCCTGGCTTCGCGTCGCGTCCGCGCTGCACCGCGAGGTCGACGAGTTCGCCGACGCCGTTCGTGTCGAGCGTGTCGAAGGGGTTGCGCTCCAGCAGACCCTGTTCCAGATAGGCGGTCATCATGCGGCCCTCGACGTCGTCGCGCGAGAAGCCGAACGTCATCTGCGTCAGGTCGTTCGTTCCGAAGCTGAAGAAATCGGAATGCTCGGCAATCTCGTCGGCCAACAACGCAGCCCGAGGCGTCTCGATCATCGTGCCGATCGTGACGTCGCTGGGCTTCTTGACCTTCTTGGCCGCGGCGGCGACCTCGGCCTCGACCCACGAGCGGGCGAGGGCCATTTCCGGCGCGCTCACGGTGAGCGGGATCATGATCTCCACTACTGGCTTGCCCCCCGCCTTCACGCGGTCGGCCGCTGCCTCCATGAGGGCGCGCACCTGCATCGCGTAGAGGCCGGGCTTGATCACCCCGAGGCGCACGCCGCGGGTGCCGAGCATCGGGTTGAACTCCTTCCACGCCTCAGCGGCTTCGAGGAGCTCGGACTCCTCGTCGGTGAGTCCTGCCGTGGCCTCCTTGATCAGCAGGTCTTCGGTGCGCGGGAGGAACTCGTGCAGCGGCGGGTCGAGCAAGCGCACGGTGACGGGGAGACCGTCCATCGCTTCGAGGATCTCGATGAAGTCTGCCTTCTGCGCGACGCGCAGTTCCTCGAGCGCGGCGGCTTCCTCCTCGGGTGTGTCGGCGATGATCATGCGGCGCACGATCGGGAGTCGGTCCTCACCGAGGAACATGTGCTCGGTGCGGCACAGCCCGATCCCTTCGGCGCCGAAGTTGCGCGCCACGGTCGAGTCAGCGCCCGTGTCGGCGTTGGCGCGCACCTTGATCTTGCCGGCGCGGATCTCGTCGGCCCAACCGAGGATCGTCGTGAACTCCTTCGGTGCGCTCGCCGCGCTCAGCTCGACCGAGCCGAGGACCACTTGGCCGGTGCCGCCGTCGAGCGAGATCACGTCGCCCTCGTTCACCGTGACGGCACCCACCGCAAAGCTGTGCGCGCTCATCTTCACCGACTCGGCACCGACGACGGCGGGCTTTCCCCATCCGCGGGCCACGACAGCAGCGTGGCTGACGAGCCCGCCGCGCGAGGTGAGGATGCCCTCGGCGACGATCATCCCGTGCACGTCTTCGGGGGACGTCTCCGACCTCGCAAGGATCACCTTCTCGCCGCGGTCGGCCGCGGCTGCGGCGTCGTCAGCGGTGAAGTACACCTTGCCGACTGCCGCCCCCGGTGACGCGCCAAGTCCCTTTGCGATGACGTTGAGCTCGCCCGCTGCGAATTGCGGATGCAGCACCTGGTCGAGATGCTCGGCGGTGACGCGCTGGACCGCCTCATCCTTGCCGATCTTCCACTTGCGGCCCTTGGTCATCTCTACCGCCATGCGCAGCGCCGCGGCACCTGTGCGCTTGCCGACCCGCGTCTGGAGCATGTAGAGGGTGCCCTGCTCGATCGTGAACTCCGTGTCGCACATGTCGCGGTAGTGCGTCTCTAGACGCTCGAAAATCCCAAGCAGCTGCTTGTAGATCTTCGGGAACTTCTCCTGCATCGCACTGAGCGGCTCGGTGTTGCGGATGCCGGCGACGACATCTTCGCCCTGAGCGTTGACGAGGAAGTCGCCGTAGGCGCCGGCCGCGCCGGTGGCGGGATCGCGCGTGAAGCCGACGCCGGTGCCGGAGTTGTCGTCACGGTTGCCGAACACCATCGCCTGCACGTTGACCGCAGTGCCGAGATCGTGGTCGATGCGTTCGCGCTCGCGGTACGCAATGGCCCGCGGCCCGTTCCAGCTCCGGAAGACCGCCTCTACTGCGCCGCGCAACTGGTCGACCGGCTTCTGCGGAAAGGGGTTGCCCGTGTGCTCGCGGACAATGTCCTTGTACCGGTCGCACAGACGCCGCAGAGTTTCCGCGTCGATGTCGGAATCGGCGGTGACGCCGTCCCACTCCTTGGCGGTGTCCAGCAACCGATCGAATGGCTCGGCTTCGAGTCCGAGCACGATGCGGCCGTACATCGCGATGAACCGGCGGTAGCTGTCGTACGCGAAACGCTCGTCGTCGGTCTGCTTCGCCAACCCGTCGACCGAGGCATCGTTGAGGCCGAGGTTGAGGACGGTGTCCATCATCCCGGGCATCGAGAACTTCGCGCCGGAACGCACCGACACGAGCAGCGGGTCGGCGGGATCGCCGAGCCCCTTGCCCATCGCCTTCTCGAGGCGGGTGACCGCCTTGGCGATCTCGGCGTCGAGGCCAGCGGGCCAGCCTCCATGCATGTAGTCGCGACACGCGTCGGTGGTGACGGTGAACCCGGGCGGAACCGGCAGGTTCAGCACCGACGTCATCTCCGCCAGGTTCGCCCCCTTGCCGCCGAGCAGGTCCTTGAGCGACATCGGCGCCTTGCGATGCTTGTGATCGAACGCGAACACGTAGGCCATGACGGGGAGCCTACGCGGGTCACGAGTGGCGGCCCTCGGCGAGCTTCCACACGAACATGACGGATGGATCCGCGTCGCGAACGCCACCGGCCGACGCGTACGTAGCCAGCGCGGCTTCGTTGTCATCGTCGGTGAGGACCCACACCTCCGTGCAACCGATTGACCGTGCGTGGTGGACGAACGCGGTCACGAGATCCCGTCCGTGGCCGCGTCGCTGCGCGCTCTCGTCGACGTCTAGTGAATACAGGAGCATCGTGGACTCGCCGTCCGGATGGACGAGCTCGTGCCCGTAGATCCAGCCGCAAACGCCGCCATCGTCCTCGGCGACGAACAACGCCGCCTCGGCCCGGGCAAGAAACCGACGCACGTCTAGTGGCCCGTCGTCCTCGAAGAGCTGGCAGGCCTCCTCGGCAGTCGCAGTGTCCCCGGGACCTAGTCGCCGTACCGTCATGCCACATGGTGGCTCGTTAACGTGCGTCTGTGTCTGAAGTTGTGGGAACGGTCGTCGAGCTGTGGCAGTACCCCGTGAAGTCGGCGCAGGGTCACCGTGTCGACTCTCTCGCGGCACGTCCGCTCGGCTTCGACGGTGATCGGGTCGTCGGTTTCGTGAACACTGAGACCGGCAAGCTGTTGAGCGCGAAGCGCCACAAGCAGCTACTCAGCGCCGTCGGGCACAGCGATCGAGTCGAGCTCGACGACGGGACAACGATCTCGTTTGCCGAAGCCGACGCGCCCGCGCGCCTCAGCGCATGGCTCGGAGTGCCCGTCGCGATCGCACGAGCGGGGACTGGAGACCAAGTCACGTACGAGATGAACTTCGGCCCGCTCGACTCGGGCACGCCGACGATCGACATCCCTGCACCGCGCTCGACACTGCTCGACCTCGCCGCCGCGCACATCGTTTCCACCGCAACGCTCGCGCACGCCGAGGCGGAGGCACCGCAGTTCGACTGGAACGTGCGCCGGTTCCGCCCGAACATCGTGATCGACACCGGCTCGACACAGCCGTTTGCCGAGGACACTTGGTGTGGGAAGCAGATCAAGGTCGGTGACGTCACGCTCGGCGCCATGATGACCACCATTCGCTGCGCCATGCCCATGCGGGCGCAGGTGGGCGGCGATGACGGCGAGCCGCTGGAGTCACAGCCGGAGATGTTCAACGCGCTCGTCGCACTGCATGACAATTACCTCGGCATCTACCTGACGGTCGACGAGCCCGGCGCGATCCGCGTCGGCGATACCGCGCAACTCGTCGGCTGACCCGGGCGTTCCGACGAGCGGGCGAGCACTTCTTCGGACGGAAACGTGCGCGCCGCGCCTGTTTCCGTCCAAGGTCGTACTGCGTACGGCACCGAGGCCCCCGCGGCGGTCAGAACCCCAAGCGCGTCCTCACGGTGTCGACGAGATCCGCGATCGGGACTCGGACCTGCTCGGTTGTGTCGCGGTCGCGGACGGTGACGGCACGGTCTTCGAGCGAGTCGAAGTCGACCGTGACACAGAGCGGCGTGCCGACCTCGTCCTGGCGGCGGTAGCGCTTGCCAATGGACTGCGTTTCGTCGTAATCACACATCCAGTGCGGCTGGAGCAGCGCGAGCACCTCCTGCGCAGTCGGCGTCAACGTGTCCTTCTTCGATAGCGGCAGCACCGCGACCTTGTACGGCGCGAGCCTTGGGTGCAGGCGCAGTACCGTGCGGGTCTCGCCGCCGATCTCGTCCTCGGCGTAGGCCGCGATCAGGAACGCCATCATGGTGCGCGTCGCACCCGCGGCGGGCTCGACGACGTGCGGCACGTACCGCTCGCCTGTGCCCTGGTCGAAGTATTCGAGCTTCTCGCCAGAGTGCGTCGAGTGCTGCGTGAGGTCGAAGTCGCCGCGGTTGGCGATCCCTTCGAGTTCGCCCCAGCCCCAAGGGAACATGAACTCGACATCGGTCGTGGCCGATGAGTAGTGCGACAGCTCCTCTTCGTCGTGCGGGCGCAGCCGCAGCGAGTCCGCCGGCATGCCGAGACCGACGTACCACGCGAAGCGCTCGCTCACCCAGTACTCGAACCACTTCGTGGCCTCGGCGGGCGGGACGAAGAACTCCATCTCCATCTGCTCGAACTCACGCGTGCGGAAGACGAAGTTTCCAGGCGTGATCTCGTTACGGAAGCTCTTGCCGACCTGCGCGATGCCGAACGGCGGCTTCTTGCGCGTCGTGGTCTGCACGTTGGCGAAGTTGAGGAACATGCCCTGGGCGGTCTCAGGGCGCAGATAGCAGACGGCACCAGAGTCTTCGACCGGACCCGCGTGGGTCTTGAACATGAGGTGAAATGCCTGGGCCTCCGTGAAGTTGTCCTTCGCCTTGCAGCTCGGGCACACCCGATCGTCAGGCAGTTGGTCTTCACGAAAGCGTGCCTGGCAGTTGCGGCAGTCGACCAGCGGGTCGGTGAACGTCGCCAGGTGCTGGCTCGCTTCCCACACCGCGGGCGGGGTGAGAATCGAGGCGTCGATGCCGACGACGTCGGTGCGGCACTGCACCATCGAGCGCCACCACGCTTCCTTGACGTTGCGCAGCATCAGCACGCCGAGCGGGCCGTAGTCATAGGTCGAGCGGAAGCCGCCGTAGATCTCAGCCGACTGAAAAACGAACCCGCGCCGCTTGCACAGGTTGACGACCGACTCCATGAGGTCCGCTGGCATCGGGGGATCGTACTGGCGCCACCCAGCGATCCAGCGACCAAATATCGCGCCCACACGCGCGATTCGGTCGCAGGTTGGGGTGAGGTGCTGAACCGGCGACCGAATATCGCGCCCACACGCGCGATTCGGTCGCAGGTTGGGGGTGAGGGGTCAGCTTCTAGAGTTGGGTGCGGACGGCGCGGAGGCGGCGCTCGACGTGATGCTCGACGCTGGCCACCGCAAGTGCTTCGGTCTCTGCCGTCGCCGCACTCGCGGGCTCGCGGAGCGCGGTGACGAGATCGCCGCCCAAAAGCCGGCGCATGAGCAGGATCGCCTCGCCGCTGACAGCGGTGCCGCGGCGGTCGGAGCGGCACAACACGCCGCCGCCGTCGAAGTCCATGGCGACGAGGTCTTCCGTCGCTCCGCAGGCAACACACTCGTTGAGCTGCGGGTGGTACCCCTCGAGCGACAGCAGCTTCCACAGGAAGCCCGCCAGCACCAGCGGCGCATCCTCGCCATCGAGCGAGCGCAACGCACCGACGACCATTCGGTACAGCGGCGGGTTCGGCTCGCGCTCCTGCGCGATGTGCTCGGCCGCCTCGAGCATCGTCGTGGCTCTCCCCCACCGGTGCAGGTCAGCGCGCACCGCGCCGAAGTGGTCGAGCGCTTCGGCCTGCGTGATCGTGTCGAGCTCGCGCCCTTCG
The DNA here is from genome assembly GCA_035536375.1 of Acidimicrobiales bacterium. Taxonomy (GTDB): domain Bacteria; phylum Actinomycetota; class Acidimicrobiia; order Acidimicrobiales; family JACCXE01; genus DATLOH01. The sequence goes on from DATLOH010000033.1 coordinate 6,448, forward strand.
TACATCTGCACGGCTACGTGAGTTGTCGGCTCCAGTCGTGCGCCGAACCGGCTCGTCGTCTTGCGGACGCCCTTAGCGACGGCGCGCACCTTGCCGTGCGCCTCCGTCAGGAGCGTCAAGATGCGATCCGATTCGCCGAGCTTGATGGCGCGGATCACCACCGCCTTGTCGCGGTACAGGCCGGGCACGGTTACCTACCGCGTGCCGCCGAAGCGCCGGTCCCGCTCCTGGAACTCGCGCACCGCGTCGAACAGGTGCTCCCGACGGAAGTCCGGCCAGAGCACCGGCGTGAAGACAAGCTCGGAGTACGCGAGCTCCCACAACAAGAAGTTCGAAATCCGGAACTCGCCGGACGTGCGCACGACCAGGTCAGGGTCCGGCATGTCGGGCAGGTACAACCGCGCGGCGATGGCCCGCTCGTCGATCTTGTTTGCGGGGACGCGCTCCTCGACGAGGCGGCGAACGGCGTCGACTATCTCAGCCCGCCCGCCGTAGTTGAACGCAATCGTCAACGTCATCACGCGGTTGCGCTTCGTCTTCTCGACCGCTTCGTCCATCCGCCTGATCAACCGCTTCGGCACGCGCCAGTCGCGACGGCCGGCGAAAGTGATCCGAACCCCGCGACCGTGTAGCTCGTCCAGACGGCGCACGAGAATGCTCTCGTTGAACCCCATGAGATATCGGACTTCGTCGACCGGGCGCTTCCAGTTTTCGGTCGAGAAGGCGTAGACGGTGAGCCACTTCACGCCAAGGTCCAGCGCGCCCTCGACGGCGTCGAACAGTGCCTCTTCCCCTGCGGCATGACCCTCGGTGCGAGCCAACCCGCGCTGGGTTGCCCACCGCCCGTTGCCGTCCATGACGCAGGCGATGTGGCGCGGGATGGGTTCAGGCTTCAGATCGGACGGGAAGTCAGCCACTGTGCCGACCGTACCGCCCTGGGGTCGTCGGGAGCGCTACACCCTGCCGGTACCCTGCTCGGGGCAATGGCCGACGACCTCACGACCGCCCTCGCGCACGCGATCGCTCGGCTTCCGCGCGGCGGCGAGGTCCGCGACGGCCAGGTGCAGATGGCAATCGACGTCGCCGACGCGATCGAGCACCGACACCACCTGGTCGTGCAGGCCGGCACTGGAACCGGCAAGTCGCTCGCCTACCTCGTGCCGTCGATCATGTCGGGCAGCAAAGTGGTCGTCTCTACGGCCACTAAGGCGCTCCAGGATCAACTGGCCGGAAAGGACCTTCCCTTTCTGCAGAAGGCGATGCCCGATCCGTTCACGTTCGCCATGCTGAAGGGACGGTCGAACTACCTGTGCGTCCAGCGGGCACGCGAGGTTTCGGGCGGCGACGGGCAACTCACGCTCGACGAGGTCGACACCGTCGGCAACCTCGGGCGCGAGATCCTTCGCCTGGTCGAGTGGGGGCGAACCGCCGAGAGCGGTGACCGCGCCGACGCTCCGTTCGAGCCTTCACCGCGCGCCTGGCAAGCGGTGAGCGTCTCGGGGATGGAGTGCCCTGGCGCCAACAAATGCCCGTCGGGAGACGAGTGCTTTGCCGAGAAGGCGCGCGCCGCCGCCGAGACCGCGGATGTGGTCGTCGTGAACACGCACCTATACGGCGCTCACCTCGCGAGCGGCGGCCACGTCCTTCCCGAACACGACGTGGTGATCTTCGACGAGGCCCACGAGTTGGAGGACATCGTCGCCAGTGCGCTCGGCGTCGAGATGAGCGCCGGGCGGTTCTCGTCGCTCGTTCGTCTCGCGCGACGCCATGTCGGTCCTGACGGCGGTGAAGCGCTCGACGACGTGTTTACCGCCGGCGACGCGCTCGAACGCGCGCTCGCGCCTTGGGCGAACAAGCGCCTACCGTCGTCGGGACCCGAGGAGATCACCGAAGCGCTCACCACTGCGGCGACGCGCGTGCAGACGCTGCTCCGAGCGATAAAGGGCAGTCCCGACGATCCTGCGCGCGCTCGCGCTCAGCAGGCTGGTGGCCACCTCCAGGGTGATCTCGATCTGTTGCGCGACCCGGGTGCCGGACGGGTGCGGTGGGTCGAAGGCCCTGCCCATGCACCCTTGCTCAAGCTGGCATCGGTCGACGTCGCCGGTGCACTCGCCGAGAAGGTATGGCCTGAGGTGACCGCCGTGTTGACGAGTGCGACGATCCCCGTCGGGCTCCCGGTGCGCATCGGACTCCCGCCCGAGAAGCACGAGATGCGCGATGTCGGCAGCCCGTTCGACTTCGGCGAGCAGGCGTTGCTGTACTGCGCAACCCACATGCCCGAACCCCGAGCCGCAGGGTACGAGGACGCCCTACACGACGAGCTCACCTTCCTCATCGGAGCGGCGGGCGGCCGCACGCTCGCGCTCTTCACCTCGTGGCGGTCCATGCAGGGTGCGGCCGAAGCTGTCGCTCGACGCGTGGACGTGCCGATCCTCGCGCAGGGCGAGTTGCCGAAACCAAAGCTCGTCGAACGCTTCGCTGCCGAAGAGGCTGCGTGTCTCTTTGCGACGATGGGGTTTTGGCAGGGTGTCGACGTGCCCGGTCGCACGCTTTCGGTCGTGACCATCGACCGCCTCCCGTTCCCTCGGCCCGACGAGCCTTTGCAGCAAGCCCGCCGCGAGCAGGCGGGAGCGGCGGCGTTCCGCGTCATCGATCTGCCGCGCGCAGCCACGATGCTCGCCCAAGGAGCGGGACGGCTCATCCGCACCAGCGAGGATCGGGGCGTCGTCGCGGTGCTCGACTCGCGGCTGGCAACCGCCAACTACCGCTGGGACCTCATCCGCGCCCTACCGCCTATGCGGCGGACGAAGGACCGCGACGACGTGGCCGCTTTCCTCAAGCAGTAGCCAGTCACAGGCCGGCGAGCTCGAGCAGCTCGGCCGGTGTGTAGGAACCCGGTTGCGCTCCCGAGGACGCCGCTTCGGCCGCTAGGCGCTGGAGAAGCGTGTTGACCGGTGTGGGCACACCGTGGAGTCGACCCAACAGGACGATCTCGCCGTTCAAATAGTCGGTCTCGATCGCCCCAGTGCCGCGCACCAGGCTCTGCCAGGACGACCCGCCACCACGGGGTTGGTCGCCGATCGGCTTCATAGTGAGCAGGTCACCGCGGCGAGCGCGGTCCTCCTCGTCGCTCACATACGCAACGCCCGCGGCGTCGAGCGCCGCCATACCCTCGGTGCGCGCAGCACGGACGAGGTCGCCGAGGCCGTCGATCGCACCGCACAGTGCCTGCGCGCTGTTACCGAGGTTCATCAAGAGCTTCGCCGCCTTCCATCGCATGATGTCGTCGCGCGGCTCGCTCTCGAAGCCTCCGGACACGAACGCAGCGGCGAGCGCTTCTGTCGCCGGGTCGACGCCTGACGGGAAGCGGCCCACGTCGAGCAGACCGGGGACCGGTGACGAGTTCTGCTGCACGACCCCCGGCGTCAGATGGCTCGTCGGGAACATCACGCACACGCCGTACACATCTGCGAACACTCGTAGTGCGACCGGCTCGTTGGCGATGCCGTTCTGGACGCAGACCAACGGCACGTCGCGCGCTCCCGCCTCCACTAACGCGGCAAGGGCGGTAGCCGTGTCCTGGCCCTTCACACACAACAGAACCGCCTCGGCGTCGGACGCGCCGGCGGCGGACGGGTCGGTGAACACCGGCACCGGCAACGTCACCCTGCGATCGGCCGACTCGATGGTGAGTCCGTGCGCCTGCACAGCCTCAAAGTGCGCGCCGCGCGCCACAAGCCTCACGTCGTGTCCGGCTTCGTGCAGGAGGCCGCCGAGGACGCCGCCGACCGCGCCCGCTCCGAACACAACGAGGCGCATCAGTACCCGAGTCGATCGAGCGCGTGCGCGCGGCGTTGCCAGTCCTTCTCGACCTTCACGACGAGCTCGACGAACGCGCCCGGCGGAAGCTGTTCGCGCACGGCGATGCCGACCGCCTTCAGTACCTCACCGTTCTTGCCGATGACGATGCCCTTTTGCGAGTCGCGCTCCACGAGAATCTCGATCTTCACGTGTGGCCACTCCCATTCTGCAACGCGGCAGGCCACGGAGTGCGGCACCTCCTCGCGCATGACGTGGAGCAGCTGCTCGCGGACGAGCTCGGCGACCCACGCCTCTTCGGGCGTGTCGGTCACGATGTCGGCGGGATAGAGCGCGGGCCCCACTGGCAGGCGCTCCACGATCGCGTCGATGACCTCGTTGACGCCGCGGCCGGTCCGCGCCGAGACGGGGAAATACTCCGAAAGCCCGAACTCGGCTGCGGCCGCTAGCTGCGCCATCACCTGCGCATCGCTCGCGCGGTCGATCTTGTTCAGCACGAGGAGCGATTCCTTGGGGACCAGCTCGGCGACAAAACGATCGCCGCGTCCCATCGGTGCTGTTGCGTCGATCATGAACAACACCACGTCGACGCCTTCGGTTGATTCGGTTGCGAACGAATTCAGCCGCTCACCCAGCAGCGTGCGCGGCTTGTGAATGCCCGGCGTGTCGACGAACACGATCTGAAAGTCATCCCGGTGCAGCACGCCTCGCACAGGGCGGCGCGTCGTCTGCACCTTGTTCGAGACGATCGACACCTTCTCGCCGAGCATCCGATTCAGGAGCGTCGACTTTCCGACGTTCGGCCGTCCGAGCAGTGTCGCGAATCCCGATCGCACCGGGGCCTTACCCGTCGGCTTCGGCGGGCGCGTCGGCGTCGCTTGGCGCAGGAAAATCGAGAGGCTCGATGCGGACGCGGCCGATGCGCCGTCCCTGCACGCGCTCGGCCACCAGGCGGTGGCCGTCGACCACGACGCTCTCGCCGTCGAGCGGTACGTGACCGAGCCGGTTGAACACAAGGCCGGCCACGGTGTCCCAGTCGTCGCCTTCGGGCAGCTCGCAGTGCAGCAGGTCGTTCACTTCGTCGATCGGCATGCGCCCGTTGACGCGAACGGAGCCGTCCTCGAGGTTCTCGACCGGCGCCTCTTCGACATCGTATTCGTCGGTAATTTCTCCGACGAGCTCCTCGATCAGATCTTCCAGGGTCACGAGGCCCGCGGTTCCGCCGTATTCGTCAAGCACGAACGCCATGTGCAGCTTGCGCTTCTGCATCTCACGCATCAGTTCGGCCACCGGCTTGCTCTCCGGAACGAACAGCCCGTCGCGGACGAGGATCCGCACCTCGACGTTCGCACGTCCTTCGCGCTCGGCGCGAAGCAAGTCCTTCGTGAACACGACCCCGAGGAGGCTGTCAACGTGCTCCTCGTAGACCGGGATGCGCGAGTAGCCCTCCCGCAGCGCGACGTCTATTACCTCCTCGACGCGCTGCGACGCGTCGACGGCGCGAATATCGGGCCGCGGCACCATGACCTCGCGAGCCACGGTGTCGCCGAACTCGAAGACCGAGCGAATGAGCTCGCGCTCCTCCTGCTCGATGCTCTCGTCGTCGGCGGCTGCGTCCGCCATTGCGAGGAGCTCTTCCTCCGAGACGTACGGGCCCTGTTTCAGGCCCTTGCCGGGCAACACGACGTTCGAGAGCCCGATCAGGCCGAGCGACAACATTCGCACCGGCGGGAAGTCGGCGATCACTTTGACGAAGGGCGCGGCGAGCAGTGCGGCACGATCTGCGTGCTGGACCGCCCATGTCTTGGGCGCCGCCTCTGCGAACACGAAGATCACGACGATCTCGGCGATCGCGACCAACGTGCCGCCGAGCGGCCCCACGAGACGTGAGGCGAGGAAACCCACCAGGGTCGCTGCGATCAGGTGAGACATCAGCACAAGGAGCAGAACGGGGTTGATGTAGCGCTCGGGGTGATCGGTTATGTGGCGTAGCTGCGGTGCGCCGCGACGTCCCTCTTCGAGCAGCACGGTCGCCTTATGCCGCGAGATTCGCGTGACGGCGGTCTCCGCCATCGCTAGGAACCCGGCGAAGACGATGAGGAGAAGGATCACGCCGACCATCAGCGTGTCGGTGGATCTCACGATGGTTTGTGGAACTGCGCCAGCAGCTCCCGCTCCCGACTCTCCATGACTTCGGCATCCGTTTCGTCGATGTGGTCCATGCCCAACAGATGCAGGATTCCGTGCACGAGCAACAGCGCGAGCTCGTCCTCGTATGTGCCTGCGTGCTCCGGTGCCTGCCGGTATGCGACGGCGGGGCAGATCACGACGTCGCCGAGCAGCATTGGGAGGTCTGCGGGCTCGGGTGGCTCACGACCCGGTGCCGGCCCGCCCGCATCAGGTGATCGCCCGGGCTCGTCGGGCTCGTCGTCGATTGGGAACGCCAGCACGTCGGTCGGGCCGCTCTTGCCGAGGAAACGGTCGTTGAGCTCGGCGATCGTCGCCTCGTCGACGAACAGCACCGACAGCTCGGCACCGCTGCGCACCTTCTCTGCGGCCAGAACCGACCGTGCCAGTTCGGCCCATCGAGTCGGCTCGACTGGTTGGTCGGTCTGCTCGTCGGCGACGAACACCTCGATCGGCATCGTCAGCGTTTCCCCTGGCGTTCGTAGGCCGAGACGATGTCGGCGACGATCTTGTGGCGCACGACGTCGCGCTCGGTGAGGTACACGAAGCCGAGCTCGTCGATCCCGCCCAGAATCGGTTCTAGGTCGACCAGGCCGGACCGGCCCTGCGCCAGGTCGATCTGAGTGACGTCGCCGGTCACGACGGCCTTCGAACCGAACCCGATGCGCGTCAAGAACATCTTCATCTGCTCGGGTGTGGTGTTCTGCGCCTCGTCGAGGATGATGAAACTGCCATTCAACGTGCGCCCGCGCATGTACGCGAGCGGCGCGACCTCGATGGTGTTGCGCTCGAGGAGCTTCAGCGCGCCCTCGGGCGTGAGCATGTCGTACAAGGCGTCGTAGAGCGGGCGCAGGTAGGGGTCGACCTTCGCGAGCATGTCGCCGGGGAGAAAGCCCAGCCGTTCACCCGCCTCGACTGCGGGGCGCGTGAGGATGATGCGTTCGACCGTCTTTGCCTGGAGGGCCTGTACCGCCAGTGCAACCGCCAGGTAGCTCTTGCCGGTGCCTGCGGGGCCGATGCCGAACGTGACGACGTTTTTCGTGATGGCGTCGACGTATTTCTTCTGCCCGCTCGTCTTCGGACGCACGCTGCGACCGCGCGCCGACTTCAGGACCTCGGAGGTGAGGATCTCGCTCGGCCGTTCGTCCGCCTTCACCATGTCGATCGTGCGACCGATGTTGGCGACGTCGAGCGCCGTCCCCGCCTTGACGAGCGCAACGAGCTCTGCGAAGAGCCGCTCGACCTTCTCTGCGTCGGCACCCTCGATTGCAACCTCGTTGCCCCTTACATGAATGGTGGTTCCGGGGAACCCCGCCTCGATGGCGCGAAGAAGCTCGTCGCGCTGCCCGACGATGGCAGCCATCAGATGGTTGCTCGGCACGAGGTAGGAGGCAGTAGGTGGCACGAGGCGTTCGCTGAACAGCGTACCGGGGTCAGGGCGCCCGACGGAACTACTTGCGGTTCTCGAGTGCGTTTGGCCCGGTCGACGCGTAGTAGCTGCGCAAGTAGTTCCGTCGGGCTCCCTCAGCCCGGGGGCCAGGCGAGATTGCGGCCACCGACGACGTGGAGGTGAAGGTGCATCACGGTCTGCCCCGCCTGACGGCCCACGTTGAAGACCGTGCGGTAACCGGCGGCAGCGATCCCTTCGGACTCGGCGATCGCTCTCGCGGCGACGAACATCGCGACGAGAACCTCACCGTCGTCGCCGGCGATCTCATCGGCGCCCACGATGTGGCGCTTTGGCACGACGAGCACATGGGTCGGCGCGATCGGGGCCACGTCGCGGAACCCGTAGACCAGCTCGTGGTCGTATACGGCGGTAGAGGGCACATCGCCGGCGACGATGCGACAGAACAGGCAGTCGCTGCTCAACGGGCCTCGCGGTCGTCAGCGTCACCGGTTCCGTCGTCCAAGCCGATCACTTCCGTCGCGGCCGGGCGCGTGTCCGGATAAAGGTGCGCGAGTGTCCCGGGCTCGATTCGTGCGGACGACATGAACTTCTCCAGGTCAGGCTCCTGGATACGAATGACTCGACCCATCTGGTACGCGGTCAACCGGCCCTCGTCGATGAAGCGGTACAGCGTGCGGAGCGTGACCCCGAGTCGCTGGCAAGCGTCCTTTGTGCTCAGCCAGGCGGACGCGTCAGGTTGCTGAGTCGAGTCAGTCACGAGCCGTAGTCGACCGGAACCGATCCGTCCACGTTGTAACTGCCAAATCCTTCGATCGGCGCGGTCGTCACCGCAGTCACCGTTTCGCCGTTCTCGATCGACGTGACTTCGCGCGCGTCCAGTACGAGGACGAATGGGGCGCCGTTCGACGGCGTGACATTGAGCGACACGCGCAGGCCGTCCGGGAAAGTGATGCGGCGCCCGCGGTGGTTGGTGATGTCGACCGTGAACCGCACCTGTGCAGTCTCGCCGGACGTCGACACCACATTGGTCGTAATTTTGAACACGAGCGCCCCGGGGTTGGTGGAGACCGGCGTTGCCGACTCACTCGATGTTCCGTCGCTGTTGTGGGTGAACGTCGCCGAGTTGTCCGAAGCCTCGGTGACGCGTCCGTTGGGACCCGAGGCCGCGGTTGTCGCTGTGGTCGTGGCCGTCGGTCGGCGCGTCGTCGCCGTCCTCCGTGTCGTAGCCGTGCTGCGCCGCGTCGTCACCGTCGAGCGACGCGTGGTCGGAGTGATGAACGGCGCAACCGTGACGACGGTCGAGGGGACTGGGGCGAAGGTCGGCGGCGGAAGCGTTGTTGTCGACCGCGGGAGCGTGGCACTTGTGGTCGTCGTGGCGATCGCTTCCAGACGGCTGGTGTCATCGTCGTCGCCGCCAATGCCCTCGGCTAGGACGATGAAGGCGGCAAACCAGAGGACAGCGACGGCGACCAAAGCGATGTTCTGGGTTCGGACATTCATGACTTGGCCAGGCTACGTGGCCGGTACACGCGGTCGGAGTCTCATTGCGACCTCGTTGGCCATGAGGCGCCCACGCCGGGTGAGCACGACCCGGTCGCCCGAGCGTTCGAGCAGGCCTTCGAGCGCAGGGTCACGGAGGTCCAGTGCTTCTGCGGCGACACCGGACCGGGTCCGCAACGCGAGCTGCAAGGCCTCCAGCGCACGCGTTTCGTCGTCCAGAACCTCGCTGCCGGCCTCGGTGGTCTCGCCACGGTTGACTGCGGCGATGTACCGATCCGGCGTCCTGACGGTCCACCATCGCCGCCCGGCGCGGTGGGAATGGGCAGCACAGCCGATGCCGCGGTAATTACCCTGCGACCAATACAGCCGGTTGTGGCGGCACTCGTGGCCCGGGACCGCCCAGTTCGAGATCTCGTAGTTCGCCAGGCCCGCTGCGGTAAGCGCCTCGTCGGCCAGCTCGTACTTCGTCGCCTGGTCGTCGTCGTCGGGATGTCGGACGGGATCGGCGGCGAGAGGCGTACCCGCCTCCACCGTCAACCCGTAGGCGCTGACATGCGTCGGGACCGGATCGAGAGCCAACACGTCGTCGAGTGACCTCGTCCAGTCGGCCACGGACTCACCGACCGATCCGTAGACGAGATCGACGTTGTACGTGCCGATGCCCGCTTCTCCGACGGCGTTTGCCGCCCGTCGTACAGCGGCCGGATCGTGGACTCGCCCGAGCGCAGCCAGGACGTGGGGAACGGTCGACTGAACGCCGATCGATATCCGATTCACACCCGCGCCGCGGTAGGTGCGCAGCATCGGCAGGGAAACGTCGTCGGGGTTGCACTCGACCGTCACCTCTGCGTCCGTGGCGAGACGCACGTCGGCGATCAGGCCGGCAAGGAGCTCCGCAGGAAGAAGCGATGGCGTCCCACCACCGACGAACACCGACGTCGCCGGCGGAAGATCGGCCGCAACCAACTCACGGCGACACGCACTGACGTAATCCGCCATGAGGTGGTGACGGTCGGTCCACGTGGCGAAAGCGCAGTAGTCGCAGCGCGAGGTGCAGAACGGGACGTGTATGTAGACGCCGAACAAGCGGCGCCGTTACGCGCGGACGGCGACGCCGAGCTGGTCGAGCCTTCGCCGCATCGTTGCCGGAGTGGTCTCGAACAGGAATGCGAGCGCACGCAGATCATCTCGGCGAATGGTGAGGCGCCGGCTCGTGAAGTCCTGACGTTTGACTTGAATCATGCCGACGTAGCGGCCGATCAGCTCGCGTTCCTCGGCGGGGAGTCGCTCGAGACCGGCGAGATCGATGACGACCGGGGGGCCCTCGTCGACCGCAACCGGCCAGCTGGGCGGAGCCCCGGCGACGCCCTCGCGAAGGTCGAGCAGGATCTCGCCCTCTTGCGGCAGCAGTTGATCGACCGTTACCTCGTAGATCGACGCCAGGCGGCGAAGGCGACCGATCGAAATCGCCCGCTCGCCGCGTTCGTACGCACCGAGTACCGACGCACGGAATTCCTGCTGACTGCGCGCCTCCACGGCATGCAAGGACAGGCGACGGTGCTTTCTGACCGCCCGAAGGCGCTCCCCAACGCTGCGGGCGTAGTCCGCATCGGTGTCCTCTTCTTCGGCCACGATTGCGCCTTCTTCCGTTTCGGCTTGCGTTCTCTGGGCACCCTAGGCCTAAGGCCACTCAGCGTTGCGAGCATCACCACTCTATGCGTTCTTCCCAGATATGCCGGTGACCATCCCGGCACGCAGCGCGGTCAGTAGAACGCCTGCAGCGACTGCAGCCGTTTCGGCCCTCAGCGTGTTCTCGCCAAGGTCGACCGTTAACGGAGCGTGCCCCAACTCCCTCGCCGACCATCCACCCTCTGGTCCCACCGCAATTGCCGGACTGTTCAGCGACACGACACCCCCGCCTGGGTGCGCAAGCGCAAGGCCGGGCACGCACTCAGCGAGCTGGGTGCTCGCGACGACATCGTCGACGATTGGTGACCAAACGCGCCGCGACTGCATCGCCGCGCTGCGGGCGACGGCACGCAGGCGCCTCACGTTGCGCGCGGCGCGTGCCTCGTCCCACCGGACGACAGTGTGGTCAGCCATCACCGGCACGATGCGATCGACGCCGAGCTCGGTCAGCTTCTGGACGGTCCACTCAGGGCGGTCGGCCTTCGTGACCGCAAAAGCGATCGTGATGGTCGGCTCTGGCCGCGTGCTCTCGCAGACCGGCCCATCGGGTTCGAGCGAGCCGCGCGCTATTCGACACGGACGCCAGCTCCCTTCGCCGTCGCTGACGGTGACCAACTCCCCATCGCGTAGCCGGAGCACTCGCTGGAAGTGGTGTACGTCGTCAGGGTCGAGCACAGGAACCTCGAGCGATTCGACGAACGCGTGCGCGGCCGACGCCGGCGGTCCGTTGCGCTCCGTCACGAGTCCATCCTGACGCGACCGCCGTGGTAGCACGGAGCGGTGCCTTCCTCCCTTGCGTGTCACGTGTACGACGACGACCGACCCGAGGGCGCCGCTCGCCTCGTGCTCGTGCATGGCGTGATGGACCGTGCCACCAGCTTCGGCCGAGTGGTCGGGAGCCTGCACGACGTCATCGTGATCGCCTACGACCGGCGCGGATACGCGCACTCCATCGAGATCGCACCGACCGGGGGCCTCGACGAGCAGGTCGAGGACCTGCTGGAGATTGTCGGTGACGAGCCAGCCAGCGTCGTCGGACACAGCTTGGGCGGCGTGATTGCGCTGATGGCGGCGCAGCGCAGGCCCGAACTCGTAGTGGCGGTAGGTGTGTACGAGCCTCCGATGCCCTGGCTCGACTGGTGGCCCAATACGACCGCCGGGTCCCAAGCGGCGGCGGAGGCCACCGACCCGGCGGCCGCGGCGGAGCGATTCCTCCGCGTGCTCGTCGGTGACGCGGCATGGGAGACGTTGCCGATGCGGACCCAGCAACAGCGCCGGAAGGAAGGGTCTGCACTCGTTTCTGATCTCGGCGCCGTGCGGGTCTCCGAACCGCCGTTCGACGTGTCTTCCATCGCCGTTCCGGTCAGCGTCGCCACCGGTTCGGCCACCCGCGAGCACCACATCAAGGGAGCGGCGTTCCTCTCCGAAGCTCTCGGTGTACCGCTGCGCACCGTGGAAGGCGCCGGCCATAACGGGCATCAGAGCCATCCGCAGGAGTTTGCGGCGTTCTGCCGCGCCGTCCTCGCGTCGGCCCGCGACCGCCGCGATTGACCATATGACACGATCGGGGACCGCTGGTGCGCGATCGTGGTGGCAGTGCTCAACCGGCGGCTGCTCCTCGTCGCGCTGGCGGGCGTGGTCCTCGCGACGGGTTTCGTCGGTGCGACGGCCGCGACTGCAAGCGGCAAGAACAGGGTCGCGCGGCGCGTCACCTTGGCCGGACACAACATCGGCGGAATGACCCGTAGCGAGCTGCGCACCGAGGTCGTCAAGATCAACAAGGAACTTCAGCTATCGCGAGTGCACGTCACCGCGCCCAAGGGCGGGTTCTCCTCCACGGGAGCGGCGCTGGGTGTCGCTCTCGACATCAACCGCACGATCAGCGAGGCGCTCGAAGTCGGCCACAAGGGGAACCCGATCGGCCGCGCCGCGGGCTGGGTGCGTTCGCTTGTCTCCGCCCGACCGGCCCCCGTGCACGTGCTGGTTGACCGCGACAAGGTGCATTCCACAGTGCGGACCCTCGACCCGAAGCCAGGCGTCGAGGCGAAGGAGCCGAGCATCGCCCGTAAGGGGGGCGTTTTCATCGTCGTACCGGGCCAGACCGGAACGGGCATAGACCCGGCCGATGTGGCCGAGGAGCTGCCCGATGCCGTGCGAGCCGGCCTCCCCGTAAAGCTCAAAGTCGACCGTGGCCGAGTTTCACCGCGGTTTACAACGGCAGATGCCGAGGCCGTCGCCCGCCAGGCGAACAAGCTCAGCTCGCTTGCTCTCCGCATCGCCGCCGCAGGTGAGACCGCGACAGTGCCGCCAGGCGCGCTTGCTGGGTGGCTCGAAGCCCGCCCCGTGGGAGGCAGCCTTCGCCTCGTGGTGAACGGCGAGCGCGCGTCGGGCGATCTCCCCGCGCTCATCCCGGCGGCTACAAAACCAGCAACCGAGACGAAGTGGTCGGTCGTGGGTGATCGTCCGGTCTACACCGCGGGCAGCGCAGGCACCTCGTGTTGCGATCCGGCGAAAGTCGAACAGCTCCTCACCGACGCGATCCGTCGTCCGCCTGCGCAGCCCATCGCGCTCCCGCTCCAAGTCACCGAGCCGAAGATCAGCGGCGCGCGCGCCGAGGAGCTCGCGATCAAGGAGCCGGTCGGCCGTGCATCGACCAGCCATCCAGCGGGCCAGCCACGCGTGAAAAACATCCATCGCATCGCCGACTTGGTACGGGGACAGGTGATCCTCCCGAACAGCCGGTTGTCCATAAACAACCTCGTCGGCCGGCGCACTGCAGCAAAGGGATTTGTGAACGCGCCCGTCATCGAGGACGGCAGGTTCTCGGAGGACATCGGAGGCGGTGTCTCGCAGTTTGCGACCACGTTGTTCAATGCCGCGTTCCACGCCGGTCTGAGCATCCCGACCTACCAGAGCCACAGCATCTATATCAAGCGCTACCCCTACGGTCGTGAAGCGACTCTGAACTTTCCGCAGCCGGACCTCGTGATCGAGAACAAGACCCCGTACGGCGTGCTCGTGTGGCCGACCTACAGCGCGACGACGATCTCGGTCACCTTGTATTCGACCAAGCACGCTCCGGGCACTCAGATCGCTCAGAGTGAGAGCAAGAGCGGCGTCTGCACGGTCGTGAAAACGATTCGTGAGCGAACGTTCCCTGACGGACGAAAGTCGACCGACACCTTTACTGCGCGCTACCGGCCTCAAGAGGGTGTGAACTGCGACGGCTCCGGCACGCCGGTCACGTCGACGACACGACCGACGGCGACCACCAAGCCGGCGCCGGCGACCACATCGCCGCCCACCACTGCCGCACCGCCACCACCGACCACGGCTGCGCCGTAACGATGCGGGTCGCGATAACGGGGGCAAGCGGACTGATCGGCCGCAGCCTCCAAGAGCGACTTCGATCTGAAGGCGACGAAGTTGTGCGGCTCGTCCGCCGGGAGCCGATCCTGCCCGACGAGATCCGGTGGGACCCCACCGGCGAGCGGGCGATGCCCGCCGATGCTCTCGCGGGCGTCGACGGCGTCGTCCACCTCGCAGGCGAAGGAGTTGCCGCGAAGCGCTGGACAGACAAGCAGAAGGCGAAGATCCTCGACTCGCGACGTACGGGCACCCGCGTGGTCGCCGAGGCCATCGCAGCTACGAGCTCGCGTCCGTCGGTTCTCGTGTCCGGCTCGGCCGTCGGTTACTACGGCACCACCGGCGACCGGATCACCGACGAGAGTGGTCCGGCGGGCGACGATTTCCTCGCCGAGCTGTGTCGCCAGTGGGAGGGGGCCACTGCGGCCGCCGAGGGCGCCGGCGTTCGCGTCGTGCATCTGCGGACCGGCATCGTGCAATCCAAGAAAGGCGGTGCACTCGCCCGTCAGCTACTGCCGTTCCGGGTGGGGCTCGGCGGCCGGCTCGGCGACGGAAAGCAGTGGGTCAGCTGGATCTCACTCGACGACGAGGTCGGTGCGATCATCCATTGCCTCCGGACGCCGACGTTGCACGGAGCCGTCAACGCAACCGCACCGAATCCGGTGACGAATGCCGAATACACCAAGGCGCTCGGCCGGGCTCTGCACCGGCCCACAGCAATCCCCATTCCGATCCCAGCGCTCGGGCTGTTGATGGGGGCCGAGCTCGTGGCCTCACTGCTCACGAGCCAGCGCGTCGTGCCAGAGGCGCTCGTTCGTAGTGGATACCGGTTCGCCCATCCGACGATCGACCAGGGGCTGGAAGCGGCGCTCTCCTAGGCTTGCCCCATGGGCGAGCTTCGTTTCGAGAACCGCATGAGCGACACAGACGCGCTGATGTGGAGCATCGAGAAGGACCCGCTGCTGCGCTCCACCATCGTCGCGGTCTCGATTCTCGACCAGGCACCGGATCGGGATCGCCTCGTCGAACGCATCGACCGCAGCAGCCGCATGATCACCAGGCTGCGCCAGCGTGTCGTGAGCCCCCCCTTCTCGATCGCGCCACCGCGATGGGTCGTCGACCCGAACTTCGACATCAACTACCACCTGCGGTTCTTAAGCGCGCCGGGCGACGGTTCGATGCGCGATCTGCTCGATCTCGCCGCGCCCATCGGCATGCAGGGCTTCGACCGCGCCCGAGCGCTGTGGGAGTTCACGGTGGTCGACGGTCTCGCCGACGGGAAGGCGGCGATGATCCAGAAGATCCACCACTCCGTCACCGACGGCGTCGGCGGCGTCGAACTCGCGCTGACGATGCTCGATCTCGAGCGCGATCCGGCTGGCGAACTTGGGCCCATGCCGGAGCCGCCGGCGGCTGAGGCGCCGACACCGCTCGGGCTGCTGAGCGATGGCCTCCGCCACGAGTCGCGGCGCCAACGCGGGATCGCGTCGCGACTCGTCGGTCAGGCCCGCACGGCGCTTCGCGCTCCGGGCGAAACCGCGGCGGCAACGGGAGCGGTTGCTCAGTCTCTTGCGCGGCTGCTTGCGCCCGCTTTCGCGCCGCTGAGCCCGATCATGACGGGTCGCTCCCTCTCGGTGCGCTTCGACACCGTTACCGTCCCACTAAACGAGTTGAAGTCGGCCGCCAAGCGCTCCGGCGGCAAGCTGAACGATGCGTTCGTTGCCGCGATCACCGGTGGGCTCCGGCGTTACCACCAAGATCATGGGGCGCCGGTCGACCTGCTCCGGATGGCAATGCCGATCAGCGTTCGCGCTGCGGGGGACACGACGGCAGGCGGCAACCAGTTCGTGCCCGCTCGCTTTACTGTGCCGGTTGACATCGACGATCCGATCGAGCGGATGGCGTCGGTGCGGGCTCTTGTCGCCGAGCAGCGCGCCGAGCCTGCGCTCGCGTTCACCGAGCCGATTGCCGGGGTGCTGAACCGGATGCCCACGCAGCTCACAACACAGCTCTTCGGCGGGATGCTCAAGGGCATCGACTTCACGACGTCGAACGTGCCGGGCGCGCCGTTCGAGGTGTTCCTGTGCGGGGCGAAGATCGAAGCGCAGTTTCCTTTCGGCCCGCTCTCGGGCGCAGCCGCCAACGTCACGCTGCTCTCCAACGTCGACCGCGTGCACGTTGGACTCAATACCGATCCCGCGGCGGTGCCGGATCCGGAGCACTTCGTCGCCTGCATCGAGGCGGGCTTCGACGAGATTCTCAAAGCTTGACTTCGCACACTGCTGACGTCGTCGTCGTCGGAGGTGGGCCGGCCGGATCCGCGGCGGCGATCGACCTCGCTACCGCCGGTCGCGACGTGGTGCTGATCGACAAGGCCTCGTTCCCGCGCGACAAGTGCTGCGGCGACGGGCTCACGACTGGCGCTCTACGCCGCCTCGAGCGACTCGGACTTCAGCCCGCGGCCGTACCGAGCTGGCAGCGAGTCGACGACGTTGTCGTCCGCAGCGTGTCCGGACGCGTCGTCCGCTTCCCGCTCCCGCGCGGTCGCGGCACATACGGCGCCGTCGCGAAGCGGTCCGAACTCGACCACGCGCTGCTCGAGACCGCGCGGCGCTCCGGCGTACGGGTCGAGGAACGTGTCGCGTTTTGCGGGGCACGTCCTATCGGAGGCGGCGTCCTCGTCGACACCGATGCCATCGGTCCCATCGCGGCGCGCTACGTGGTCGCCGCTGATGGCATGTGGTCTGCAGTGCGCAAGGCCGTCCTCCCCCACGATGAACCGGGCTACCTCGGCGAGTGGCACGCGTTTCGTCAGTACCGTCGCACCGCCGGCCCCGACGGACGCGACCTCTGGGTGTTCTTCGAAGAGGATCTTCGGCCCGGATACGCGTGGTCGTTCCCGCTGCCGAACAACGAGGTCAACGTCGGGCTCGGCGTCCTCCGCCGGCCGGGCGAACCCACCCGCGACCTCGGGCGGCGCTTTCGCGAGGTGCTGACGCGCTCCCACATCGCTGCGGTGTTGGGCGATACATCCGAAGCGGCGACACCGAAGGCGTGGCCGATCCCGGCTCGCATCCAGCGAACCGCTCTCACCGCGGCCGACGGGCGCGTGCTGTTCGTCGGCGACGCCGCTCGATCCACGGATCCGATGACCGGCGAGGGTATCGGCCAGGCGCTCGAAACCGCGGCGATGGCGGCCGAGTGCATCGGCCGGGCGGGACCGTTCGACGCCCGGAGCGCCGCGGCACGGTACGAGGCGGAGATCGGCCGGACCATGGCAGTCGACAATCGGTTGGCGGAATGGCTGAGCCTGCACGGGCTCGCTCACCGCAAGGGCATACGCGCCGCACTCCGGGTCGCCGGCTCGACACCGTGGACGCGTTCGATGTTCGCACGGTGGTTGTTCGAGGACGAACCGCGCGCCGTCCTCGCCACCCCCTCACGCTGGCACCGCCACCTCTTCGCCCGCCCGGGCGCTTTCGCTGAACACGTGGCGGTGTCGAATCGCGAAACCTCGACGTGGCGGTGTGATGTGGCGGAAGTCGACACCTGACACCGCCACCTCAGCCGAACGCGATCTGACACCGCCACGTTGCGCCCTAGGCGGGATCGTGTGGGAGGCCGAGGACGCGCTCGGCCACGATGTTGCGTTGCACCTCGGACGTGCCGCCGCCGACGGTGAGGGCGGGTGCGAACAGGAACCCGTGGTGCCACATGTCGCCCTGCGCAAGCATCCCGTGTGCACCAGCGAGGTCCTTGGCGAGACCCATGATGTGCTGGCCGTGCTCGTCGGCAAGTGCTTTGCGCACGGACGCCTCCGCTCCCGGTTGCTTCCCGGCGACCACGGCCGAGACCGTCCGCAGCCGGATGAGCCGAAGGATCTCCGACTCGATGTGGAGCTGTGCGAGCCGCTGCCGCAGCGTCGGTTCGGTCGTGCCTCGTTCCTTGGCCATCGTCAGGACGTCCGCGGCGGTCGGGCCCCGTCCCCACAACGCGCCTTCGCCGGACAGCGACACGCGCTCATTGCCGAGCGTCACCTTTGCGAGGCCCCAGCCGCGGTTGACCTCGCCGACGAGCGAATCTGCGGGCAGTCGCACATCGGTGAGGAAGACCTCGTTGAACGTGTGCATCCCGGTCATCTCGATGATCGGGCGAACCTCGATCCCGGGTGTGTCCATCGGGCAGACGAAATAGGAGATGCCCTGGTGCTTCGGCGCGTCCGGATCGGTGCGGGCGATGAGGATGCCGAACTTCGACACGTGACCGAGCGACGTCCAGATCTTCTGGCCGTTCACCACCCACTCGTCGCCGTCGCGAACGGCTCGCGTCCGGAGGCTCGCGAGGTCGGAGCCCGCCTCGGGCTCACTGAAGAGCTGGCACCACATCTCCTCGCCGGCGAGCAACGGCATGAGGTAGCGATCCTGTTGTTCCTGACTGCCGGCGTGGATCAGGGTCGGACCCGCCCAGCCGATCCCGATCGGGTTGACCGGCCGCGACACACGGGCCTTGCGCAGCTCGTCGTCGATGATCAGCTGATGAACGGGATCAGCTTCGATCCCCCATGGCTGCGGCCAGTGCGGCGCGACATAGCCGGCCTCGGCCAGCGCGCGCCCCGACGGGCTGGGGTGCTCCTGCAGCCACGAGCGGATCTCCTGGCGACGCGGGTCGTCGTCGCCAGGCAGGTCGAAGTCCATCAGCCCTTCTTCTCCCGCCACGCGTTGAGTACGGCCGACTCCTTCTCGGGCGTGAGCGGGCCGCGCAGCGGCTTGTCGCGCCGGGTGCGATCCCACTCGAGTGTGTCCTCGACGAGGGTTTGCAGCGGCCGGAACGTCATTCCGGCCGAGACGGCCTTGTCGACGTTGACCTCGAACAGCCCGTCGCTGCCCGAGCCCTTCGGGACCCAAAGCGGCAACTCGATCCATGGACCGATCTCCTTCTCGACGAGGAACGACTCGTCGACG
>DATLOH010000034.1:0-6890 GCA_035536375.1 Acidimicrobiales bacterium
AACCTCACGCAGGCCGGCTTCGTGCAGGCCAACGAGCAGTCGAAGATCAGCACCGGAACCTTCCCGCCGGTGTCTTACAGTCCGAGTGATCACTTCGGCGGGCGCCAGATGCACGTGCTGCAACTCGACTGCGCCGGCAACGGGAAGAAGTACAAGACGATCGCGACCAACGCGAGCTACTAGAACTTCCCCCCGTGGGAAGCGCAATCGTCCTAGGACTCGTCTACGGGTCCGCCTATGCACTGCTCGGGCTCGGCATCGTCCTGATTTACAAGGGCAGCCGGGTGTTCAACTTCGCGCAGGCTGAGTTCGGCACCGTCGCCGCGTTCACCGTCTATTTGGCCCGCTCGAACGGCCTGCCGTATCCGATCGCCATCCTGCTCGCGCTTGCGGCCGCGGTGCTCATGGGCCTCGGAACGGAACGATTCGTGGTGCAGCCACTATTCGACGCGCCGAAGGTGACGTTGCTCGTGGCGACTGCTGGAGTCGCCCTGGGGTCGATCGCGCTGCAACTGTTCCTGGGCGGCGCAAAGCTTCGTGCGTACCCGCCGGCGATCCGCGGCACGGCGTTCCGTCCGTTCGGTGTTGCGACCACGTGGCAGCAGGTGCTGATCGTGCTGGCGCTCGTGGCGTTCGCAGTGGCGTTGGCGGCCTTCTTCAGTCGGACGTTCCTCGGCCTCGCCGTGCTCGCCGTCGCACAGGAGCCGACAGCCGCGAATCTCTCCGGGATCAGCGTCAAGCGAGTGTCTGCGCTCGTGTGGGGACTTGCGGCGCTTCTTGGCGGTGCTGCGGGCGTCCTGGCCACGGCGCTGCAGGAATCGGGCTTCACGCCCGGGTACGTGACCGCCAACTTCCTGATCTTCGCATTCGTGGCCTCGGTGATCGGCGGGATCACCAGTCTGCCCGGAGCGGTCCTCGGCGGCCTTGTGCTCGGCGTAGCGCAGCAGGTGACGCTTACCTACGTCGGCGAATTCGAGTGGGTCAAGAACAACCTGCCCGGTTCACAGGAGATCATGACCTTCGTGTTGCTTCTCATCGTGCTGACCTTCCGGCCCAACGGCCTACTCGGCAAGGAAGCCTGATGGCCGTCGCATCACTCGAGCGCGACGTCGTCGCGGAGCGGCGGGCGACCACCGTCGTGCAGTGGCTCCCGCGCATCGCGGCCTGGCTGGTCATTGCGTATCTCGTGCTCCTCATGCCGTTGCGGCTCGACCAGTTCCACAGCGACCGCTTCGCGCTCGGTGTGATCTACGCCATCGTCGCCCTGTCGCTGAACGTGCTCATCGGCTACGCCGGTCAGATCTCGCTTGGCCACCAGGGGTTCTTCGGCGTCGGTGCGTTCACCTCCGCGTTCGTGGTGACCTCCCAGGGACAGTCGTTCTGGGTCGGTCTCATCGCTGCGGGTATCGGCGGCGCGATCAGTTCCGCGTTGATGGGCCTCGTCGCGTTGCGGGTGAAGGGCCTGTATCTCGCCCTCGTGACCCTCGCCTACGGACGCCTCGCGCAGGAGTCGTTGTTCCTGCTGCCCGCGTTCGGCGGTGGCGCCGGTATCGAGGCCCCTCGGCCGGCCGGTTTCGTCACCGACCGGGCCTACTACTACCTGTGCCTGATGGTCCTCGTGGTCGTCGTCTACACCGACTGGCGGTTCGTGAAGAGCAAGGCCGGCCGAGCCGTCAACGCGCTGCGTGAGAACGAGCAGGTGGCGTCTAGCTACGCGGTCAACATCCGTACGTACAAGCTGCTGGCCTTCGTGATTGCAGGGATCTTCGTAGGCCTGGCCGGTGCGCTGTTCGCCGCCCGCGGCCAGCGCGTCGTTGCCGGGGACTTCGAGTTCCAGCTCGCGCTGCTGTTCGTGATCATGACGGTCGTCGGCGGCATCCGCGACCGCGTGGGCGTCGTGATCGGCGGGGTGTTCTTCGCGCTGTTCTCCGACTACCTCGCGGACTTCCTCGACAAGGACTGGGCTCACAACCTGTTGCCGCAATTCGTCAACGAGAACCGCGACCAGCTCGGCAGCGTCGTTGGCGCCGTGCTGCTCGTCATCACCCTCATCAAGTACCCGGGCGGCATCGGCCAGCAGCTGAGGCCGGTCCGGAGTTGGCTGACCGGTGGCCCGTTCTCCGCCGGCCACTCCGACGGATTCGTGGAGGAGGGCGTCCGTGGCCGTCCTTGACGTCGACAACATCTCGATTCGCTTCGGTGGCCTTCAAGCGCTCTCCGACGTGTCGATCCAGGTCAACGAGTTCGAGATCGTCGGCCTGATCGGCCCGAACGGTGCCGGGAAGACCACCGCGTTCAACTGCATCACCGGCTTCTACACACCGAACACCGGCCGGGTGCGGTTCATGGGTGAGGAAGTGTCCGAGCTGGCGGTGCACGAGCGCGCCCGCACCGGAATGGGACGCACATTCCAGCAGGTCGGTCTCGTGAAGGGCGCCACGGTGCTCGAGAACGTCGTCACCGCCCAGCACGCGAAGGTCGGCTACGGCGCGGTGTCGGGGATCCTCGGCACCGGCACCAGCCTTGCGGAGGAGAAGGTGCTGCGGAACCGGGCGATGGAGATCCTCGATCTCGTCGGCCTCGCGCATCTGGCCGAGCTGCGCGTCGCCGGGCTGCCCTACGGCACGATGAAGAACGTCGAGATGGCCGCGGTGTTGGCGACCGATCCCGAGATCCTCATGCTCGACGAGCCGAGCTCGGGCATGGGGCCGGAAGAGGCGCACGAGCTCGGCGACACGCTGCTGCGCCTCCGTAAGGAGCTCGGCTTGACGATCCTGATGATCGAGCACCACGTGCCGCTCGTCGTGCGCGTGTGTGACTACGTGTACGTCCTGAACTTCGGCCAGCTGCTTACCGAGGGCGAAGCCACGGCCGTGCAGAAACACCCCGAAGTCATCGTCGCCTACCTGGGTGAAGAGGCGGAGTAGGTATGTCCTTTCTCGAGGTCAAGGGACTCAACGCCGGATACGGCGCCCTGCCGGTCCTCACCGACGTCAGTTTCAACGTGGAGGAGGGTGAGACCGCGGTCCTGCTCGGCCTCAACGGCGCGGGCAAGACCACGACGGTCACGTCGATCGCCGGGCTGCTCAAGCCGTGGGGCGGCGAAATCTGGTTCGACGGGAATCGTGTCGACGGAAAGCCGTCCGCTGAGCTCGTGAAGACCGGGATCGTGCTCGTGCCGGAGGGACGGCGGTGCTGGCCGACGCTGACCGTCGAGCAGAACCTGCGCCTCGGCTCGTGGACCCGCAAGGACGCCAACATCAAGGCGACGCTCGACCGTGTCTTCGAGTACTTCCCGCGCGTCGAGGAGCGGCTCAAGCAGGCCGCCGGAACGCTGTCGGGCGGTGAGCAGCAGATGGTGGCGATCGGGCGCGGGCTCATGGCCGGCCCCAAGCTGCTGTTGATCGACGAGGCCTCGCTCGGGCTCTCACCGCTCTTGGCCAAGACGGTGTTCGCGGTCGTCGACCGCATCCGGGAGGACGGCACCACCGTCATCCTCGTCGAGCAGAACATCGGTGCCCTGCGCCACGCACAGCGAGCGCTCGTGATGGAGAAGGGCGCCCTCATCTACGTCGGCGAGGGCGATGAACTCCGCGACTCGTCCCGCCTAAGAGAGACCTACCTCGGCGCGCCCGCCTAATCGCTCCGATGTGGCGGTGTCAGGTCCCGTTTTGACGACGTGTCGGTGTCAGGTCCGCTTTTCCGGTAACTGAGCACCGCCACCCAGGCGGCCCCGGAGGGGCTAGGGGTTGCAGACGCGGCAGGCGGTCAAGCCGGCGTCGACCGCGTCGGTCTTGCTCATCTGTTCGCCGTCGTCGCGGCCGGCGACCAGGCGGCAGTTGGGCTTGTGGAACGAGCTGCGCCCGGCGATCACCATTCCCCGGGTTGTGCGGGTGGTGGTCGCCACGGCGGCGGTAGGCGCTGGTGCGGCCGGACGATCGAGCGCGAGGAGGAGCTCGTCGAGCTTGGCCTCGAGCGCGACACGGTCGCGGCGGTGGCTGTCGGACACGAGCACGGCCGCGCCGATGATGATCAGCCCGACCCCTATGCCGCCGCCCGAAAGCAGGTACGGCAGCTGGCCCTGGGAGTAGTCGAGGCCGGCGGCCCCGTCCCACGCCTTGAGGATGACGAGGAAGCCGACCGCGGAGAACCCGAGGCCCAGCCGGCCGGCCATGTTCGCCCAGCGGGCCCGGGCTCGATCGAGGACAGCTGCACCGCGACCGGCGTTGGCGCCCGAGGTCGTGGTCATCGTGGTAGTTGCCATGGGCCTGATCCTGTCACGCCGGCGGAGCGAGACGACGGAAGACCATGCCCGTTCGTGGCTTGGGCCAGAAGAACGTCGTCTTCGGCGGCATGCGGTCGCCGCCGCGACCAACGGCGGCGATCTGCTCGACCGTCGCCGGCCGCAGCAGTACGGCTGCGCCGGCGTCACCCTTCGCGACCGCATCGGCGCATTCACGCCACCCGTGCTGGAACACCACCGACGCGTCGGCGGGCAGGTCCCGGAGGGCCACGTCGAGCCGGCTGCTGTCGAGGTCCATTGCGCTCGCATCCTCGGTGGCCGCGGTCGGCTTGGCTAGCCATGCGCCCGAGGCGGTCAACACGCCCAGCGAACCCGACTGCTCCATCGCCGCGCCGATGCCTTCGGCGCTGTCGAGGGCGACGAGGTCGAAGTGCGGCCGAAGGAGGTCGAGCGCGGCGTCGCCGCCGATGCCGAGGAGCAACCGGTGGATGGCGGCGACAGCGAGGTTCTCCGGCGCAAGCTCGACTACGAGTGCGAGAACAGCGTCGTGGTCGCCGGGCGCATCAGCGTGCTGTGAGCGCACCTCGTCGCGATAAGTCTTCGCGGTCTCGTACCGGTGGTGACCGTCGGCCACGACGACTGGCGCGGCTGTGACCGCATCCGTCACGGCGCTAGCGGCGTCGTCGTCGAGGACCCAGAGCCGGTGGCGCACGCTGTCGTCGTCGGTAACGTCGGCGTCCGGGGTCTTCGTCGTGTCGACCAGCGACGCGATCGATGCCGGCGTGAGGACCCAGATCGGCGACGTGTTCGTGGTCGTGGCGCGGAGCAGATCGAGACGATCGCTCTTCGCTTTGGGCGTCGTGTGCTCGTGGGGGAGCACGTCACCAGCGGCCAGATCGAGCGCCCCGAAGACACCGACAACGCGCCGGGCCACGCCGAGGTCGTCGACACCGGTCATCTCATAGCCGTAAAGCGACGGCCTGTCCTGCCTCAGCACTCCCTCGCTCAGCCATGTGTCGAAGCGCTCACGCGCCGCCAGGTACGGGTCGCCGTCGGCACGCGCCAACTCGACACGGATGGAGTTAAACGTGCTGCGCGATTCAAGACGCTGTTGCTCGTCAGCATCGACGACGTCGTATGGCGGAGCAATGACATCGGCGATCGGGACGCGCTCCGTGTCGTAGCGGATACCGGGGAACGGGGAGAAGCGCGGCATCGCTCATGCGTAGCATCCCCCGGACGTGACCTGGATCATCGATCTCGACGGTGTGGTGTGGCTCGGCGACTCGCCGATCCGCGGCGCTGCGGCCGCGATCGCCCGCCTGCGCTCGAGCGGCAAGCGGGTTGCGTTCGTCACGAACAACTCGGCCTACGTGATCACCGACGTGCTGCGAAAGCTGCACGGAATGGACATCGAGGCCGCCGACGACGAGATCGTGACATCGGCCCAGGCCGCGGCCACGCTGGTCGCGCCGGGCCAAACCGCTCTGGTGTGCGCCGGTCGTGGCGTCGACGAGGCCCTCCAGCGCCGTGGTGTGCGCACGGTGCGCTCCGGGCGCGTCGACGCCGTCGTGGTCGGGTGGCACCGCGAGTTCGACTACGACGGCCTGACCGCGGCTGTGCGCGCCGTACGAAACGGCGCCCGTCTGATCGGCACGAACTCCGACGCTACCTATCCGACGCCAACCGGGCCGCTCCCCGGCGGAGGCGCGCTCCTGGCCGCGGTCACGTACGCGTCAGGAGCGGAGCCGGAGGTCGCCGGCAAGCCCAACCGGTCGATGGTCAACCTCGTGCGTGACCGCATCGGTGGCGTGGAGGTCGTGGTCGGCGACCGCGCCGAGACCGACGGCGTGCTCGCGCACCGACTCGGCGCCCGCTTTGCGCTCGTGCTCAGCGGCGTGACCGAACGTGCGCACCTACCGGTGTCGCCCGAGCCCGCGGTCGTTGCCGACGACCTTGCCCGACTCGTTCCGGAATAGCGCGAGGAACCATCAGGCGGTAGCGACTCATGCGCTACGAGCGGGCTCCGATAAGGATTCACTGAATCCACTCCGACCCCGCGACAGCGAATGAACCGGCGATTCCGAGGGATCGATCGGGTGGCTTCACTGAAGCCACACCAGCGCGCGTAGCGCAAGAACCAGGATTGCCGAGCGGGTCGGTCGGGGTGGCTTCACAGCCACGCGCCTGCGCGGTAGCGAAAGAACCGGGTATTCCGGGGCGCCTTCCGGGGGCCTTGCTAAAGCCAGCACCTGGAGGCGCGAGCGAGGTATCGGCGATCTGCGCGGGGTTCCAGATCGCTGCGGATCGTTGCCGGCCAGACCATCAAGGACGATGATCGACACATGGGTAGCGAGGGATCGCAGCGACGACCAGCGTTGGTATGGGCTGGCATTTGTTTGGATTGCCGCGATGCCGAGGCGATGGCTCGGTTCTATGGAGATGTATTCGGGTGGGAGGTGACGGCGAGGGATGCGCCGGAAGATCGACTCGGAGGGAGCGGCTGGATCTGCATGAGCGGTCCGCCGGGCGGACCATCTGTCTCGTTTCAGGCCGAGGAGTGGTACGAGCCGCCCGTATGGCCTGAAGCCCCTCATGCGCAGACGAAGATGATGCACTTCGAGGTGGGGTCCGAAGGCAACCTGGA
>DATLOH010000035.1:0-16867 GCA_035536375.1 Acidimicrobiales bacterium
GGCTGGCCCTCGTTGTTGTAGTAGCCGGGCGTGCAGTCGGGTGAGCCGAGCATCGTTCCCGGGCCGGACAGCAGCAGGTCGACCCACGCGTCCTCGGCCTCCTTGCTCACCTCGATCTCGCGGTGGTCGTTGTCGATCGCATGCTTGATCGTGAGTGCGATCGTCTTGCCCGACTCGGTGAGGTTGTGCGGGATGTTCGAGATGAGGTTGGCGCCCTGCGTCGGCTGGACGATGAACAGGTTCGGGAACCCATGCACGTGCGTGCCGTGCTTGGTCCGCATTCCATCGGCCCAGTACGCCGACAGCCGCACACCGTCGCGCCCGCGCGGGTCGTAACCCATGCGGCGCGTCGGCTCGGTGCCCACCTCGAATCCGGACGCATAGATAATGCAGTCGACCTCGTACTCCACGCCCTGGGCGACGACGCTCGTCTCCGTTATGCGTTCGACGCCTTTGCCGTCGGTATCGATCAGCCGCGTGCTCGGCTCGTTGAACGACTGGAGGTACTCGTCGTGGAAGCACGGCCGCTTGCACAGCTGGCGGTACCACGCCTTGAGCTTTTCCGCAGCGTCCGGATCAGCGACGATCTCGTCGACGCGACGCCGGATCTCCTCCATCTTCTCGAAGTCGGAGTCCTCGAACGCCTCCATGATCGTCGCGGGCGTTATCTGATCCGGCGGGAGCGCCATCACCTTCGCGCGGATGCGGCGGGCGATGTCGGTCCACCCATCCATGACCAGGTCTTCGGCCACAAGCCCGCCGGTCTGGTTGGCGGTGAAGTTCTCGAGCCACCGCTGCTGCCACCCGGGGGTGGCGATCTCCTTGAACCATTCGGGATCCGTAGGCGCGTTGTTGCGGGCGTCGACGGACGACGGCGTCCGCTGGAACACGTACAGCTCCTTGCACGCACGCGCCAGGTGCGGCACGCATTGGACTGCGGTTGCGCCGGTACCGATGATGGCAACGCGCTTGTCGGCGAGCTTCTCCATCGGGGCGCCCGAAGGGTCGCCACCGGTGTAGGCGTAGTCCCAACGACTCGTGTGAAACGAGTGCCCGCGGAACGTCTCGATGCCTTCGATGCCCGGCAGCTTCGGCACGTGCAGCGGTCCGGTGCCCATAGCCAGGAACTGCGCGGTGAACTCGTCACCGCGATTCGTGCGCACGATCCATGCCGATCGCGTCGTGTCCCACTCGAGGTCGGTTACCTCGGTGTGGAACAGCGCGTTGTCGTACAGCCCGTACTGCTTGCCGATGCGCTGGCAATGCTCGAGGATCTCGGGCCCGCGCGCGTACTTCTCGGTGGGCATGTGCCCGGTCTCCTCGAGCAGCGGCATGTACACGAACGACGCCGTGTCGCACTGCGCGCCCGGGTAGCGGTTCCAGTACCAGGTGCCGCCGAAATCGCCGCCCTTCTCGACGATGCGGACGTCGTGAACCCCGGCCTCCTTCAGGCGTGCACCGGTGACGAGACCGGCGAACCCGCCGCCGATGAAGGCGACGGTGACGTGGTCGGTCAACGGCGCGCGCTCGGTCAGCGGCGTGTACGGATCGTCGAGGTAGTGCGCAAGCTGACCGCGTAGCTGGAGGTACTGGTCGTTGCCGTCGGGACGCAGTCGCTTGGCGCGCTCCTCGGCGTACCTGGCCTTGAGCGCGTCCTTGTCTATCGATGGCGTCTCGGTGGTCATTGCGGCTCCAAAGTCTTCAGGCGGCTTGGTCGACTCTCGCACGATCGTATCCGCTAACGACCAGAAGCTGTTCGTGGATGTCGTAGGCACGACGAGTCCCGTCCAGTCGCGCAGGTTTCTCTCGCTCACGCTGGCGGAAACCTGCGCGACTGCGGCCCCACGCCCAGTCGCGCAGGTTTCACTCGCCCACGCTGACGGAAACCTGCGCGACTGCGGCCCCACGCCAAGTCGCGCAGGTTCTCTCGCCCCCGCCGTCTTCCTGACGGCTCGTTGCGGGTGACCCGTCTGGCAGATTCGGTAGGCAGCATGCGGACTACCGTTGACTGCCATGGATGCCGTCCGATGGGACGAACGCCCGACCCTGCGCCGCCCGGTGCTGGTCGCCGCGTTCGAGGGGTGGAACGACGCCGCTGAGGCGGCGTCGACCGCCGTCACCTATCTCGGCACCACCTGGAACGAGCGGACGTTCGCCACGATCGATCCCGAGGAGTTCTACGACTTCACCGTCGTGCGGCCGCACGTGAAACTGCTCGACGGAGGGATCCGCGAGATCGACTGGCGGACCACGACATTCGCAGCAGCTACTGCACCGGACTCGGGCCGCGACGTCGTGCTCGGCCACGGCATCGAGCCGAACAACCGCTGGCGCACGTTCGGCGAGCAGGTTGTCGCCGTAGCGCGCGAGACCGGCGCCGAGATGGTCCTCACGTTGGGTGCGCTGGCCGCAGAAGTTCCGCACAGCCGTCCGGTGCAGGTCACCGGCACGGGCTCGGATCCGGAGTTGATCGAGCGGTTCAAGCTTCAGCGTTCGCGGTACGAAGGTCCGACAGGCATCGTCGGCCTGCTCCACACGCAGTTCGCCGAAGCCGGAATCAAGTCGGCGTCGCTATGGGCCGCGGTGCCGCACTACGTCAGCCAGCAGCACTCGCCGAAGGCCACGCTCGCGTTGGCAAAGCGAGCCGCCGAGGTCATCGGTGCGTCCCTAACCGCCACCGACCTCGAGATCGCGTCGGCGTCCTACGAACGCCAGGTCACCGAGATGGTCGAGGCCGACGAGGACATCATCGGCTACGTCAAAGGCCTCGAGCGGGCGATGGACGCCGGCGACCTCGATCGCGACCGCTTCGACATCGCCGCCGAGGCCGAACGCTTCCTGCGCGACCAAAGCCAGTAGCAGCCCACCACCGGACCTCGCGTTTCGGTGCGAGCCGCTGCGCCGCTGCCCACGGGTGATCAAGTGGTCGTTGTTGGCGCCGTTATGTCGAGCAGAACGACGACTTCGTCACCCGTGGGGGTGGTCTGACCGCTCAGGGGGACGGCGCGTGGCGCGGCCAGGGGCGGGCCTGCTCGAAAAGCCGGCCGACGCGAAGCGCGACTTCGTCCTCGTGGCGGCGGGCGATCGCCTGTAGGCCGACGGGCAGCCCTTCGGAGTTCAGGCCTGCGGGCAGCGAGATGGCTGGGTTCCAGCAGAGGTTTGCGGGCATGCAGAACGGGGTCGTCATGGCCGCGCCAACGTCTCGGCCGGCGATGACCGACGGCGGCGGGCCCTCGGCCTTGAACGCGGGCACGGCGGTCGTCGGGCAGAGCAGGACATCGACTTCGTCGAACAGCGCCGCCCACGACGCTTCGAACGCGTGCCGGTAGCGGAACCGCTTCGCCAGCTTCTGAGGATCTAGCGCGAGTGATGACTCGTAGCCACGGCGCACGAAGCCCATCAGCTCGCCGGCGCGATCCGGCCACATGCCCTCCTCGAGATCGAGCCACTGGTCGACCGCGCCGGCTGTGAGCCACGTGCGGACAGGCTCGGTGAGGTCGACCTTCAGCTCGGTGAACGGTCGACCGACGGCGGCGAAGACGTCGCGGGCCGCCGTCTCCGCTACCTCGCGCACCTCGGGGTCGACCACGCCGAAGCCGAGGTCGGCTGACCACCCGTACCGCAGGCCCGAGACGTCGAGCGTCTCGATCGCGGCTTCGTAGAGCACGCGCGGGGGCGGGAGCGTCGTGCGGTCGACGTCGGCGGGTCCGGCGGCGATATCGAGGTGCCGCGCGGCCTCGGCGACGGTTGTCGTGAGCGCGCCGTACACGCTCGTCTGAGACATCGACGGGAAGGGGTGCGGGATGCGCCCGAAGCTCGGCTTCATACCGACGAGCCCGGTGAAGCCCGCCGGGATGCGGATCGAACCGCCACCGTCGCTCGCGGTGCAGAACGGCACGAGGCCGGCGGCGACTGCGGCAGCCGATCCGCCGCTCGATCCGCCTGGCGTCCTGCTCAGGTCCCACGGGTTTCGCGTCGTCCCCCACGCCTTGGTCGACGTGAACGCAACGGTGCCGAACTCGGGTGCCGCGGTCTTGCCCACGGGGACAGCCCCCGCAGCGCGCAGCCGTGCGACGTGGATCGAGTCATGGTCGACGGGCGGACGGTCCTTGTACAGAAGGCTCCCGTGTGTCGTCGGTAAGCCCGCGCAGTCCTCGAGATCCTTGACCCCCATCGGCACGCCCGCGAGCGGACCGGGATCGCGACCCGAAGCGACCGTCTCGTCGACCGCGGCTGCGGCCCGGCGAGCGAGCTCTTCGTCGACGACGACGAACGCGTTGAGACGCTCGTTGTGCTCGTGAATCGCTGCAAGACATTCGTCGAGCACCTCGACCGCCTTGAGCTTTCCCGCGCGGACCGCCTCCGCCACTTCGATGACCGTGCGCATGAGCGCAAGCTACAGGGGGCTCCTGGCGGTAGCGGGTTAGCCCGGAAAAGCCCCCTACTGCGTTACGCCGAACCGGGTGAACACCTCGGCCGCGTTCGGCGCAACCTCGGCAAGGGCGGCGATCAACGACTTCGGCGTCGCCACCTTGTGTCGGTTTGCGCGCACGAAACTGGCCAATGCGCGGTCGACGTCCTCGGCAGGTATGCCGAGGGCGACGAGCGCGTGCAGCGGCTGCAGGTAGACCGACCGGTAGTAGGCCGCCTTGCGCGTCTCCCAAAACGTCATCGCCTCGCCCATGCGGTTGCGCCCGGCAGCAGGGATCGGACGCGCTCGAAGGCTGTCGAGCGTGCCCATCGCACGCGCTTCGGCCCAGGTCGCGAGGCCCTCGTCCATCCATGGATCGCGGCCTTGGTCAGAGCCGACCAGCGCGTAGAACCACTGATGGGCGACCTCGTGCACGGTCGTCCGGCGGTCGGTGTCCGGGCCCTGCATGACGAACCCCGGGTATTCGATCCCGCCGTTGAGCATCGGCGTGATCGCAAGGTCATATTCGCGCCACGGATACGCGCCGTAGCGCGTCGAGAAGTCGCGCACCGCGTCCGCAACCTCAGTCAGGTACTTCGCGGGCGACTCCTTCACCTGCCGGTCGACGCCGACCGTCACGACGACGTCGCCGACCGTCTCTGTCGCTTTCGTGAAATGACCGGTCGTCGCCGCCCAGTCGGGAACATTCTCCGCCCGCCACCTGTCCGGAGCGACCTGCTCGCCGGTCGCAAGCACGTCGACTCCGGGCGGGACGACGAAGGTGACGGAGAAGTCGGCAGCCGTCGACAGGCTCGCCTCGGCGAAGCCGCTGGTCGGCGGCTGGGTCGCCCACCCGACGCTCGGCTCCCACGCAAGGATCGGGAACCACGAGCCCAGACGCACAGCATCGCCGAAGCGCGCCAAACGGTCTTTGTTCGCGCTGGGAAGCGTCAATTCGAACGGGACCACCGCATGCACCGTTGCGTTGGCAGGGACCGCTCGATCGACCCGCAACACGGTGGCACCGTCGAGACGGCTCGGCGCTGGGGTGTCGTCGACCACAACGGGCCCGGTCGCGATGCGTGCGCCGCTGCGTGCGGGCGTCGGTCCGTTCGGCCAGAGACGGAACACCAGCCCGTCGGTCGCCAGTTCCGGTGTGAACGCAACGCCGACCTGGCCTGTTACCCGGTTGGCATCAAGATCGAGCCGCGCATCGATCTCGTACCGCGGCCGCCCGGGCGCGGGCTTCGTCTCCACTTTGCGCGCGGTAGTGGAAGTCGTGCGCGACGGCGCGCGCAAAGTGGTGGGGGGAGTCTCGGGAGCGCTCAGTTCGGCCTCGCCGCGACAGCCCGTCAAAAGCAGCACCGCCGTCGTCGCCGCCAACATCCGTCGCACAGATCGAGCCTCCCACTCCCACTGGGTACGGTGGCGTCGCGTGACGGCTGCTCTGATCACGACCTGCGTTTGGGGCATCACGCCAGCTCTCGTGATCGCCCTCGACGACCAGTTCGGTGAACCGCTCGACACCTACGTCAATGGTTCGCAGGTTTGGATGCGCGAGGAGGGCCCGAACGAGTTGGTCGTGCAGTGGCGCCTGCACCCGGTGGCCTCGTACCAACGCCCGCGCGGGCTGGCGACTGAGGAGGTGTTCTCGGTCACTGCACTGGCGCTTGCGCAGGGAGAGCCAACCGCCGCGCCGCTCGAACAGCTATGGGACGGACTCGAGTGCTTCCCCGCTTACGACTCCGGCATCGAACCCGCGACGCTCGCCGGCCTCGCCGTCGAGGCGCTCGGCATACCGCCCGACGCCTACGGCCTGGTCGACCACGAGCAGATCGCCGACACGTGGGAGAACTCGCGCGGCGCGATATCGATCGTCGCCGCGCTGCTTGCTCAGCTCCGCCCCTGAAGAACCTCGATAGCGGGCGGTTTTCGACCGGCTAGTGGATGAAAACCGCCCTCTAGTGGTCAGTCAGTGCGCCACGCGGGGTCGCGCGGCGGGTCGAAGGCGACCTCGACGGGCTCCCCCCGTATCGCCGCAAACGCGATGGGGCCCCACCGCTCTGCGCCCGCGATCGGATAGGGAAGATCGTCTTCGGCGAACCACCCGACCGAGGAACATTCGAGCGGGTGCGCTGTCAACTCGCCGCCGAGCATTCGGCATTGGAACACGAGCGAGTAGAGGGGTACGCGGGTGAACCCGAGCCGCATCCCGTCGAGCACCGCGAGCAGGCGCACGGGCTCGACGCGTATACCGGTCTCCTCGAGCACCTCCTTCATCGCGACCTCAGCCGGCGAATACCCGACGTCCGCCCAACCGGTCGGGTACAGCCACACTCCAGAGTCCGCGCGCTGCACGAGCAGGATCTCGCCGTTCTCGTTGCCGACCACCGCACCAACTGCGACCTTGGGCGTGACGTATCCAGGCACGCCGCTGCCGACTCCGGCCATCCACTCCCCGACCCACGCGGTTGAAGGTTGCGCGCCGGACACGCACGCACGCATATCGGCGGCGACGTGAAGAATCTCTTCGAACCGTTCTCGCTCGTACAAACTCTCGGTGAACCCGAGTCCGGTGCGGGCGATCGCCGACAGTGCCTCGCTCCACCGCAGCAGGTCGGCCTCCACGGCTTTCGACCCTACCCGCGTGCCTTGGCGTCGGCCTTGGGCTTGGCCTTCGCCTTGGCCTTGCGCGGCCTGGCGCCCGATCGGTTTATCGCACTCTCGTCGACCCCGAGATAGGACTCGATGACCCGCGGGTGGTTGAGCACCTCGTCGGGCGAGCCCTGCGCGATCACGCGACCTAGTTCGAGCGCCAGCATGCCGTCGCAGATTGCGGCCAGCAGCGGCATGTCGTGCTCGATCACCAAAATCGAGGTGCCAGTGAACTCCTGAACGCGCTGCAGCAACGGTCCGAGCGCCTCGGTCTCCTTCTGCGCGACGCCGCCCGACGGCTCGTCGAGCACGATGACTTCGGGATCGGACGCGAGCAGGCACGCGAGCTCGACGATGCGACGCGTACCCGTCGACAGCTCGCCCGTGAGCTTCTCGTGGAACGCACCGAGTCCCATCAACTCGATCAGGAACTCGACCTTGGCGTCGACGTCGACCTCCGAGTCGCGTGACACCGGTTGGCCGAAGGCGGCGGCGACCATGCTGCGCGTGAGGAGGTGTCGTTCGCGCGAGACGCTGATCGTCTCGGCCGTCGTCAGCGACGGGAACAGCCGTGCCTCCTGGAACGATCGGCCGAGACCGCGCTCAGCGCGTTCGTGCGGCGCCAGCTCGGTGATGTCCTCGCCGGCGAGATAGACGCGGCCACCGTCGACGGGAATGAAACCCGACACGCAGTCGAACAGTGTCGTCTTCCCGGCGCCGTTTTGCCCGATCAGACCGAGAATCTCGCCCTTGCGCAGCGTGAGGTCGACCCCATCGACGGCGTTGATCCCGCCGAAGTTCTTGCGCACGTCGACGCATTCGAGGATGACGTCTTGCTCACCGCCGGGCGCGTTCGCCCCTGCGGAATGGGGAGGCTCGCCGCCGTTGGCCAGCCCCCGCCCACCCCCAACGGCGACGACCTCCCCGTCCCGCTTTGCGGTACCGGGTGATTTGGCCTTCTTGGCGGCTTGATCGGTTGCTCCCGCGATGAAGACGGAGCGGAGGATGTCGGGACGGTCGAGCAGTTCCTTGGTCGAGCCAGTGAAGCGGAACTCGCCCTTCTCCATGAACACCGCGCGCTCGGCGAGGCGGAGCGCGATGTTGATCGACTGCTCGACCACGACGACGGTGAGCCCGGTTGCGTGCACCTGCTTCACGACGTCGATGAGTTGGCCGACGACGGTGGGCGCGAGCCCCAACGACAGCTCGTCGATGAGGAGCAGCTTCGGGTCGGGGATCAGTGCCTGGCTGACCGCGAGCATCTGCTGTTCGCCGCCGGACAGGTTGCCGGCCATCTGTCCGATGCGGTCGCCGAGGCGCGGAAACAACGCCAGGACACGCTCCTCGGCCGCTTGCACGGCTTGGGTGTCCTTGCGCTTCAGCCACGAGGCCAGACGGAGGTTCTCGCGGACCGTGAGAGTCGGGAACACGCTCTTGCCGCCGGGCATCATGACCACGCCACGGGCGGCGATCTCGTTCGTCGCCAGCGAAGTGATGTCCTCGCCCGCGAAGTGAACCGTGCCGCGGTTGGGATTCAGCAGCCCGGTGACGGCTTTGAACAGCGTCGACTTACCGGCGCCGTTGGTGCCCAGCAGCGCGACGATCTCGCCCTCGTCGATGTGCAGGTCTAGCCCGAACAGCACCTGAACCGGCCCATAAGAGACGTCCAGTTCGCGAACCTCGAGAAGCGAGCTCATCGCACTGTGCTCGGCGGTTCGACACTGAGGGCATCCGCGATCACGGCGGTCTCGTCCGCCGGGCCGGCGTCCGCTTCTGTATCGACGCGCTTGTCGGCGACCAGGCTCGGCACGACCAGATCGTGTCGGTCAGCGACCCAGCGAAGGTAGCGATCGCGTTGTCGCTGCACGAACTGCCACAGCCCGCCGGGAAGGAAGTACAGGATGAACAGCAACCCGGATCCGGTGAGCGTGAGGCGGAGGATCGCAGCCACGTCACCGGAGAAGTTCTCCGCCAGGACGAAGTCGATACCGCGGAAGAAGAACACACCGGAGAGCGCGCCAGCGACGGACCCGAGCCCACCGATGACCGCGAACGAAAACACTTCGATCGACATCGTCGGCCGGAACGTGCCCTGACCGGTGCCGGCGAGCACGAGGATGTAGAGCGCTCCTGCGAGCCCTGCCAGCGCGCCGGCGAACACGAAGGTCTGCAGCTTCACGCGAGTGGTCGGAACCGCCATTGCGCTTGCGGCGCGCTCGTTGTCGCGCGTGCCGATCATCACGCGACCCGCCCGCGACCCGCGGATCGATCGCACGACCATCGTCGCCGCCACGAGCGTCGCCAGGCAGAAGTAGTAGGTCACCCACTCGCTGTTCATGTCGAAGCGCTTCCACAGCACCGGGCGGAAGATCGAGTCCGGCACGAAGCTCGAGAAGTTCACCGGGTTGAGGAAGTACGAGTCGAGCGCGACGGCGAAGGCCAGTGTCGTGACAGCGAGATACAGCCCGCGGATGCGCAGCGCGGGGAGGCCGATGAGGACGGCGACGAGCGCTCCGATCGCGGTGGCGAACGCGGCGGCAACGAAGAAGTCGGCGTTCCAGCGCGTCATGAGATTGCCCGCGGCCATCGCGCCGACACCGACGACGGCGAACTGACCAAGGCTGATGTTGCCGCCCCATCCCGTGAGCACGACGAGCGACACCGCAATGAGTCCCCAGATGACTGCGAAGCTCAGCAGGACCACCGCGCTCGGCGAGGCAAACAACGGCACGAAGATCGCGAGCACCGCCCCGACGACGCCGAGCACAGCGAGCGGACGGCGGACCTCGGGTAGCCCGCGTAGCTCCACCGGGATAGGGCGCAGGACGCCGACACTGTCCCAGGTGCTCTCCCCGGTCTCCGCCCGGCTCAAGCGGTCCTTGCCGAGGAGCAGAGCGCCGAGAATGACGACGAGGAACGTGACATCGAAGATCGACTCCGCCGAGACGTTCCACCGGATCGTCCATTCGGCGATGCCGAGGCCAATCCCGCCTACGACCGCGGCTGGCAACGACTTGAACCGCGCGATTACTGCCACCGCCAGACCCGGCAGGATCGCTGTAGCACCCACGAGCGCCTCGGGAACGATGCCCGTGAACGGCGCCTTTGTAATGAAGGTGACCGTCGACAAACCACCGGCGATCGCCCACACGATCGTCTGGAGCCTTCGGACGGGCACACCGAGGAGAAGCGCCCGGTCCTGGTTCTCCGCCGCCGCCCGCACGGCCGTCCCGGCGTCGGTACGCAACAGGAACCACCCGAGCCCCGCGAGGACGAGGGGCGCAACTCCGACCATCAGGAGGTGGTCCCCGCGGATCGGATACGGACGCACGAAAGCGCTGAAGCTGAGCGGAGTCGCGATATTGCCGATCAGGATGTCGGACCCGAGCGCGACGGTGATGATCAGAGCGATCGCACCGAGAATCTGCGCGAGGCCGATCGTCGCAACGGTGAGGACCAGCCGCGATGAACGCGCGAACCGTCTGATCACGAGCACGTCCACGAGGGCCCCCGTGCCGGTTCCGATGGCGACGCCCAGCAGAATCGCCAACCAGTAGTTCCATCCCTTCGTGACGAAGAGCCCGACCGCCAGCGTGCCCGGCATCGCCCCCATCGCGCCGTACGCGAAGTTGACGATTCGCGTCGTGCGGTAGATGAGGATCAAACCCATCGCAAGCAGCGCATACGACGTCCCGAAGATCACACCCTGTGCGATCACTCCCCACGGCATGACCTTCGGCAACGGCGAGAGCGGCACCCAGTACAGCAACGTGTACGCGAGCGCGGCTGCGGCAACGATCCGTGCGCTGCGCTTTGCGAACAGATCGCTCATGGCTGCGTGACGGCCGAGGTGCTCGTGGGCGCGGGCTCGCGGACAATTCGTTCGCCTGCAACCGTCGGAGCAAGGAGCACCATCAGCGCCAGGAGCACGATGGCCAAGGCGATCGGCGCGTAGCCGCGCAGGAGATGCGGGTTGCCGGGCTTCTCCTTGAGCATCTCCATGCTCATGCGATCAGCCCTGCTCGAAGAAAGGCGGTCGCCCGCGCGGAACGGTCCCTGGGAAGTACCGAGCGCCAGCGTTCAGTTGCACCCACGCACCCGGCTTGTTGTTCTGCGAGGAGATGCGCGTCGGGGACCACCAGATCTCGCGGAAGTCGTCCATCGGGGTGTAGTCGCCCTCCCCGAACCCCCAGCTACCGCGGGGCCCGGAGCCGCCGGGGTAGGCGAACATTCCTGTCTCGAACGTCTGAGGCGTGAGGTTCGGGCCGGCCATGTGCACCCCGATCGCGAGCAGGTACATCTGGTAGTAGATCTCCTCGAAACCGAACGCGGGCTCGTCGTTCGGCCGCTGCGACTTGTACGCCGCGTACGGGAAGGACCGCGTGAGCGGCTCTGGCTGCGCGTTGTAGGCGATGCCGAACGCACGCTTCCACTGGTCGTCGTCGATGAGTTGCGCGACGAGATCCTGCTCGACGAAGGCGAGGCCGGCCGTGATCCACTCGGGCTCGTAGTCCTGTTCGTTGGCCTTCGCGGTGAGACCGAGCGCGAGCATCACCGGGTCGCACGCGCAGATCAACGAAGTGATACCGGCATCCTTGACCTGGGCGATGATGTTCGACGCCTGGTTCGGCATCGAGTTGATGTCGAGCTTGTACTTGAGGTTCATCGCAATGTTGAACCCCGCGCCTTGGACCTTGGTGATGTACTGATTCACCGACTCCTGGTATTCGGCGTTCTCCGGTGCGATCACCGCGTACTTGCGCGGCTGACCCTTGTACGCCGGACCCGCGTACTCCGCCGTCTTCTGGCCGACGAGTCGGGCCGTAATCCAGGCAACGGACGCCTCGACGACGTTCGTGCCGTCCGGGAAGAGACTCCACGAATACGGACGGCGCTCGACGAACCACTTCCGCGACGGATACGGCGAGCCGAAGTTGACCACCTGCTGTCGGGACAACGCGTCGGCGTAAGGGATGGTGATACCGCTGATGTCGGCGAATGCGCCGTGCTCCTTCGACGCCTTGACTGCGTCGGCGAGCGCCTTCTCGCGACCGCCGCCGAGCAGTTCCTCGGATCCACTCCCCTGACCTTTGAAGAACTCGACGCGCAGCTTGCGTCCGTAGAAGTTGAAGCGCTTCTGGAAGTACTCGCTGTAGGCCTTCACGGTGTCCATCGCCGCCTCGGGCGAGTCGTTGACGCGTTCACCGGAGATGTCGGCGAAGATCTCCGCAGCCGACGGGCCCTCGAGCTGCCTGACCGTCACGACGATCTCGTCCTTGGTGACGCCGCGGGTGGCACCACCGCCGTTGTTCCCGGTGAACGCGTAGCAAGGCGGCGAGTAAGGGTCGCCCTGAACCTGGAGCGCGCGGTCTGCGCACGGCTGGGCGCCCGGAGGCACGTATCCACGCCCGCGGACGGGCCCGGTTGCGCCGACTGCGGCTTGGCCGGCGGACCCGGCAGCGCCGCCGGTAGCAGTGTCAACGGATCCACCTGTGCCTGGCGCGCCTTCCTGGATCGGCCCGGAGGACCCGACTGCGGACTCCTGAGGTCCGGCGTTACGCGTTAGCCGCGCGCGCGGGAGCGGCTCGACGGTCGACGACATGACGAGGAACGCGAGTACCGCGGCGCCAATCGGCGCGTAAGACCGGAGCACACTGCGCGTCGGGGTCACTCTCGCCGGGGCCGTCATGCGAGCGTGCTGCGCGCCCGTCGCTGCCGTTGCCAGTCGAGCGTCGCTATTGCGATGACTGCGGCCAGCCCGATCAAGCCGAGTGTCACGGCGGAGCCCTTCGAGCACGAGCCGCCGAAGGAGTGGATGCTCTCGCATCGCTCGCGAAGTGGTCCCGACGCATTGATGATCGACGTCGAAGCCCCACCGACATTCGTGGGCGGCGCAGGAGGCCCTGTCAGAACGAACCCGGGTGCGGCCTCGATCGCGGGCACCCCGGGTATCGCCCCGAAGGAGGGCATGAACCCCGCGCCGCCGGAACCGAACGGGTTCTCGAACGTCCTGGCCGCGGTGGTGGCCTCGGCGCCGCCGAATTCGAGCGCCAAGAACCCGGTACCCGAGGCGACCGACAGCGTGATGTCCCCGACGAGCAACAGACTGGAGGAGCGGCAGTAGCGCTTGACGATCTCGGTGAAGAGTTGTTCGCGTTGCGCCCGGGTCGCGCTGAGCACAGGGCCGAGCGCCATGGATCCGATCGGCGAGTCTTCGATGATTACTCGCAACGGCGTCACCCGCACGAGATCCGCCGGTTCGGTGAACCGCTCGATCTGCGGAAACTCGACCCTGATGCCGCTGAGCGCAAGCGCCGTGTTCACTGCCGCCTCGAGCGGCTCGAGCTGGCTGGTCGAGAGCGGCGCGCCGAACGCGGCTGCACTGCCGAGCTCGAAGGTGCCAGCGGCGACTGCGCCGGCTCCCGTGCGGTGACGCGCCGTCCACTTCAAGCCCGTGAGCTTCACGACACCCGCGATGTCGATCGAACCCTCCGACGTGGCCAGCGCTTCTCGCGCCGCGTTGTCGATGACACGCGTCGTCGACTCAGCCCGGCCACCGCCGAGCTTCACGAGGCCGAAGTCGCCCGCGATCGACGTCGAGAGCGCTTGCGACAGTGGCTGGCGCGTCGCCCTCGCCTCTTCGTGTCCTCCGCCGAGAGTGGCCCCGGCGATCGGTATCTCGTCCGACTTCGCCGCCGCGTCGCCCTTGCGGTTGTCGACTCGTGTTGGCTGCGGAAGCTGTTCGGGTCGGATCGAGGCGTTGCCGCCGTCACAGGGCGCGGCGGTCAGTGAGCTGCCGATGAGCCCAAGGTCGGCCGACTGGGCCTGCGCCTGCGCCAGTTGGTTGCGCACCTCGGCGGTCGCAATCCCACCGGTGATAGCGAGCGAGAGGTCGCCGACGCCGGGAGCAACGCGGCTAACCGCGGCCGTTGCGAATGCGGTTCCGTTGACGAAGGGCTCGGCGCCGGAGGCCGGTGAACCGGGAACGATCAGCACCCCGACAAGCGTCAGGGCGCCGACGGCAGCCACGCCTGCCCGAGTCTGAAGATGACGTGCGCGCTGCGCATGTGCCATCGCTCACTCTCCCCCTGATTGTCACTCCTGAACGTACACGGGAGCGGCGTCGCGTTGCCTTCGGGACAGACGCCCGCAAACGGTCAAGCCGTGCTGAGCGCCGCGAGCACGGCGCTTTCCACCTGTGCCCGTGCGTCCTTGGGAAGTGGATCGACGTAGAAGGAGTCGACAACCTCGTGGCCGAGCGTGCTCACGAGTGCGCGGTCGATGTCGAGACCGCATTCGGCCAACGCGCCCGCTATCCGCGCGAGAACGCCGACGCCGTCGGGCGCGCGCACTTCGACCACCGTCGCGTCGGACACGTCGTCGTCGAAGAGGACGCGCGCATCGGGTGGGTGCGCAGCGGTGGGACGCGCCAGCGCCTCTCGCGAGCGCGCCCGCTCGCGGAGCGCGGCGCGCACGTCGAGCGTTCCCGCCATCGCGGCGCCAATGTCGCCAGCGAGGACGTCCGGGCTGACGGTTGACGACGTCGCGATGTCGAAGACCTCGACAGCGA
This sequence comes from Acidimicrobiales bacterium, assembly GCA_035536375.1. Classification (GTDB taxonomy): domain Bacteria; phylum Actinomycetota; class Acidimicrobiia; order Acidimicrobiales; family JACCXE01; genus DATLOH01. Next base: position 14,637 of record DATLOH010000035.1, read on the forward strand.
CTCCGCGAGCGCCGCCTATTGCCGCTCGCCGGACGTCGATTCCCCGCACGGCGAGCACGCCGGCGACGAGGCCGAGAACACCGGGCTTGTCGGGTACGGCCACCGTCACCTGTCCGTCACGTACCTCGACCGCCGGCAGCTGAGCGTCGAGGAGGTGCTCGTGCTCGCGTCCTGGCACCGAGGGCGCAGCCGGCAGCGCGCGGCCGGCGAGGACTGCCGCAACACGCATCGAGAGCTCCGCGACCAGGCCCGCCTTCCAGGTGCTCCACGCCGCCGGACCCGTGGCCTCGCCGTCGGCGATCGCTAGGACGGACAGCAATTCGAGGACGTCGCGTCGCGCAACCGCGGCCGCCGCCGACGCAACAGTCCGCGCGTCGTGGATGTCGCGTCGGGTAGCCACGTCCGGAAGAAGCAGATGATGTTCGACAAGCGCGACGAGGACGCGCACGTCGTCGTCAGGCAAGCCCATCCGCGGGCCGAGTGCGGACACGATCGCCATGCCGGCGGGCGTGTGATGCTGCCCGCGCACGCCCTTTCCAATGTCGTGCAGGAGCGCGCCGAGCAGGAGTAGATCGGGACGCGCCACATCCCGCGTGTGGTCGGCCGCCCTGACGGCGGTCTCGAGCAGATGCCGATCGACGGTGAACCGGTGGAGCGCGTTGCGTTGCGGCCGCCCTCGAACCGAAGTCCACTCCGGAAGCACCCGCTCGATGAGCCGGCGTTGGTCGAGAGCCTCGAACGGCTCAACGGCGGCCTGCCCTGCACCGAGGAGGCTGAGCAGTCCGTCGAGCAACAACCTCGGCCACGGATCCGAAGGTGCGGGCGCGTGCTCCTCTAGAGCGTCGAGCGCGCTGCGCGCCAGCGGGACACCCAACGAAGCGGCTTCGGCGGCGGCGCGCACGGCAAGCGACGAATCGGCGGCTAGGTCGGCGCCGTCCGCCAAGCCGATCTCGTCGCCCCGCAGAACGATGCCCGCGGAAAGCGGGCGGTCGAGAGGCGGAACCGACCGCCGGCCGCGTCGCGGCCCGCGCTCCGCCCAGGTCGTGACGCGGGCGCGGGCCTCGTCAGCGGCAATCGCAATGCGGCGTCCGGCCGCCGACACATGCGCCATCAGCTCGTCGGCATCCGGCAGCGCGAGACGGTCCGCCACGGCGTCCTGATCCTGCAACGTCAGGAGGTTGTTCGGCGAGCGCGTCACGGACTGCAGCGCGACCCGCACGTCGACAAGAGCCGCGAACGCTTCATCGACCCGCGGGTCCGCCGGCGTGACGTCCGGCGCGGCGCGGTGCGCGCACCGCAGCCAGTTCACATCGCGGAGGCCTCCTCGACTCTCCTTCAGGTCGGGCTCGAGCAGATGAGCGACGTCGCCGTGCCGGTCGTGGCGCGCAATCGCATCTGCGACCAGTTCCGGCAGGACCCGGCGAGCCCGCGCGCGCCAGTCGTTGGCCACAACGGGTGCCACTTCGACGAGCAGGCGCGGCTCACCGGCGAGGAGGCGAGCGTCGAGGAACCCGGTGGCGACCTTCCAGTCGGTCTCCGCTTCGGCGCGCGCCTGGCGGGCAGTGCGGACGCTGTGATCGAGCCTGACGCCCGAGTCCCAGATCGGATACCAGAGCGCGTCCGCGACCGGCGCGACGTCGTACTTCGGCGCGTGAAGAAGGACAAGGTCGACGTCCCCGTACGGAGCCGGTTCGCGCCGTCCATTCGCGCCGACGGCCACGAGCGCGACTCCTGCGGAATCACCACCCGTGGCCGTCGCGAAGAGTTCGGCGAACCAACTGTCGAGCGCATCGGACCATGCCTGACACACCGCGAGACCGCCAGTGCTCCCCTCCAGGAGCGCGGCGCGTTGCGCGGTGATCCAGCTAGAGGGCGTCGGCTCCCTGTTCGCCGGTTCGGATCCTGGTGAAGCTCTCGACATCGGTGACCCAGATCTTGCCGTCACCGATCTTGTCCGTGTGAGCGGAACGGACGATGACGTCGACGAGCCGGGGCACGTCTGCGTCGTTGGCGACGATCTCGACCCTGACCTTCGGCACGAAGTCGACCGTGTACTCCGCTCCTCGGTACACCTCGGTGTGGCCGCGTTGGCGGCCAAATCCCTGTACTTCCGACGCGGTCATGCCTTCGATGCCCGCCTCCTGGAGGGCTGCTTTGACGTCGTCGAGCTTGAACGGCTTCACGATTGCGGTGATGAGCTTCATCGGGGTACTCCTCCGAGTTGATAGGCA
>DATLOH010000036.1:0-12617 GCA_035536375.1 Acidimicrobiales bacterium
GTTCGGCCTCGAGCTCGAGTTCACCGAGGGCATGCAGTTCGACAAGGGCTACCTGTCGCCGTACTTCGTCACCGACCAGGACCGCCAGGAGGCGGTGCTCGAGGACCCGTACATCCTCCTGCTCAACTCCAAGGTCGGCGCGGTGCACGAGTTCGTGCCCGTGCTCGAGAAGGTCATGCAGTCGGGCAAGTCACTGCTGATCATCGCAGAGGACGTCGAAGGCGAAGCCCTCGCAGTTCTCGTCGTGAACAAGATTCGCGGGACGTTCAACTCGGTCGCCGTCAAGGCACCCGGTTTCGGCGATCGTCGCAAGGCCATGCTGCAGGACATCGCAACGCTCACCGGCGGCCAGGTTGTCGCCGAAGAGGTCGGCCTGAAGCTCGAGAACGTCACGCTCGACCTGCTCGGCCACGCCCGCAAGGTCGTCGTCACCAAGGACACGACGACGATCGTCGAGGGCGGCGGCAACGACGCCGACGTCAAGGGCCGCATCGCACAGATCAAGCGTGAGATCGACGACACCGACTCCGATTGGGACCGCGAGAAGCTGCAGGAGCGCCTGGCGAAGCTCGCCGGTGGCGTCGCGGTCGTCAAGGTGGGCGCGGCCACTGAGGTCGAGCTCAAGGAGAAGAAGCACCGCATCGAAGATGCGCTCTCCGCAACTCGCGCCGCGATCGAAGAGGGTGTCGTCGCCGGATCGGCAGCCACGCTCATGCGTGCGCAGAAGGCTGTCACCAAGGTCTGGAAGGATCTCGACGGCGACGAGGCCACCGGCGCGCTGATCGTCACGAAGGCACTGGAGGCACCGCTGTACTGGGTCGCCAACAACGCCGGGACGGAAGGCTCGTTGATCGTCGAGCAGGCCAAGGGTGAGAAGGGGACGGTCGGCTACAACGCCGTCACCGGGAACTTCGAGGACCTGCTGAAGGCCGGCATCATCGACCCCGCGAAGGTCACGCGCTCAGCGTTGCAAAACGCTGCGTCGATCGCCGCACTGCTGCTCACCACCGAGGCGCTCGTCGCCGACAAGCCCGAAGAGCCCGGCGCGGCGCCTGCCATGCCCGGCGGCGGTGGCGGCATGGGTGGCATGGGCGGGATGGGGTTTTAGCCCCTCGCCCTCGGCGGCTTCGCCGCCTCGTGCGAACAAGTGCAGTAAGTGGCCGGCCCTTTGGGCCGGCCACTTGCGCGTCCGAGGCCCGGCAAAGCCAATCCTCGGAGTGCAAAGGCAAAAGCCCTCGCTGCGCGCGCCCTGTCTTGTGGAGGGGCGCGGAGCGTGACCGTAGGCTGGGGCGGTGACCGATCGTCCTGCGCCTGATCCGAAGAAGTTGCTTGAGGACTGGATGGCGTTCGAGAACGGTGAGGAAGAGCCCGGGCGTGTGCTGGCCAACCTCAAGAAGGGTGGCCTGCGTGACGTACTCGAGACGCTTGCCACATCGGTGCCGGCGTCGAGCGGGAGCGACGCCTGACCGAGCCACCGCAGCGCATCCCTCGCCCGCCCTCATTCCGGCTGGGTCCGCCACCGCCGTGGTCGACCGTGCCGCTCGAGCACCGTGGCGGGATCACGATGCAGCGAGTGCGAGGGGCGCTCTCCGCAACCAGTCGGAGTCGCGAGCAGTTGCCGTTCACGGGACGCCCGGCAGCGGTGCTCCTTCCCGTCTTTGAGGAGCAGGGGGAGGCGCGGATCGTGCTCACGCGCCGGGCGGCGACGTTGCGCAGTCACACGAGCGAGGTCGCGTTTCCTGGCGGGCGCATCGAGGAGGGCGAGAGCGCAGTCGAGGCAGCGCTGCGCGAAGCGAACGAGGAGATCGCCCTCGACCCCGCACTCGTCGAGGTGATCGGCGAGCTCACGCCGCTCTCGACCTTGTCCGCCTCGGCCGGAATCACGCCAGTGGTCGGGCTCTTGGATCAACGGCCCGATCTAGTCGCAGATCCCTCGGAGGTCGAGCACATCTTCGACGTCGCGCTTGCGGATCTGCTCGCCGACGACATCTTCACCGAGGAGCGTTGGGACACGCCCTACGGCGACGACCGCTCCATCAACTTCTTCCACTTGCCGCACGACATCGTGTGGGGGGCGACGGCCCGCATCCTGCGCGATCTGCTCGAGCGCGTCGTGGGCGGCGAGTAGTCAGTTGCCCGTGCACGAGGCGCACGTGCCGACGAGATCGAGACGGTGGTCGACAGGCTGAAAGCTCGTGGCGGTCGCGACGGCCGCGAGAGCATCCGTGACTGCCTTCTCGAGCCGAGCGGGAACGGTGAAGTCGTCGACCGAGCCGCACGCCATGCAGATGAGATGGTGGTGGTGGTGCTCGGTGAGTACCTCCGCGAGTTCGAACCGCGCATGGTCGTCGGCGCCGAGCACGATGCGGCGAACCACGCCGGTCGCTTCCAGAACGGCGAGGTTGCGGTAGGCCGAGCTCATGGCCAGGCCCGGCGTGGCTTCCACGAGCTCCGGGATGGTGACCGGGCGGTTGATTGACCGGAGCGCGTCGACCAGTGCCCGGCGGCCCGTCGAGTAGCGCTGTCCGGCCCGCTTCAGTCGGAGCGCGACCTCGCCGTCGACATCGAAGGTCCGCTCTCGCTGGCTCACCACGGTGGCCAACAGTAGCTTAGGAACCATTCTCACTTCTGTTCTCACCGCCGACGATGTGCGGTTCTCGTACGAGCGTGATTGCGTGCTCGACGGCGTCGACCTCGCGGTCGCCCCGGGTGAGTTCGTCGCGCTCGTCGGTGCGAACGGATCGGGCAAGTCGACTCTCCTTCGCGCCCTGCTAGGGCTCTTGCGACCGGACTCGGGAACGGTCTCGCTCTTCGGCGGGCCGCCGTCGGCGTTGCGCGATCGGTCGCGACTCGGGTATGTGCCTCAGCACCCCGCCGCCGCAGGTGCCTTTGCGGCCACGGTCGAGGAGGTCGTCGCCACGGGCTTGCTGGCGCGCGGGTGGAAGCGGCGGTCTCCCGGCAACTCCAGTGCGAAAGCACGCCGAGCGGAGATCGACCATGCGCTCGAGTCGACGGCCGTCGCCGACCTGCGGCACCGACGCATCAGCGAACTATCCGGCGGGCAGCAGCAGCGGGCGTGGATCGCGAAGGCGCTCGTGCACCGTCCTGAGCTGTTGCTGCTCGACGAGCCCGTTGCGGGCGTCGATTCCGGTTCGCAGGAGTTGTTTCGCGACGCGCTCGTGCACCTCCAGAGCGAGCACGGAGCAGCAGTGCTCCTCGTTTCCCACGAGCTCGGAGCGGTGGCCGACGATCTCGACCGTGTCTGCATCCTGCGTTCCGGCCGCATGGTGTTCGACGGCAAGCCCGATGAGCTTGCCGCGACGGGCGTCCACCTGGGCGTGCACCGCACCGATCTCCCCCTGTGGCTCGAGCGCGATCGGCCGCCGCGGTGAACCTGCCCCTCCCGTGGCCGTTCGAGCGCGAATACATGCAGCTCGCCTTAGTCGCGGGCGTAATCGTCGGCGCGTCCGCACCATTGATCGGCACCTTTCTCGCGCAGCGGCGCATGGCGCTTCTGGGTGACGGGCTCGGCCATGTGGCGTTTGCCGGGGTCGCCGCCGGCCTGCTGCTCGGAGTTGCCCCCGTGTGGACGGCGATGGCCGCGGCGGCCGGGGCGGCCTTGACGCTCGATGTACTGCGCACACGAGCGCGCGCCAGCGGCGAGCTCGCGCTGGCGGTGATCTTCTACACAGGCATCGCCGCTGGTGTTGTGATCACATCGAGGGCCGGCGAGTTCGACGCATCAGTCCTCTCGTACCTCTTCGGCTCTGTCCTGACCGTCGCACCGGGCGACGTGGTCGTTGTCGCCGCGCTCGGTCTGGGAGTCGTTGCGATTGTGGGAGCGCTGTCGCGCACGCTTTTTGCGATTGTGCTCGACGAAGAGGCTGCGCGCGTCGCCGGTCTTCCCGTCGCCGCTGCGAACCGACTCCTCGCCGTGCTTACTGCGGTCACGGTCGTCGCGGCAATGCGTGTTGTCGGTCTCCTCCTTGTCGCCGCGCTGATGGCGCTACCTGTCGGCGCAGCACAGGTGCTGGCGAAGTCATTTCGCGCCAGCCTGGCGGTGGCCGCAGGTATCGGAGTTGGCTCCGTCATCATCGGGCTAGGAATCGCCCGCGCGGCCGATCTCGCGCCCGGAGGGACGATCGTGCTGGTGGCGGCGGCCACGTTCGCTCTCGCGTCGATGTTCAGTGGACGCCGTCGCCGTCCAGCCCGACCGTGATCATCGGCCACGTAGGTTAGGAGTCGTGCCGACGCTCTCCTTCGATGGCGAGACCCACGCGGAGATAGTCCGCAAGGTCCGCCGCTGGCTCGTCAGCCTCAACTCGCCAGAGGAAGCGCTCACGAGCGTCGAAGCCGTCGAGCGTGCCTCCGAGCTCACTAAGGACGCGTTGACCGTGATCGCCCAAGCGGCGCCCGGTCCTGTGCGGTCAAGTGAGATCTTCAAGGCGTTGACGCGGATGGGGTACGAGGCGACAGAGAGCACGAGGCGCGCGGTGATCGCCAGCCTCGACAATGCGAGCGAGACCGAGGACGGCATCGTGAAGCGCCTCGAAGGCGCCCGTCGCGCCGCGGTGTACGAGATGAACGCGGCCGTCGCCAAGCAAATCTTGCGAGCGTTACGCGGGCGCTGACCAGGGGCGCGCCGCGGTTCCACGCGGCAAATCCGCAGATGCTGAATGGTGGGCGGCGGCCAGTAGACTGATTCATTCCCAAAGGCGCGGAGGGCAAAAGGGTGGCTGAGGTCGAGATCGGGATCGGCAAGTCGGGAAGGCGGGCCTACGGGTTCGACGACATCGCGATTGTGCCGAGCCGTCGCACGCGAGACCCCGAGGATGTCGACATCAGCTGGGAGATCGATGCGTTCCGCTTCGAGTTGCCGCTGCTGGCCAGTGCGATGGACGGCGTCGTCAGTCCAGCCACCGCCATCGAGATCGGCCGCCTCGGCGGCGGTGCGGTCCTGAACCTCGAAGGCCTCTGGACTCGGTACGAGGACCCGGAGCCGCTGCTCGAGGAGATTGCGCAGCTCGATGCCGACAAGGCCACGGCTCGGATGCAGCAGATGTACTCCGAGCCGATCAAGCCTGAGCTCGTGTTCAGCCGCATCAAGGAAGTCAAGGCCGCCGGCGTCGTCGCCGTCGCGTCGCTCACGCCGCAGCGCGTCGAGCAGTACGCATCCGCCATCGTCGAAGCCGAGCTTGACCTGTTCGTGATCCAGGGCACGGTTGTGTCCGCCGAGCACGTCTCGAAGACGCAGGAACCGCTAAACCTGAAGAAGTTCATCCGTGAGTACGACATTCCGGTGATCGTCGGTGGTTGCGCGTCGTACCAGGCAGCGCTGCACCTAATGCGCACTGGGGCCGTCGGCATCCTTGTCGGTGTCGGCCCTGGAAACGCGTGCACGACCCGCGGGGTGCTGGGGCTCGGCGTTCCGCAGGCCACCGCGATCGCCGACGCCGCCGGAGCGCGCATGCGCCATCTCGATGAGACCGGCGTCTACGTGCACGTGATCGCCGACGGCGGCATGAGCCGCGGCGGCGACATCGCCAAGGCAATCGCCATGGGCGCGGACGCGGTCATGATCGGCTCGCCGTTGACGTCGGCACACGAGGCTCCCGGCCGCGGTTACCACTGGGGGATGGCCACGTTCCACCCGACGCTGCCGCGCGGCGCTCGGGTCAAGACCGAGATCCGCGGGAGCATGCAGGAGATCCTCGTTGGACCGGCGCATGAGAACGACGGCCGGCTCAACCTGTTCGGTGCGTTGAAGACGTCGATGGCCACTTGCGGTTATCAGACGGTGAAGGAGTTCCAGAAGGCCGAGGTCATGGTTGCGCCCAGCCTGCAGACCGAAGGCAAGCAGCTCCAGCGATCCCAGAACATCGGGATGGGTCACTGAAATGAGTGTGAAGCCCACACGGCTCTACTGCATGCTCAGTGCGCAGGACATGACCCGCGCCGTCAAGTTCTGGACCGACACTTTCGGCTTGAAGCCCAAGCTCGAGACCCCGGACTGGAGTGAGTTGCTCTACGGCGACGCCATCGTCGCCCTGCACGGCGGGGGCGACGGCGGCGTGACCAGGTCCGGCCTCGGATTCGACGTCGACGACATCCAGGCCGCATGCGATGCGGTCGTGGCTGCGGGCGGCACCCTCAACTGGGGGCCGAAGGACCAGCCCAACGAAGGCATCAGCCTCGCCGACGTGACCGACACCGAGGGCAACCAGTTCATGCTCTCGACGTCGCTCAACACGTGAGCGAGCGCGCCACTGTCCTCGTTGTCGACTTTGGCGCGCAGTACGCGCAGCTGATTGCCCGGCGCGTGCGCGAGGCGCACGTGTACTCCGAGATCGTTCCTCACACGATCACGGCCCAGGAGATAGCTGAGCGACGGCCAGCGGCCATCATTCTCTCGGGCGGGCCTAAGTCGGTCCACGTCGAGAACGCGCCTCGCCTCGACGCCGCCGTTTACGACACCGGCGTGCCGATCTTCGGCATTTGTTACGGCGCTCAGTTGATCGGGCTGCAATTGGGTGGCGACGTCGCCAACACTGGCGCAGGCGAGTACGGGCGGACTCCGCTGTCGGTCACGGGCTCCTCGCTGCTGTTCAGTGATCTGCCGACGGCGCAGGACGTGTGGATGAGCCACTTCGACTCAATCGTCAGTGCGCCGCCGGGCTTCGCCGCAATCGCATCGACCCCCGGTGCGCCGGTCGCCGCGCTGGAGAACGTCGAGCGACGGATCTGCGGCGTGCAGTTCCATCCCGAGGTCGTCCACACCGAGCGCGGTCAGGAGATCCTGAAGCGGTTCCTCTACGACGTCGCCGGGCTGCGTCCCGAGTGGACACCCGCGTCGGTGATCGAGGAGCAGGTTGAGATCATCCGCGCCCAAGTTGGCGATGAGCGCGTCCTGTGCGGGCTCTCGGGTGGCGTCGATTCCGCGGTCGCCGCCGCGCTCGTGCACAAAGCGATAGGCGACCAGCTCACCTGCGTGTTCGTGGACACCGGGCTCATGCGTCACGGCGAAGCCGAGCAGGTCGAGAAGACGTTCCGCGACCAGTTCCACATCGAGTTGATTCACGTCAAGGCCGGCGACCGCTTCATGGAGGCGCTTAACGACATTGTCGAGCCCGAGGCGAAGCGCAAGAAGATCGGCGAACTCTTCATTCGCGTGTTCGAAGAGGCGGCCGCCGACTGCGACGACGCCCGCTATCTCGTACAGGGGACCTTGTATCCGGACGTCATCGAATCGGGCAACGACGACGCGTCGACGATCAAGAGCCACCACAACGTGGGTGGCCTGCCCGACGACATGAACTTCGAGTTGGTCGAGCCCCTCCGGTTGCTATTCAAGGACGAGGTGCGCGCCGTCGGCGAGCAACTCGGGCTGCCCGAGGAAATCGTGTGGCGGCAGCCGTTCCCCGGGCCTGGCCTGGCGGTGCGGATCGTCGGCACGATCACGCAGGAGCGCGTGGAGGTCCTGCAAGCAGCCGACCGCATTGTCATGGAAGAAGTCCGCCGCGCCGGCCTCGAGCGCGAGTTGTGGCAGAGCTTCGCCGTGCTTCCCGCAGTGCGCACGGTCGGCGTGATGGGCGATGAGCGCACCTACGCCTACCCGATCATCATCCGGGCCGTCACCTCCGACGATGCGATGACCGCGGACTGGGCCCGTCTTCCCTACGACCTGCTCGAGCGACTCAGCAGCCGCATCATCAACGAGGTGCCAGGCGTCAACCGAGTCGCGTACGACATCACCAGCAAGCCCCCCGGCACCATCGAGTGGGAGTAAGCGTTCTTCAGTCACGTGCGCCCGAGTGTGTGGCTAAACGTCGCGAATCGCCCAGTCGACGCCCTCAGCAGACCACTTTCCACACACTCGGCGTAAGCCAGTGAGCTTGAAGTCCGCCGCGATCACTCGCTGATGAGAACGGCGATGAAGACGATCAGCGCTGCGATCGGTAGCTGGACGACGAACAGCGTGACTAGCGCGCGGGTGAACGCGTCGAGTCGCGACCGGCCCGCTCCGAGCGCGCGCCGCGCGACCACTGTCGGGAGCGCCACGGTGCCTAAGAGAAAGACCGCCAGGACCGCGTAAGCCTTCACGTCGTTGTTGCGGGTCGTAATCGTCAGCACGACCGCGAAGCAGACGTACGTCACGAGGGCAACCCCAAGCAGGAGCGCGAGGAACGCCGTGCCCTTTAGCAGCGACATCAGTCGGGCGCTCCGTGGCGGCCTTTGCCTTCGGCGAAGCGCTTCGCGCCCTCGCGTGTCTCGCCTGAGCGGATCACCTCGATGCCGCCGGCGTACTCAGCGAGGAGGGCCTCGTCGATCGGCTTGTCCCACTGTTCGTACACCGATCGGCGGTCGGCGCGGAGACAGTTCGGCGGCAGGGCAGCGAGCTGGGCGGCGAGCTCGACCGCGGCGTCACGCGCCTCCCCGTCGGGCACGACTCGGTTGGCGAGACCCATCCGGAGTGCTTCTTCGGCGGCTACTGAGCGACCAGTGAGAATTAGGTCCAGCGCGTGACTCTGGCCCACCAGGCGGGTAAGCCGTACGGTGCCGCCGTCGATCAGCGGCACGCCCCACCGGCGGCAAAACACGCCGAAGGTCGCGGACTCCGCCATCACGCGTAGGTCGCACCACAACGCGAGCTCGATGCCGCCTGCGACGGCGTAGCCCTCGACTGCCGCGATGACCGGCTTCGATAGCAGCAAGCGCGTCGGCCCCATAGGGCCGTCGCCCTCGCGCAAGGGTCGTCCGCCCTGCGCGCCGGACGCGACCGCCTTCAGATCGGCGCCTGAGCAGAAGGTCCCGTCCGCTCCGGCCAGGACTGCGGCACCCGAGCTGTCGTCGCGCTCGAAATCCCTGAACGCGTCGGCCAGCGACTCGGCTGTCTCACGATTCACGGCGTTGCGCGCGTGTGGCCGGTTGATGGTAACGACGCACACCGCGTCGTGATGCTCGACGAGGACGTTGTCCATCTCTGCACTCTCGCGCAGACGCCTCTAACGGTCGAAGAAGCTGTCTTCGAACTTCCAGTCGATGCGGTAGCCCAGGCGCTCGGCCAAGCCGCTATGGGCTATGTCGACCCACAGCTCGCTCGGGGTCGGAACCAGCGGACGGGACGCCGAGGTCGGTACCGGCGGGTGGTTGACCCCGTCGGCCGGGAACGGCCACGGATGGTCTGGCAAATGCGGCTGCTGCTCGACGGGCCACGGGGCGGGCGACGATGGAATCGCAGCAGGGACTCTGTCGCGCACCTGGCCCGGTATGTGGTCGGTAGGCGCGTTCGCCAGAGACGGCATACGCGCTCCGGGTGGCGCGAGGTAAAGGGGAATTTGCAGCTCGGACTTGTCGGGCGCCGCTTCGAAGTCGAAAGCCGAACCGATGTTGTTCGCGTTTGCGTCGCGCGCAGTAAGCGACGGCAGCCCGAATCGCCACTCGATGAACTTGAGTATCGAGGTGTGCTCGAACTGCGTGTGGTTCACCGTGCCTCTGCGCAGCCACGGCGAAACGGCGATGGCGGGGCAACGGAAGCCCAACTGGCCGTAATCGTCGGCCAGGTTCGTGCTGCTCCGGGGATCGATCACACTCGGCGGCACGACGTGGTCGAAGAAGCCACCCCACTCGTCGTAGTTCACGAACAGCGCGCCGCGCGACCATTGGGGGCCGCTGCTGAACGCCCTCGTGACTCCTGCCAGGAACTGCTGGCCGAGTCGGTGATCGGCATGGGGGTGGTCGTCATTGGACTCGCCGATCTTGTCGGCGAGAAAGAATGGATCGACGAATGCCACGTTGGGCAAAGTGCCGGCCAGGCAGTCGGCGTAGTAGTGCGAGATGTGGCGGATCTTGCCGAGGCGATGGGCGGCGAGGAAACGCGCGCCGTACAGCGAGATTACCGGCGCGTTCGAGAAGTAGTAGGTCCAGGAGACACCCGCGGCGTCGAGCCGATCCCAAATGGTGGTTTCGGGGTACCCATCGAGGGGGTTGCTCGGAAACTTGTTGTCTCGCCTCCCACCCGAATCAGCCGCGTGCATGTAGTACCGGTTGGGGTAGGTGGGGCCCATGAGCGCCGTGAAGTAATGATCGAACACCACGCCTTGGCGCGTGAACGCCGCCCAGACCGGCAGGTCCTCCTCGGAGTAATAAGCGAGGGCGAATTCGTCGTTACTGCCCTTCATGAAGCCCGACGCATCGCGGGCGATGCCGCCCAGTTGAATCCGTCCGCCGTCCCAGGAGTGGCTCGGGTCCTTGAAGCCATGGCCGGCGAAGTCATTGCGGCCGGATCGACCCCAGTTCTGCGTCTGGTGGCTGAGTCCCTCGTCGTCGAGGTATGTCAGTCCGGCCTGCACCCCGTCGGCGCCTGGCAGCCAGCCGAGGTAGTGGTCGAAGCTGCGGTTTTCCATCATCGTCACGACGATGGTGTCGACCGGGGCATTCGACGGCAGTCCCAACGCTGCGGCCCGGGCGCTCCCGAGTCGACTCGGCAGCTTGGCCAGGGGAAAGCCAGCGGCTACCCCGGCGGCGCCGCGCAGCAGATCGCGTCGAGTCAATGTCATGGTGCGTTCTTTCCCCAGCCCTAGGCGTCGGAACCAGGATACGGCGTTCTGTAGGGTCGCCGAGATGGGCGACGAACTGCTGGTCGGGCTCAACCCTGTCCAGCGCGAGGCCGTCCTACACGACCGTGGACCGCTGCTGATCGTCGCCGGCGCCGGCTCCGGCAAGACCAGGGTGCTGACGCACCGCGTTGCGCATCTCGTGAGGGAGCGCAGCGTCTCGCCGTTCGCGATCCTCGCGATCACCTTCACCAATAAGGCGGCGGACGAGATGCGGAGCCGCGTTGGCGGGCTCATAGGCCCCGTCGCCGACCGCATGTGGGTTTCGACCTTTCACTCTGCGTGCGTGCGCATGCTGCGACGCGACGCGCCTCGCTTGGGGTACCGAAGCGGGTTCACGATCTACGACGACTCGGACGCGCTGCGCCTGATGAACTACGTGTTGCGCGACCAAGGCGTCGACACGAAGCGCCATTCGCCGCGCTCAGTGCTCAACGCAGTGAGCGCGGCCAAGAACGACCTTGTCGACTTCGACACCTTCGCCGCTCGAGCGGTCTCGCCGCCGGAGCGCAAACTGATCGCGCCCGTTTATCGGGACTATCAGCAGCGGTTGCTCGCCGCGAATGCCATGGATTTCGACGATCTGCTCATGGTCACGGTGAACCTCCTGCAGGCGGATGGGGAAGCGCTCGCGCAGTGGCGCGAGCGGTTCACGCACGTCCTCGTCGACGAGTACCAGGACACCAACCGTGCGCAGAACGAGCTCGTCGTCCTCTTAGGCGCCGAGCACCGCAACGTCTGCGTCGTCGGCGACTCCGACCAGAGCATCTATCGCTTTCGCGGCGCCGACATTCGCAACATCCTCGAGTTCGAAGCGGCGTTCCCGGACGCGACCGTTGTCGTGCTCGACCAGAACTACCGGTCGACGCAGACCATCCTCGACGCGGCCAACTCGCTCATCGCGAACAACCTCGCCCGTACGCCGAAGGCGCTATGGACCGATGCCGGCGACGGTGAACGCATCGTGCGCTACCACGCCGACGACGAGCACGACGAGGCGGCGTGGGTGGTGCAGGAGGTGCGGCGTCTCCACGACGGTGGCCGCCGTTGGGGCGACATCGCGATGTTCTACCGGACCAACGCCCAGAGCCGCGTCGTCGAGGAGGAACTGGCGCGACGACGCGTCCCGTACAAGGTGGTCGGCGGCACACGCTTCTACGACCGGCGCGAGATCAAGGACATGCTCGCCTACCTACGGGTCGTCGCCAACGTCGACGACGAGGTGTCGCTGAAACGGATCATCAACGTGCCCAAGCGTGGCGTCGGCGACACGTCGGTGGCCAAGCTCGACGACTACGCCCGCCGCCACAACGTGCCATTTCAGCGCGCCCTTGTCGAAGCTGAGCGCGCTGGTGTTACGGGCAAGGCGGCCGGCGGCGTTGCGGAGCTGCTGACCACGATTGCGTTCCTCCGCGCACTGGCAGCCGAGGGCGGGACGCCTGCGCAGTTGCTGCAGCGCGTGATCGACCGGACGGGCTACGTCGCACTCTTGGAGGCTGAACACACAATCGAGTCGACCGGGCGGGTCGAGAACATCGCGGAGCTCGTCGGGTCCGCTGAGCAATTCGAGACGCTCGAAGGTTTCCTCGAATCGGTGTCGCTCGTCGCCGATTCCGACGAGATCGAAGACGACGGATCGGTTCTGCAACTGATGACGCTGCATACTGCCAAGGGGCTCGAGTTCCCGGTGGTGTTCCTCCTTGGTCTGGAGGAGGGGATCTTCCCGCACCTTCGGTCGCTCAACGAGCCCGACGAGCTCGAGGAGGAACGGCGACTCGCATACGTCGGGATCACGCGTGCCGAGCAACGTCTCTACATGACCAACGCGACCACCCGTACCCTGTACGGCTCGACGCAGTACAACCCACCGAGCCGCTTCGTGAAGGAGCTGCCCGAGCATCTCGTGCAGGTCATCGAGAGCAGCCCGCGCAATCGCCTCGGGGGCGGTCGGGGACTCGCCACCCGGCCGCGGTTCGAGGGTCGCGAGCGAATCGTGGACGCGGC
>DATLOH010000037.1:0-38819 GCA_035536375.1 Acidimicrobiales bacterium
CGGGCCTCCGTGCGCGTGCGGGCAGCGGGGGTGTTGGGAGCGCTATGCGTCCGGCAGCGCGCTCGGCCGGTTCGGTGGCGTCGCGGCGGAAGCCGGCCGGGCGCCCGTGCTTTTGGCTGCAGCGGGAGGGGACCCGACGTCGGTCCGGGGCGAGCACGTCGTCTCCGCTGCGCGCAACGGCGATGAAGCAGCGCTTGCAGTGGTTGAGGAGTTCTCCGGATGGGTCGCCGTCGGGCTTGCAAATCTCGTGAACATCTTCGACCCGGCGCTGATCGTGCTCGGCGGCGGTCTCGCCGAAGCAGGTGATGTCCTCCTCGCGCCGGTGCAGGAACGGATGATGGGGCTGGTCGAGGCGTCGTCACACCGCCCGCCCGTAGAGATTCGGCTGGCCCTCCTGGGGGAGCGGGCAGGTGCTGTCGGGGCCGCCTTCTGGGCGCTCGAAAATTTTTTCTGCTGAAACCGCAAGACGCGCCTGTCTGGAGCGTTATCTACACAGAACGATCGCCGGGCCTCGGGCACCCCAGCCCCCGAGGCCCGGCGATTCGTCCTTAGGGGGGGCGAAAACGCCGAACTGGTTGTGCCGCAGCGCCGAATCCGGCGTTCGGTGCAGCCAGTTCGTCGTTTAACAGGGCGTTCGGGGCCTACGGTGCCGTCGTGTGAAACTTGGGATCACTGTTCCGCAGTTCTCGAGCGACGCGGCCCGCGCTGTAGCAGCGGCCGAGCGAGCAGAAGCCGCTGGTATCGATGGGGTGTTTTGCTTCGATCACCTCTGGCCGATGGGACGTCCGGGCCAGCCGGCGTTGCACGGGATGACCTTGTTGTCAGCGCTCGCAGCTCGCACGACGCGGGTCGACGTCGGCATGCTCGTCGCCCGGATCGGCGTCGTGCCCGACCTCGTGCTCTTGCGGATGTTCGAGACCATCCACCATCTGGCGTCCGGGAGGCTCATCGCGGGGATGGGTGTCGGCGACCACAAGTCATCCGATGAGGATGCCGCGGCCGGTGTCCGCCGTGAAACGCCGGCCCGGCGGTTCGAGCGGGCGGCGGCGTTGGCCGACCAACTCCGCCCCAGAGGGATCACGACCTGGATCGCCGGGCGGTCGGCCACGGCGCTTGCCACGGCATCCGCGCACGCCGACGCCGTCAACTTCTGGGGTTCGCCGTTCGACGAGGTGGCGGCGCTTGGCGAGTCGGCCGCTCCGGCCGTGGTGACGTGGGGGCAACAGGTCCTCGTGGGGTTGAACAAGCCCGACCTCGCCGACCGGTTGGCGGCCCACGGCGGACTGCGCGACGGGTTGCTCGCCGGCACGGTGGAGCAGGTCGGCGAACACCTCGTGCGCATGCGTGACGCAGGGGTCGTTTATGCGGTCTGCGCGCCCCTCGACGCCGCAGCGCCCGACGTGGCTGAGCGCATCGGCGCGGTCGCCGAATATGCGCGCGGCTCCGCAAAAGCGCGCCAGTAACCTTCGCCGATGGAGTTCCGGCGCATCACGGGCCTGCCGCCCTACGTCTTCACCATCATCGACGGGTTGAAGCTCGACGCCCGCCGTGCCGGCGTCGACGTCATCGACCTGGGCTTCGGGAACCCCGACATACCTTCTTCACAAATCGCCGTCGACAAGCTCATCGAGGCGGTGCAGAACCCGCGTAACCACCGCTACAGCTCTAGCCGCGGCATCCCCAAATTGCGCAAGGCGGCCGCCGATCTCTACCAGCGCAAGTTCGGCGTCGACGTCGATCCCGAGACCGAAGTGCTGAGTGTCATCGGTGCGAAGGAGGGCCTATCGCACCTGATGTGGGTGCTCGTAAACCCCGGGGACACGGCGTTCGTGCCCTCGCCGAGCTATCCGATCCACATCTACGCACCGCTCTTCGCCGGCGCTGAGGTGCAGCAGATCCGCCTAGGGCCGGACCAGGACTTCTTCGCCAATCTCGTCGAAGCGTATGAGTCCAAGTGGCCGAAACCGCGCGTGATCGTGCTGTCGTTCCCTCACAACCCAACCACGACGTGCGTCGACCTCGCCTGGATGGAGCGCATCGTGGCGTTCGCGCTCGAACACGGGATCATCCTCGTGCACGACTTCGCCTACTCCGACACGAGCTTCGACGGCTACGCGCCGCCGTCGATCCTGCAGGGTCCCGGGGCGAAGGAGTGCGCGGTCGAGTTCTACACGCTCACCAAGAGCTATTCGATGGCGGGCTGGCGCGTCGCGTTCATGCTCGGCAACGCCGAGATCGTCGCCGCCCTCCAGAAGCTGAAGAGCTACCTGGACTACGGCACGTTCCAGCCGATTCAGATCGCTGCGACGGTCACGCTGAACGAGGCACTCGACTACCCGCGTGAGGTCAACGACATTTACCAGAGCCGGCGTGACGCGCTGTGCGACGGGCTGCACCGCATCGGCTGGGATGTCGAACCCCCCAAGGGAACGATGTTCGTGTGGGCGCCGATCCCGGAGCCGTACCGCGAGATGGGCTCGCTCGAGTTCTCCAAGATGCTCGTCACCGAAGGCAACGTCGCCACGTCGCCCGGTATGGGCTTCGGTCCCGGCGGTGACGGCTTCGTACGCTTCGCGCTCATCGAGAACGAGCAGCGCATCGGCCAAGCCGTCCGCGGCCTGAAGAAAGCCCTCCCCAAGCTCGGCTGAGGCGTCATGTGGCGGTGCTCAGTCCCGTTTTCGTTGACGTGGCGGTGCTCAGTTACCGAAAATGCGGACCTGACACCGCCACGTCGCGAAAGCGTCAGTCGTCCGCTTTGAGCGCCACGGCGTTGGGGGTGACGTTCATCTTGTACTCGCTGCTCGATCCTTCGACGATCTTCGGCTCGATGCGTTGCGCGGCGCGCAGGGCATCGCAGCACGACTCGCACGGGCCGTAGAACTCAGCGGTCGTTTCGACGCTGCAGCGCGGGCAACTGAACTGGTTCATTGACCTGGACCCTACGCGGGGTCGAGCACGCCGCCGCGGAGGCCGTTGAGACAGAACGCCACCGCGGCGTCGGCGACGGTGGCGGCATCCTCGCCGCGGTCGAGGATGAACGTGCGCGCAAGGTGGTTCGTCACTCCGAGGATCGCGTGGCTGATGACGACGGGGTCGACATCGGCAAGCTGCCCGGCAGCGATGGCCTCCTGCACATGGCGAACGACATCGGCGACCGCGACCTCCTGCCCCCGCCGCAGGTGGGGAGCGAACAACTCCTCGGTTCCGGCGAACTGCAGCAACGCGAAGAAGTGGCGGTTCTCGGCGAGCCACTCCATCGAGCACCGGATGCCGGCCTCGATGCGTCGCACCGGATCGTTCTCGTCCTCGATGGCCTTTTGCTGCGCGCGCCGCAGTGCGTGCTGCGCGTCGCGCAGGATCTCGAGGAAGAGTTCCTCCTTGGAGGAGAAGTACCAGTAGAAGACTCCTTTCCCGACCTTCATGCCCCCGACGATGTCGGCGACCGAGGTGGGGTGGTAACCGCCCTCGGCGAAACGTCCGGCGGCGTAGTCCATGAGCTGGCGGCGCCGGTCGCGACCACGCTGGGTTAAGCGGCGAGTCATTCCACCGGCAACGTAGGCAGACTTGACCGATCGGTCAAGGAACGGTCACGCGCACGTAAGGCCTACGTCACGGGACACGTCTACTGTCGGGGGCCTTGGCTTACTGGGTCGTGTACTGGACGTTGGGACCGCTGCTGCGTTTCTTCTTCCGCGTCCGCGTCGAGGGCCTCGAGCACATCCCCCGTGACGGCGCGGTGATCCTGGCGTCGAACCACGTGTCGTTCTGCGACTCGATCTTCCTTCCGCTGGTGCTGAAGCGCCGGGTCACCTTCGTAGCGAAGGCCGAGTACTTCGACGATCCGAAGACGGCATGGTTCTTTCGTGCCGTTGGCCAGATCCCCATCCGGCGTGAGGGCGGCTCAGCGAGTCAGCGCGCCCTCGACACTGCGCGCGGCATCCTGAATGACGGCGGCCTGTTCGGGATTTACCCCGAGGGCACGCGGTCGCCCGACGGTCGGTTGTACAAGGGTCACACCGGCGTGGCCCGGCTCGCGCTCCAGACGAAGTCGCCGATCGTCCCCGTCGCCATGATCGGCACGGCCGAAGCGCAGCCGATCGGCCAGGCGTTCCCGAAGCTGTTCATGCCGATCACCGTGAAGTTCGGGCGACCGCTCAGCTACGAGCGTTACGCCAGCGCAGCCGACGATCCCATGGTGCTCCGATCGATCACCGACGAGGTGATGTTCGAACTGCGCGAGCTGACCGGCCAGGAGTACGTGAACCACTACGCAAAGCGCAAGGACACCGAATCGATGCCGGCCGCCGAGCAGGCAAAGGTGGCCTGACCACGAACGAGTTGGGAATTTCCGCATAGCGCGGCATTGCCGCCAAGTTGGGTGAGGGCGATCCGTCACAGGACCGCCAACGACGCGAAACACTCGCGTCACATGCGGCCGTTACGGTGCCGACGTGCCCTCGATCTTCGTCGTGCGCGTCTGGCTCCCTGACCGTCCCGGCGCACTCGGGGCGGTGGCGAGCCGAATCGGCGCGGTTCGTGGCGACCTTGTCGGTATCGACATTCTCGAGACCGGCGCGGGCCGGGCGATCGACGAGTTGGTCGTGAGCCTGCCGTCAAGCGATCTCGTGCCGCTGCTGGTGAAGGAGATCGAGCAGGTCGACGGCGTCGACGTCGAGGACGTTCGCCCCGCGGGTGGTGAACTGCCCGACGCCCGCCTCGCCGCACTCGAGACCGCCGCCGCGCTCATGGAGCAGCCCGACCGTGAAGCCCTCTTCGTCGCGCTTGTCGGCCATGCCCGGTTCGACTTCGAGGCCGACTGGGCGGCGGTGCTCGGTGCCGGCATTGCACCAACGATCGTCGCCGCCGCCGGGAAGGCGCCGACACCGGTCTGGCTGTCAGCGTTCGTGGCCGGCAGTCGCGACGCATCGGCGGGCACACACGAGGAACACGGCCCCGACGACGTCGCATGGGCACCGCTGTCGAGCACCGGCGCGGTGCTTGCCGTGGGACGAGAAGGTCGAGTGTTCCGTGCCCGTGAGCGCCGCCAGCTCGTCGCGCTGGCCCGCATTGCCGGCTGGCGTCTCGCCGCACACGGCTGAACGGCACGTCAACTCGGTTCTTGACGGAGTTCTCCGCGCGAGGCGCGGAAACTCGCGTCAAAGCCGGTACGGGTTTACCGCGAGCGGCGTCGATGGGTCGCGGCGCGTGCGGCTCGGTCGGCCTGGATGCCGCCTATGCAGACGATGACGAGGATGACGACGCCGACGGCCAGAGTGACCCGCCGCTGGGTGATGTAGTCGAAGCTCGTGACCGCGTCAGCCACGCCCGCAACCAATGTGAGGACGCCTGCAACAGCGGTTGCCGGAGCGCTAGCGCGGTGACCAGCCGCCCACGACTCGTCGCTGGCCATCGTCGCTTTCGTCCGCATCCCCGCCCACCGGTTGCGGGGTAAACGGCCCGTCGCCCCCAAATACGCGATCACGCCGAACGACGCTGCGCCGAAGCCCCACAGCACGAGCGTTCCCACCTGCCCATCTTGCCCGCTCCTAAGCGGAACTCCCATTGCCCGGCGCGAAACAAAGCGTCAAGAACGTCACGGAGCCGGAGCCGACTCGGCCCAACGCAGCGAGCGCTCGACGGCCTTGCGCCACGCGGCGTGTTTGGAAGCCGACGCGCTCGCGCCGGCAATCGGCTCGAACTCGCGCTCGGCGCGCCAGTGCGACGCAAGCTCGTCGAGCGAGCCCCACACGCCCGTTGCCAACCCCGCGAGGTACGCCGCGCCAAGCGCAGTCGTCTCCTGCACGGCGCTGCGTGCGACGGGTACTTGCAGTTGGTCCGCCTGGAACTGGCACAACAGGTCCATCACCGACGCGCCGCCGTCGACCCGCAACGCGAGCACGTCACGTCCGACTGCCTCGGACATCGCGGCGACGACATCGCGGGTCTGATACGCCATCGCCTCGACAACCGCCCGGGCGATGTGCGCGCGATTCGTCCCGCGGGTGATCCCGGTAATCGTGCCTCGGGCATACGGGTCCCACCACGGACTGCCGAGCCCGGCGAACGCGGGAACGACAAACACGCCGTCGGTGTCGCCAACGGCTGCGGCGAGCGGTCCGACCTCCGCGGCCTCGCTGATCATCCCGAGCCCGTCACGCATCCATTGGATCGCTGCGCCGGTCACGAAGATCGCGCCTTCGAGCGCGTACGCCACGGAGCCGTCCGCCAACTCCCACGCCACCGTCGAGAGCAGACCTTCAACGGGCGGGGGACAGGCTGAGCCGACGTTCATGAGCACGAAGCTGCCCGTTCCGTAGGTGTTCTTCGTCATGCCGGGCTCGAAGCACGCTTGGCCGAAGAGCGCTGCCTGTTGGTCACCGGCGATACCGGCGATTGGAATGCCATCGGGGAGCCGCGCAATGCCGGCCGTCGCCCCGAAAACTCCGGACGACGGTCGGATCTCGGGCAGCGCGCCGAACGCGGCCGACGCGCCGAACAGCGCGGCGAGGTCCTCGTCCCAACTTCGTGAAGTGATGTCACACAGCAACGTGCGCGACGCGTTCGAGACGTCGGTCGCGTGCACCCCGCCGTCGGTTCCTCCGGTGAGGTTCCACAACACCCAGCTGTCGACGGTGCCCACCGCGAGATCTGCGTTCGGCGTAATCGCGCCGCCATCGTCGGCCAGCAACCAACCCAGTTTCGTGGCGGTGAAATACGGGTCGAGGACGAGGCCCGTTTTCGAGCGTACGAACGGCTCGTGGCCCTCGTCGCGAAGCCGATCGCAGGCAGCTGCGCCTCGCCGGTCCTGCCAGACCAGCGCGCGATGGACGGGCTGGCCGGTCGAGCGGTCCCAGGCCACGAGGGTCTCGCGCTGGTTGGTGATCCCGATAGCCGCGATCGGCGTCTCCCCGAGATCGTCGATCAGATCGCCCAGGGTGAGCACCACGGCGTCGAGGATGTCGCCGGCGTCGTGCTCGACCCAGCCCGGCCGGGGAAAGTGCTGCGGGAACTCCTGGTATCGCCACGCGACCGGCGCGCCCAGCTCGTCCACCGCGAAGGCGCGCACGCCCGTGGTTCCTGCGTCGATGGCGATCACCACTCCCACGGCGGCAGGAGGCTACAGCCGCCGATGAGGGTGGGTCGGAGCGCCTCGTCGTGCACAAGATCACGAATGCGAACCTTCGCGAACGCCCTCTGACCAGCGCTTTCCCGGGGGTCAACTCGTTGACACAGGTGTAATTCCGGTGTTGTATTTCCCCCTCATCTCGCGGTCGGCGTGGGAACGAACCACAACATCTTGTGGTTTAACCTGGTAACCGGCGTTTCTACAAGGGGGCACCTCTCAGCATGGCCATCGCACCTGATCAGCTCGGCATCGGCATCCGTCGCAACTTCACCACCGCAGGCGTACATCCGTACGACACGGTGACGTGGGAACGCCGCGACGCCCGGATTACCAACTTCCGGGACGGGACCGTTGCGTTCGAGCAGCTCGGTGTGGAGGTTCCCAGCACGTGGAGCCTCAACGCCACGAACATCCTCGCCCAGAAGTACTTCCGCGGCACCCTCGGCTCGCCGGAGCGCGAAACGTCGCTCAAGCAGGTCGTCGACCGCATCGTCGACACGGTCACCGCATGGGGAACGAAGGATGGCTACTTCGTCGACGACCAAGAGGCATCCGCGTTCTCCGATGAGTTGAAGTACCTGCTCGTCCACCAGCGCGCCGCGTTCAACTCGCCGGTGTGGTTCAACATCGGCGTAGCCGACACGCCCCAGCAGGCGAGTGCGTGCTTCATCCTCAGCGTCGACGACCAGATGAAGTCGATCCTCAACTGGTACGCGGAGGAGGGCGTGATCTTCCAGGGCGGCTCGGGCGCGGGCGTCAACATCTCGAAGATCCGCTCGTCGAAGGAGTACCTCAAGGGCGGCGGCACCGCATCCGGGCCCGTGAGTTTCATGCGCGGCGCGGACGCTTCGGCGGGAACGATCAAGTCGGGCGGCAAGACACGGCGCGCCGCGAAGATGGTCATCCTCAACGTCGACCACCCCGACATCCGCGACTTCATCTGGTGCAAGGCCATCGAGGAGCGCAAGGCCCGGGTGCTGCGCGACAACGGCTTCGACATGGATCTCGACGGCAAGGACAGCCACTCGATCCAGTACCAGAACGCCAACAACTCGGTGCGGGTCACCGACGAGTTCATGCAGGCCGTGATCGACGGCACCGACTGGCATCTCAAGGCGGTCACCACCGGCGAGATCGTCGACACGATCCCGGCCCGCGACCTGTTCCGAGAGCTGTGCGAAGCGACGTGGCAGTGCGCGGATCCCGGCATGCAGTTCGACACGACGATCAACAAGTGGCACACCGCGCACGCCACCGGTCGCATCAACGGTTCCAACCCGTGCTCTGAGTACATGCACCTGGACAACTCGGCGTGCAATCTGGCGTCGCTCAACCTGCTCACGTTCCTGAGCGACGAAGACGTGTTCGACGTCGAGGGTTTCCGGGCGGCCACCGCCACGGTGTTCACCGCCCAGGAGATCCTCGTCGGCAACGCCGACTACCCGACCGGCAAGATTGCGAAGACGTCGCGCCGGTTCCGTCAGCTCGGGATCGGCTACGCCAACCTCGGCGCGCTCCTCATGGCCAACGGGCTCGCCTACGACAGTGACGCGGGTCGCGCGTGGGCGGCGGCGCTCACCGCGTTGCTCACCGGCACGAGCTACGCCACGTCCGCCCGCACCGCGGCGCGCATGGGGCCGTTCGCCGGTTTCCAGGAGAACCGGCAGCACATGCTGCGAGTGCTCGAGATGCACCGCGACGAAGCCGCCCACATTGACGAGGAGCTGGTCCCGACCGAGATCCTCTCCGCGGCGCAGGAGTCGTGGGACGACGCGGTGCGCCTCGGCACCGCCCACGGCGTGCGCAACAGCCAGGCCAGTGTGCTCGCGCCGACTGGAACTATCGGGCTGCTCATGGACTGCGACACCACGGGCATCGAGCCCGACCTCGGTCTCGTGAAGATGAAGAAGCTCGTCGGCGGCGGCAACATGGCCATCGTCAACCAGACGGTGCCGCGGGCGCTCAAGAACCTCGGCTATTTACCGACTGAGGTCGAGTCGATCATCGCCTACATCGACGAGCACAAGTCGATCCTCGGTTCGCCCGACCTCAAGCCCGAGCACCTGGACGTGTTCGCGTGCTCGATGGGCGACAACACGATCCACTACATGGGCCACATCAAGATGATGGCGGCGGTCCAGCCGTTCATCTCGGGTGCCATCAGCAAGACCGTGAACACCCCGGAGGACGTCACCGTCGAGGACGTCGAGAACCTCCACATCGAGGCGTGGCGGCTCGGGTTGAAGGCGGTCGCCATCTATCGCGACAACTGCAAGGTCGCGCAACCTCTCGCCACGGCCAAGAAGGGCGACAAGGGCGAGACCGATCCGTCGACCGCTTCGTCCACGGGCGTGCCGTCGACCGGTGAGGGCATGGCCACGGACGCTGCGCTGGCCAACAAGGTTGCCGAGCTCGAGGCTGCGCTCGAACGCCACACGGTCATCGTCAAGCAGCCGGTGCGCGAACGCCTGCCGCGCCAGCGCCGGTCGCGCACCTTCGCGTTCCGCGTGGCGGACTGTGAGGGCTACGCAACCGTCGGCGAATACGACGACGGGCGCGCCGGTGAGCTGTTCATCAAGGTGTCGAAGCAGGGCTCGACGTTGAACGGGCTCATGGACGCCTTTGCGATCTCGGTGAGCCTCGGCCTCCAGCACGGGGTGCCGCTCAGCACGTACATCAAGAAGTACACCAACACGCGGTTCGAGCCCGCAGGCATGACCGACGACCCCGAGCTCCGTATTGCCACGTCGCTCATGGACTACATCTTCCGCCGCATGGCGCTGCACTACCTCACGTACGAAGAGCGCGCCGAGCTGAGCATCTTCACCACCAACGAGCGCACCCAGCCGACGCTGCCTGGCGTCGAGGAGGCCAGTGTCGTCGACCACGGCGTCGTCGGTGCCGACGCGCCGCACGTGGTCGACGTGGTGACCACCGAGGCACCGGCTGCGGCCACGCCGCCGGTGCCGGCGGCACCGGTGACCGCGCCGGCGGTCGCGGAGTCCACGGCGCCGCTCTGCTACTCGTGCGGCAACGAGATGCAGCGCGCCGGCAGCTGCTACGTGTGCGGCTCGTGTGGTTCCACCAGCGGGTGTAGCTGAGAGGTCGCCAGCAGGCCAAAGCTTTAGGCTCGGGGCATGGACGCAGAACAACTCGACAAGGTTCGTGACGGAGCCGGGTTCATCGCCGCGCTCGATCAAAGCGGCGGCAGCACGCCTAAGGCGCTGAAGATCTACGGGGTCGAAGAAGACACCTACTCGGGCGACGAGGAAATGTTCGCGGCGATGCACGCGATGCGGTCGCGGATCATCATGAGCCCGAGCTTCAACGGCGAGCACGTCGTCGGTGCGATCCTGTTCGAGGACACGATGGACCGCGAGATCGAAGGTCGTCCGACAGCCGAGTACCTGTGGAACGAAAAGAACGTCGTGCCATTCCTGAAAGTCGACAAGGGGCTCAGCGACGAGGCGAACGGCGTCCAGGTCATGAAGCCGATTCCCGACCTCGCCCCGCTCCTGGAACGCGCCGTGACCAAGGGTGTGTTCGGCACCAAGATGCGGTCGGTCATCAAGGTGGCGAATGTCGACGGCGTTGATGCGATTGTGCGCCAACAGTTCGAGGTCGGCCGCGAGATCCTCGCCGCCGGCCTGGTGCCGATCATCGAGCCCGAGGTCGACATCACGAGCCCGTCGAAGGCCGAGGCGGAAGGTCAGCTCAAGGCGGCGATCCTCGAGCAGCTCGACGCACTACCCGACGACCAGTTGGTCATGCTCAAGCTCACGCTGCCGGAAGAGGACAACTTCTACGCCGAGCTCGTGAAGCACCCGAACATCCTGCGCGTCGTCGCGCTTTCCGGTGGGTACACCCGTGAGGACGCGAACGCGAGGCTGTCCCGCAACAACGGTGTCATCGCGAGCTTCAGCCGGGCACTCACCGAGGGGCTGTCGGCGCAGCAGAGCGACGAGGAATTCGACCGCACGCTCGCTGAGTCGATCCGCACCATTGCCGCCGCCTCGGCGACGTAGAAACGAACCTGTCACCGAATCCTGCCTGCACGTCAGGATTCGATGACCGGTTGGCGGGCGGGGACGGGTGGTTCGTCAGTCGAGACTGGCGAGTTCGGCTGCGTGGCCGGCGTAGTGGCTGGCGCAGTTGTCGACGTAGTCGATGAACTTCTCGTCGGCGAGTTCCTCGGCCGTGAAACCCGCGATCGCAGAGATGGCGCCGGCGTGCGCGGCGTCCACACGGGCGAGCACCGTCTCGACCGTCTGCTCACGGGCCCACGCCGCCTCGCGCGCGTTGTGGACGTCCTCGGGCGGCCACTCGCCGTCGTTATCGGCGACAAACCCGCTGCCGAACTTCCAGCCACCCATGCGCTCGACGTCGCCGCGTAGGAGCCCGATCACCACCGGCTCGACGCACTCGTCCCAGAACGCAATGTGCCCGAGCATCTCCTTGGCGGTCCACCCCGCCGGGGTCGGCTTTTCGAGACCGTCAGAGACCAGCCGATCGGCGGACGCGCGAAGTGCGCTCCACGCGGCGTCGAGCCGCTGTGTCAGTTCGTTTGCCATGCCTTCGGACAGTAGTAACCGACCGGTCAGGCCGGCGACCGCTCAGATCCAGGGGAGATGGATTGCGGCTGCGGGGCGTTCGCCGCGGTGCAGTCGACGAGCGAGGTCGGCGAGACCGCCGGGGACGACGCGCTCGTCGGCGACGTCGAGTTCGTCAGGCGACCACCAACGGTGCGTCGACATCACCTCGCGTTCGATGTCGGTGTGATCCAAGAACGAAGGCTCAAACGTCTCAACTTCCAACGCGAAGAAGGTGTCGACGGAGTGCATCCGCGTGCCTCGCCACATCCAGGATCCCTCAGACCATGCGACCGGCGTCCGGAGCAGCTCGGCAGAGACCGCGAGGCCGGTCTCCTCGCGCAGCTCCCGCGCGGCGGCCTCGACAAGCTCCTCGCCGGCTTCGAGGCCGCCGCCGGGCGTGATCCACTCGGGCGGGTCGTCGGTGTGCGGATCGTCGATGCGGAACAAGAGAACGCGACCCGCCCGGTCGATCAAAAGCACACGGGCCGAGGATCGCGTCGACATGATGGGATCATGCCGGACGCCCGAACGAACCAGAGCTGACCATGCACGTGCCCGAGCATTTCGCGACGCCTGATCCGGAGGCGCTGCTGGCCACGCTCGTCCCGACGACGCTCCCGCACCTTGTGACGATCACCGACGACGGCCTCGTTGCCACCCCCGTGCCGATGCTCTACGACGCAGAACCCGGCGAGCACGGCGCGCTCGTCGGCCACCTCGCCCGCGCCAACCCGCAATGGCGCACCACGGCCGCCGAGACGGAGGCAATGGTGCTTGTCCTGGGTGCCGACGCCTACGTCTCACCGACGCTGTACCCGTCGCGAGCCGACGATCCGCGCGTCGTGCCGACGTGGAACTACGAAGCGGTGCACGCTTGGGGGTCGTTCGTCGTTCACGACGACCCGGACTGGAAGCTGGCGTTGCTGCGGCGGCTCACCGACGCGCACGAGGCGCGCCGTCCGGATCCCTGGTCGATCGACGATGCCGCTGAAGGACACGTCGCCGATCGCCTCCGCGGAATCGTGGGGTTCGAAGTGACAATCACACGAGTGATTGCCAAACAGAAGCTGAGTCAGAACCGCCCCGCGGTCGACCGGGCGTTCGTCGCAGACGAACTCGAGCAAGGCGAAAGCGCGGCTCGGGCAGTCAGCGTGGCAATGCGGGCACTTGAGCCCTGACGCGACGCTGCGCGCCGTGCCTCGGCTTTCACCGGGACCCGACGCGCAGACATCGCGAGCGTCCGCCTTTTTTGGGTGAAGATCTAGGGGGTAATGCGGCCTTCGCCTTCTTGGTTGGCGCCGCGTTCCATGGCTTCCTTGTAGTTCTCGGCGACGGCGGGGTCGACGGGGCCGGCCGCGTCCGCGGCCTGCTCCTCCTCCGGCGTCGGCATGCGGTCGGCCTTGTGCTCCTGATCGAGCGCGGCGCGGTCCTCGCGGATCGCGTTCCTGTCGGGCACGGTCGGGGGCATGAGGCGGCCTTCGACGTCGCGGGCCTCGTCCTGGTCGGTCCAGCTCTTCGCAGTTTCCGCGTCGCTCTCAGCCATGCGTGTGGCTCTACCCCTTCACTGCGCCCGCCATTCGCGCGGATGAACGCTCAGCGGCTCATGAAACCTTGTCCTGGGGGTGCGGGCGTGGTTGACTGGCCGTGGGCGGAGCCTCTCGAAAGTGAGCAACGCGCCCCATGTCAGACCAAGCCGTGCTTTCCTCGCCGGCGCTCGACGCCGTCGAATTCGCAGTCAACCCCGAGCCGCGCTGCGCCTGCGTGCTCCTCCTCGACACGTCCGGCTCGATGCAGGGCGCGGCGATCAGCGCGCTCAACGAGGGCTTGCGAGCCTTCGCGACCGACGTCTCGGCCGACCCGCTCGCGCGGCAACGCGTCGAAGTCGCGGTGGTGACATTCGGCGGCGCCGTGCAAGTGGTCAACGAGTTCGCCACCGTCGCCAATTTCACGCCGCCCACGCTCGGAGCCGACGGCGGCACGCCCATGGGCCACGCCATCGAAGTCGCGCTCGACCGGCTCGAGGCGCGCAAGGAGAGCTATCGCGCGAATGGCGTCCCTTACTACCGGCCTTGGGTCTTCCTCGTGACAGACGGTCAGCCGACCGACGAATGGAAAGCGGCTGCGCAACGGGTCCACGACGCGGAGGAGGCCAACGGCCTCGCGTTCTTCGCCGTCGGCGTCGACGGTGCCGACATGACGACGCTCGGCAAGATTGCGGTGCGGACGCCGCTCCGGCTCCAGGGCCTCGCCTTCACCGAGTTGTTCCTGTGGTTGTCGCGCAGCCAACGCCAGGTTTCGTCGTCGCGTCCCGGGGATCATCTGTCCCTGCCGCCGGTGCAGGGCTGGGCATCGATTTGAGCGCAGCCGCTACCGCCACGGTGGCGCAGTGGCGCGCGGTCGCCGGCAGTGTCGTTGGCGCAGCGCACGATCGTGACGGCACCCCGGGCCAGGACGCCTTCCGCGTCCACGTGCTCGACGACGAGGCGACGACGATCGTGGCGGTGGCGGACGGTGCCGGCAGCGCAACCGAGGGCGGCATCGGTGCCGCGGTCGCGGTGGACGCCGCGGTGGACGCCGCGGTCGTGGCCGTGGCCGGAGGCGCGCCCCCCATCGATGCCGCGAACATCGCACTCGACGCCGCCCTCGTAGCGGTCGAGGGTGCGGCAGGCGACAGCCCGCTCGGCGACTTCGCCAGCACGCTCGCAGTAGCGGTCGTCACTCGCAGCGAGACCGGTGCAGCCGTCATCGGTGACTCTGCGATCGTCGTGTCGGCAGCGGGCGATCTCGAGGTCGTGACCGGCGAGGCGGGCGAGTACGTGAACGAGACCACCTTCCTCACCTCGAAGGCATTCAACGCAGCGCGACGTGCGTCGACCGTGTCTGGACCCATCGATGGCGTGGCCGTATTCAGCGACGGACTTGCCTTGCTTGCGCTCGACGCCGCCACCGGCTGGCCGCACGCGCCCTTCTTCGCCCCGCTGTTCGAGTTCGCTCGGTCGGCCGAGGACAGCGGCACACCCGACGAAGCCCTGCAATCTTTTCTGGCTTCACCGCGGGTTCGCGAACGTACTGACGACGACGTAACGCTCGCGCTCGTCGCGTGGCGTGCCACTGATGCGGACGGTTGACGGTCTCGCACTCGGCCAGAAACTTGGGACCGGGGGCGAGGCCGATGTCTACGAGTTGACCGGCGAACCCGG
Source organism: Acidimicrobiales bacterium (assembly GCA_035536375.1). Taxonomy (GTDB): domain Bacteria; phylum Actinomycetota; class Acidimicrobiia; order Acidimicrobiales; family JACCXE01; genus DATLOH01. The sequence continues at coordinate 14,919 of DATLOH010000037.1, forward strand.
CCTCGCCGTGAAGCTCTACCGAGCCGACCGCGCGGGACGGGCGGAGAAGCTCAGGGCGATGGCCGAGACGGGCCCGCCCACCGAGGTGAGCAGTGGACGCCTCGCGTGGCCGAGCGACTTGGTGATCGGGGCCGACGGCTCGATCCGCGGGTTCGTTATGGAGCGCTTCGACCCCCGCCGGTATCGCCCCCTCCATCAGGTGTACAACCCGCTCACGCGCCGCGCCGTTGCGCCCGGGTTCGACACGCGTTACCTGCTGCGCGCCGCGCGCAACCTGGCGTCGACGGTCGCCGCAGTGCACGCCGCGGGCGCCGTCGTCGGCGACCTGAACGAGTCGAACGTGCTCGTCGACGCGCAAGGCAACGTCGCCCTGGTCGACTGCGACAGCTTCCAGATCGTCGACGACGAAGGGACGGTGCATTCGTGCCCAGTCGGCAAACCTGAGTTCACGCCGCCGGAACTTCACGGCGTCGAGCTCGCCGTCGGGGAGCGCCATCCGTCGGCTGACGTATTCGCGCTCGCGGTGCTCGTGAGCCTCCTGCTGCGCGAGGGCCGCCACCCGTTCGCCGGTGTGTGGACGGGTTCGGGCGACCCGCCGGACCTCGCGGCGTGCGCACGCCGCCGTCGGCTCCCACATCGCCGAGGTGCGCTGCGAGCGTCTCCGTTGGCTGTGCCATGGCGCGCGCTCCCGCGCTCGATTCACTCACTTAGCCGTCGCTCGCTGACTGCGGCGCGGTGGCGGGCGACGATGCGCCCGGCGGCCGCCGAGTGGGCGACGGCACTTCATCGCGCAGAGTCGACGCTGCGTCCGTGCGGGCGTAGTCAGCATCACATGAGCGCACGCCGGCTGCGCCAAGCGTGCCCTTGGTGCTCGCTGGTCGATGCAGGCGTGCCCGACCCGTTTCCCGGCGAGAGCGGTGTCGGCATCGCCGCCCAGCCGACGAGGCGCGCCGAGCTGACCCGACGTCTCGGCCCGGCGCGCTCGACGCTCGAGGTCGCTCGGAGGCAGATTGATCCCGTGGTGCGCCACATCGCAGACAACACCAGGCGACGGTGGTCCGGAGCGGTGCGCCGCGACGCGGCAGTCGCCGTTGCGCTGGCTGTTGCTGCGTTCACGGCCCCGGTCGCGACGTTGCTCGTGCTCGCGCTGGTTGGACTCCCGCTCGCCGCTCTGGAGCCCGACCGCGGGTGGCGCGCGCTACGTCGCCTCCCGCAGGCGGTCAAACAGATGTGGCGTCGCGCCGCCATCACCGCGGGCATTGCCGGCGGGACCACCGTGATGGTGGTGGCGATTCTGTGGTGGTCGCCCACCGTCGACGAACCATTCACGCGCTGGTCGCCGGCCGAGGCCGGGGAGCGTGCGACTCGCACTGCAGCGGTGGTGGCGGCGCCCGCAGCTGCGATCGCCGCACTCCGCCGGCCGCGCCCTACGAGTTAACGCCCTCGCGGCAGACGCAAAACTCGTTGCCCTCCGGGTCGGCCATCACGACCCACTCGGTCTGTCCCAGGCTGATGCGCTCGCCGAGTCGACGCCCGCCGACCGCTTCGAGGCGCGCCACCTCTGCGTCGATGTCGTCGACGTGGAGATCCAGGTGGAACCGGTTCTTGTCGCCTTTGGGCTCGGGCACGCCTTGGAGGAGGAAGCGCGGCGCGCCCGGGCCGAGCTCGGCGGGCGGGAGGAGCATCGTGTACTGCTCGAAGTTCCCGACCGTGGTGTAGCCGAGCGCCTCGGCCCAAAACGGCGCGAGCGCCTGCGGATCGCGGCAGTCGAGCGTGAGCTGTAGCGGACCGGTCATGACGTGGCCTCCACCAGTGCGGCGCGCAGGGCGCAACGGATGTCGGCGTCAGCGCCGGCGTGGTCGAGATAGTGATCGACTCCGCCGAACTCGTCGTCGAGGAATTGCATTGCGCCTGCGAGAGCGGGCCGCGGCGCCGACAGGAACGGGCGTACCTTCTCGAGATCGATGCCGGCCTCGTCGAGCAGAGGTTGTAACTGCTTGATGCGGTGGCCGCTGCGGTAGGTGGTCGACAGCTCGTAGTCGTCGAGGATTGTCTCGCGGTCGACGCCCAGGACGGTCAGGAGCAGGGCGGCGGCAACACCGGTGCGGTCCTTGCCTGCGGTGCAGTGGAACACCGCCGGTCGGCGGGCGTCGTCGGCGATGGCGCGAAGGAGACTTCCGAAGACCGTCGGGTACTCGGCGAGCATGTGTTGGTAGATGCCGGCGACGAACACCTCGTCCCACGCAGCGTCGCCGCGGCTGCGCAGCAACTCGATCAGGTCGGCGGCCTCGGCGGCCTCCCCGCCGATCTGAAGGTGGTTGACGTCGAGCGAGAGACCGGGATCGACCGTTGGCGAGCGGTCGCGCTCGACTTGATGACGCAGATCGAACACGGTGCGGACTGCGAGCGGAGCAAGCTGGTTCCAGCCGTCGGCCGTGAGCAACGACAGCGAGTCCGATCGGAACACCTGGCGCCACACGGTGCGGCCACCGTCACGCGTCGCGTACCCGCCGAGGTCGCGAAAGTTCAGAATTCCGTCGAGCGGTACGAGCCGCTCCTGCGCTGTCACGAGCACGAGTCTTGTCGACAGAGAGGATGATCACGCGCTCCAGAGGTCGGCGAGGGCGCCGGCGACCTGAGCGGGGCCGTCGACCGGGGCGAACTCCACGTGCGTGTCCGGTCGGGCGACCGTGACGGAGTCGAACACGTCGCCGGTGCCGAGCAGGAACCGGCTCGGTTGGGCCCAACTGTGCGCGTCGTCGCGTCCATGGCGTCGGTGGTAGAAGCGTTGCGGCCAGGTGACGGTGAGCGAGTCGCGTGCTCGTGTGAGTGCGACGTACAGCAAGCGTCGCTCCTCGTCGAGCCCGCCTGGCTCACCGAGCGCCATGTCGGAGGGAATGTTGCCGTCGGCCGCGTGGATCACGTGCACGACGTTCCACTCGCCGCCCTTCGCCGAGTGGATTGTCGACAGGATCAGGTAGTCGTCGTCGAGATGTGGGGGACCGGCCAGGTCGCTCGTGGACGCCGGAGGATCGACCGTGAGATCGGCGAGGAACCGTGTGCGGTCACGATGCTCGCCGGCCATCGCTGCGAGCGCATCGACGTCCGCGGTCCGTGCCGTCGCGTTCGCCGGGTACGCCCGATCGAATGCGCTGGCGAGAAATGGCTGTAAGCGCTCGACCTGCGCGGCGGGCGGTGGCGGCGGGGGACCGAGACAATCGGCGAGCGCGGCGCGCAGCACGTCGAGATCGGCCCGCGCGGCCGCGGGCACCTCCGGCGGCTCGTCGATCAGCCGACGGAGCGCGGTGTCGCGTCCGGCAGTCACTCCGAGCTCATCGGCGAGCCGGCGCGACGTCGCCGGGCCGACCCCTTCGAGCAGCCCGAACACGCGCTGCCAAGCCAGCTCGTCGGTCGGGTTGTCGAGAATGCGGAGCAGCGACAGCGTGTCCTTCACATGCGCGGCTTCGAGGAACTTGAGGCCCCCGAACTTTACGAAGGGGATGTTGCGCCGCCCGAGCTCGACCTCGAGACCGTCGCTGTGATGTCCGGTCCGGAACAGCACCGCCTGGTCGCGCAGCGCGACGCCAAGCTCGCGATGTGCGAGCACGCTGTCGCACACCACGCCCGCTTGGGTCGCTTCGTCATCACAGCGGACGATCGTGGGCCGGCGGTCACCGCGCCGCTCGGTCCACAGTGTGCGCGGATACGGCTGCGGCGCAGCGTCGAGCACCGCGTTGGCCGCCGCAAGGATCGGTGGCGTCGACCGGTAGTTCTGCTCGAGCGTGACGACGGTCGTTCCCTCGAACCGGTCGGCGAAGCCGTGCATGACCGCCGGCGTTGCGGCGCGGAATCCGTAGATTGCCTGCGCGTCGTCGCCCACCGCAGTGATAGCCGCGCGGCTAGGGCCGCAGTGCGCAGCGAGGATGTCGCCCTGGACGATATTGACGTCCTGCACCTCGTCGACCAGCACATGGTCGAATGCGAGGCGCAGAGGCTCGCCTGCTTCCGCCGTCACCAGCGCCCGCCAATAAAGGAGCAGGTCGTCGAAGTCGACGACGTTCGTAGCGAGCTTCCTCGCCGCGTACTCACCGAAGCACGCCCTGATGCCCTCGACGTCGTCGCGACACCACGGAAAGAAGGCGGCCAGCGTGTCGGAGAGCGGTTCCTGCGCGTTCGCAACCCGTGAGTAGATGGCTGCGAGTGTGTCCTTGCGCGGGAAGCGGCGCGGGCGCTGGGCGAGACCGAGGTCGGTGCGCACCAGACCGAAGAGGTCCACTGCGTCGCCCGAGTCGAGCACGGTGAAGCCGGGCCGCAACCCGACAGCGCCGGCATGCTGCTGAAGGAGCCGGTGGGCGACCGCGTGGAACGTCCCGCCCCAGACGCGACCGGCGGACGCGGAGTCCGCATAGCGCGCCGCACGCGCGATGAGCTCCCGGGCCGCCCGCCGGCTGAAGGTCAGGAGCAGAACGCGGGCTGGGTCGGCGCCGTCGGCGAGCAATCGAGCCAGGCGCGCCGCCAGCGTGGTGGTCTTGCCGGTTCCGGCACCGGCGACGATCAGGAGCGCCCGGCCGTCGTGCTCGACCGCCGCCCGCTGCGCCGCGTTGAGTGAGAACATGTGTTCGATCCTACAGCGAGTGTCGGACTTTGTTGATCCTGTATATCCGGATATATAATATCCGGATATGCGGATGTCCGACGGGGTGGAGTGGGCAGTGCACTGCTGCACGGTGCTCGCTGCGCTCCCGGCGGGAAAGGGGCTCACGGCGGCGAGCCTCGCGGAGTTCCATGGCGTGCCCTCGGCCTACCTCGCGAAGCACTTACAGGCACTAACGCGCGCCGGCGTGCTCGAAGCGGCGCCGGGGCGTGGCGGCGGCTACCGGCTTGCAAAACCCGCGAGGGAAATCTCGATCTGCGATGTCGTCGAGGCGGTAGACGGCTCCGCCGAAGCGTTCCGGTGCCGCGAGATCCGCCGGCGGGGCCCGTCAGCGGTGAAGGCCTCGGCTTATGGCGACATGTGCGGAATCGCCCGTGTGATGAAGTCCGCCGAAACGGCTTATCGCGCCGCGCTTGCGGCCACGTCGATCGCCGACCTCGTGCGCGGACTCGCGGCGGAGGCACCACCCGAAGCACTCGCCAAGGGAGCCGTCTGGCTCAAGGAGGAACTCAGTTGAAAATCTTCGTTGCCGGTGCGACCGGTGTCGTGGGCTGGCGAGCCGTGCGTGCACTTGTGGCCACCGGTCATGAGGTCGCTGGTGTCGCCCGGTCGGAAGCGAAGGCCCAGTTGCTGCGGGACCTCGGGGCCGATCCGGTGTCTGTCGACCTCTTCGATGGCGCTGCGGTGAGGTCGGCGACCTCCAACGCCGAGGCGGTTGTCAACCTCGCCACGCGCATTCCACCAACGTCAAAGGCGTGGCGTACGGGCGCATGGAAGGAGAACAACCGCATCCGCACCGAGGCGGCGGCCACTCTCGCGGCCGCAGCGGCGGGCGTCGGAGCGCGCTTCGTCCAGGAGAGCATCACCTTCCCCTACGCCGACGCCGGCGTCGACTGGATCGGCGAGTCGCACCCGTTCGACGCAACCTCGCTGGTGACGTCGGTGCTCGATGCGGAAGCCTCGGCGGCGCGGGTGACCGCTGCGGGCGGACGCGGGATCGTGTTGCGCTTCGCGATGTTCTACGGATCGGACTCCGCGCACACGCTCGAGGCGATCAAGGCGGCGCGGTTCGGCGTCGCCGCCGCGGTTGGCCACCCGGATGCCTTCCAGTCCTTCATCTCAACGGAGGACGCGGCCACGGCGGTGGTCGCGGCGCTCGACGCGCCTGCCGGGATCTACAACGTTGTCGACGACGAGCCGCTTCCCCGGGGCGACGCGTGGCGAGCGCTCGGCCAGGCGGTAGGGAAGCGTGCGCTGCGGTTCGGGCCAGCTAAGGCGATCGCGGCCGCCGGCGGAAGCAAAGCCGACCTGTTGGCCCGCAGCCAGCGAGTCAGCAATCGAAAGTTCCGCTCCGCAACTCCGTGGGTGCCGGCCATTCCGTCGGTACGCGAGGGCTGGCCGCAGGTCGTCCACGAAGTCGGCGATGGCGGGTGAATCAGGAAGCTGTGTACATGGAGAGGTCGGCTTCCTTGACTGTCGCGTCGCGGCCGAACACGAGGGCGCGGTCGAAGCTCCGCAGGAACCAGCGGTCGTGCGTCACCGCGACGACGGTGCCCTCGAACGCGGTGAGCGCATCCTCGAGCGCTTCAGCGGAGACGAGGTCGAGGTTGTCCGTGGGCTCGTCGAGCAAGAGCATCGTGGCGCCGGCGAGCTCGAGTAGCAGGACCTGGAGGCGCGCCTGCTGGCCACCCGAGAGCGTCTCGAAGTTCTGCTCCGCAGCGGTCTGTAACTCGTAACGCCGTAGCGCGGACATCGCCGGCCCGAGCGTGAGGCTGTGGCGAGCGAGGATGTCGAGCACGCGTTTGCCGAGCAGCTCCGGATGGTCGTGGGTCTGTGAGAAGTGGCCGGTCACAACGCGCGACCCGAGCGCCCACGAACCGCTGTGACCGATCGGCTCACCCGCGAGCAGCTTCAGGAAGTGCGTCTTGCCCGTGCCGTTCGGCCCTACGACCGCCACACGATCGCCGAACCAGATCTCGGTGCTGAAGGGATCGGTGAGCCCGTCGAGGGCGAGATCCTGCGCGATGAGGACGCGCTTCGCCGTGCGACCACCGCCGAGCTTCATGTTGATCTGCTGGTCCTTCAGTGGCTCGGGCGGAGGCCCGGCCTCGTCGAAGTGGCGCAGCCGGGTTTCGGCCGCCTTCGCCCGGTTCGACAATGCCTCGCTGATGCCCGCCCGCTGCTTCATCGTGCGCATGTAGGTGACAAGGCGCTCGCGCTCGCCCCGCCAGCGCCGATAGTCGTCGTCGAGCTTGGCCAAGCGATCCTGGCGAGCCTGGTGATAGTTCTCGAATCCGGCGCCGTGGATCCACGAACCGTTGCCCTCCAGCGTCACGATTCGACGAGCGGTGTCGGCCAGCAGTTGGCGGTCGTGGGTCACGAACAGCACCGTCTTTGGTGTCGCGTTCAGTTGGTCAGCGAGCCAGTTTTTGCCGCGCACGTCGAGGAAGTTGTCGGGCTCGTCGAGCAGGAGGACGTCGGCCTCGCCGCGGAGGAGGACCTCCAGTGCGAGCCGCTTCTGCTCGCCGCCCGAGAGCGTCGTCAGCGGTCGCGTCGCCACCTCTTCGTACGGACGCCGCACCGAAGCGAGGCACGCTGAGTCCCAGACCACTTCGAGCTCGTAACCACCGACGTCGCCCCAGCGGGTCACGGCCGCGCCCATGCGCAGGCCGTTCTTCTCGCTGCTCTCGGCATGCAAGGCAGCGTCGGCGGAATCGAGCTCGCGACCCGCAGATCGCTGGTCGGGCGCAGCCAGGCTGATCAACAGATCCCGCACCGTCAGGTCCTGGCCTCGCATACCGACGAGCTGGCGCATGACGCCCAGCGTCCCGTCGATCCGCACTGACCCCTCGGTAGCGGGCTCGTCCCCGGCGAGGATCCGCAGGAGCGTCGTCTTGCCCACGCCGTTGTCGCCGACCAGCGCTGTGTGGCTGCCACCGCCGACCGAGAAGCTGACGTCGGTGAACAGCGTGCGGCCGCCCTGAAGGCGGTAGCCCAAGCGGTCGACGGACACGGATCCCACGCCGAGAAGCTACGCGCCCCGGGCGACGACGGCCCCGCCGATAAATGATTCGGCCTTTCGCGGCGCGACTTGGGACAATGGGATTCTCCTATGCACCGCTTTGCGCTTTGGCGCGTCCGTAGCTATGTCCGGCCCCACGTCGGCCGCATGGTTTTCATGATCGTGGCGTCACTCGTCGCCACGGCGGCTGCGGCTGCGGTGTCGCTGGTCACGAAGGCCGTGATCGACGGACCGCTGGCTCGCGGCGACCGCCCGGGGCTGCTTCCCCTCGCCCTTCTGGCGCTCGGTCTCGGCACGTTCGAGGGTGTGCTCGCCTTCCTACGCCGGTACACCCTGGCCAAGGTGGCGGTCGGGATCGAGACCGAGATGCGTAACGACCTCTACGAGCATCTTCAGGCGCTCGACGTCGGGTTCCACGACCGGTGGCAGACCGGCCAATTGCTGTCGCGTGCGGTTGGTGACATCTCCGTCATCCGCCGCTTCATCGGCTACGGCCTCACGTTCCTGTTCATCAATGCCTGCACCTTCGTGTTCGTGATCTTCCTCCTGGCGCGCATGCACTTCTGGCTCGCGATGCTTACCGCCGTCGGCTTCCTGCCGGTCATCTGGTTGTCGAAGCAGTTCAACAAGTCCTACGGGTCGGTCAGCCGGCTCGTGCAGGACCAGACGGGCGACCTCACGACGATGGTCGAAGAGGGCGCGCAGGGGGTGCGCGTCATCAAGGCCTACGGCCGCCGGCGCGAGATGCACCAGAGGTTCCTCCGCGGCGCCGGCACCGTGCGGGCGAGCTCGATCGAGATGGCGCGGCTAAGGGCGCGCTTCTTCGGCATGCTTGGCCAGTTCCCGAAGCTCAGCCAGGCGGCGGTGCTCCTCGGCGGCGCCGTCGCGGTGGCCGACGGGTCGCTCACGATCGGCGGTCTCGTCGCGTTCCTTTCGCTCATGGTGATGCTGATCTGGCCGGTCGAATCGCTCGGGGAGATCATCGCGATGGGCGAGGAGGCTTCGACGGCCGCTGAGCGAATTTTCGAAGTCCTCGACACCGCACCCGCGATCGCCGAAATCGCCGACCCTGTGCCGCTGCCGCCGGGCGCGAGCTCGGTCAGGTTCGAGAACGTGTCGTTCGCGTATCCGGGCTCAGCCGCCAATGTCCTCGGCGGAGTCGATCTCGAGGTGCGCCCAGGCGAGACGCTCGCCCTTGTGGGCGCGACGGGATCGGGCAAGACCACGCTTCTGAACCTCATCCCGCGGCTGCTCGACGTGACCGGCGGTCGGATCACGATCGACGGTCTCGACGTCCGCGACCTCTCGCTAGCCGAGTTGCGGGCTCGCGTCGCTGTGGCGTTCGAGGAACCGAACTTGTTCTCCGCAAGTGTCCGGGAGAACGTTCTGCTCGCAGGGGATCACGTCGGCCAGTCGGATCTCGACGAAGCGCTCGAGGTCGCGCAGGCCAAGTTCGTCCACGACCTGCCCTGGGGCCTCGACACGAGAGTGGGGGAGCAGGGACTCTCGCTGAGTGGCGGTCAGCGTCAGCGCGTCGCACTGGCCAGGGCAGTCGTCGGGCGTCCCGGTGTGCTGGTGCTCGACGATCCGCTCTCGGCGCTCGACGTGCGCACCGAGGAGCGGGTGCACGCCGAGCTGCACCGTGTACTGCGCGATGTCACTGCGATCATTGCGGTGCACCGGCCGTCCACCGTGGCGCTCGCCGATCGCGTCGCGTTTCTCCACGAAGGCCGCATCGCTGCCGTCGGAACCCACCGCGAGCTCCTCGCAACGAACGACGAGTACGCGGCCGTGATCGGAGAAGTCCACGAGGACGTCCTCGACGAGACGGTCCTCGCCGATGTCGCTGGGGAGGAGGTGGCGTAGTGGCTGCCGCACCTGCGAACGACTGGCACGGCGTCGCTGCTGAGGGGCAGGACCAGATCACCGCCAACATGGCGAGCTTCCTGCGCGGCCGCAGCAAGCGACTGCTCCTGTCCGTGCTTCGTCCGCATGCACGCGCAGTTGCGGGCTCGATCGCCACGATCTTCGTCTACAACCTGTGCGCTCTCGCCGGCCCTTGGCTCGTGAAGCTGGCGATCGACTCGGGCATTCCGCCGCTCGTCGAGAACGGGTCGATGCGCAAGCTCGTGCTGTTCGTCGGCCTCTACGTCGTGGCCGCCGTCACCGCCGGGATAACGGACTACGAGTTCACGAAGCTGACGGGTCGCATCGGCCAGGACGTGCTCTTCGACCTCCGGTCGCGGGTGTACGACCACTTTCAGAAGCTGAGCGTCGGATTCCACGAGCGATACACATCGGGTCGCGTGATCAGCCGCCTCACGTCGGACATCGACGCGATCGGCGAGCTGCTCGCATACGGGTTGACCACGCTGAGCTGGTCGCTGATGTTCCTGATCGGCATCACCGTGCTCATGCTTTTGCTGGACGTGCCGCTGGCGCTTGTCGCGCTGGCGTCGCTCCCGTTCGTGCTCGCGCTGACGGTCTGGTTCCGTGCGAACTCGTCCCGTGCGTACCGGGCCACTCGGGAGGCGGTCACCGCCGTCATCGTGCAGTTCGTCGAGACCATGGGTGGCATGCGGGCGGTCCAGGCGTTCCGCCGCGAGCCGCGCAACCAGGTCATCTTCACGGATCTCAACGACAAGTACGCCGACGCCAACGTCTGGTCGTCGAGGCTCGGCGCCGTCTACGGACCGGGCGTCCGGATGCTCGGAAATGCCACCGCCGCTGCGGTGCTGATCGTCGGCGGTAGCCGCGTGCTCGACGGCGAGATCACCGTCGGTGTGCTGGCTGCGTTCCTGCTGTACCTCAAGCAGTTCTTCGAGCCCGTGCAGGAGCTCAGCCAGTTCTACAGCGTGTTCCAGTCAGCGGCTGCGGCCCTCGAGAAGCTTTCCGGCGTGCTCGACGAGCAAGCCGTAGTCGCCGAGCCCGACTCGCCCACGCCGCTGCGTTCGGCCAAAGGCGATGTTCGCTTCGACGGCGTGCACTTCAGCTACCGCGACGAGGTCGTCGTCTTGCCCCATGTCGATCTCCACATCCCCGCAGGCCAGACCGTTGCACTGGTCGGCCGTACCGGTGCGGGCAAGACGACGATCGCGCGCCTGATCGGCCGCTTCTACGACCCGACTGATGGCCGCGTGCTGCTCGACGACATAGACCTGCGAGATCTCGCCGACGAGGACCTCCGACGTGCAGTCGTCACGGTCACGCAGGAGGGTTTCCTCTTCTCCGGTTCTGTGGCCGACAACATCGAGCTCGGCCGTCCTGGAGCGTCGCGAGCCGAGGTCGAGGCTGCGGCGCGAGCGATCGGAGCCGACGTCTTCATCGAGGCGCTGCCAAAGGGCTATGACACCGACGTCGCCAAGCGCGGCGGTCGACTCTCGTCCGGGCAGCGTCAGCTGGTCGCGTTCGCACGAGCGTTCCTCGCCGACCCGCGCGTCCTGATCCTCGACGAAGCCACGAGTTCGCTCGACCTGCCCACCGAACGGCTGGTTCAGGAAGCGCTGCGGACGCTGCTCGCCGACCGGACCGCGGTCATCATCGCCCACCGCCTGTCGACCGTCGAGATCGCCGACCGAGTGCTTGTCGTTGACGCCGGCCGCATCATCGCCGACGGCGCCCCCGCCGACGTCCTCCCCGGCGTCCGAGCCGGCTGAGCACCGAACCCCCCCGCGACTTTTCGCGCACAAGTGCGCGGTGCCAGCACTGGCGCGCGCAAAGTGCGGTGAGCTGTCAGGAAAGCAGCTGGTAGTTCTTCCCAGTGCCGCGCATGACGCGGCCGAACTCGAGTCCTTGGAAATGGGCGGCGCCGACGAGGGCGTTCGTGCCTTCGAGCTCGCGCCACAGCAGTTCACGGGTGCGGGCCGCGAGCTTGGGATCGACGTCGCTCATCGCGTAGAAGTCCGGCTCCTCGAGCTGGAGAGGGCACTCGACTGCGTCGCCAAGCAGAAATGCACGCTCATCCCCTGAAGCGACCACCAAGCAGTAATGCCCGAGCGTGTGGCCGGGCGTATGACGAGCGGTGAGGCCGGGCGCAAGCGAAACCATGTCGCCGTCGATCGGTTCGAGCCGACCCGATGCCGCCATCGCCTCCATCACGAGGCGCGTCCGATCCTCTGGTCCGACCGCCTCGACGAACTGTCCCCAGTCGGCATGGCCGTAGCGGACGGTGGCGTTCGGGAAGAACGGTCGCATCTCGCCCTCGTCGTCGGCGACGGCCAGCCAGCCGACATGGTCGAGGTGGAGGTGACTCGTCACCACGGTGTCGATGTCCTCGGGGCGCACGCCATGCGCCTCGAGCTGCCCCGGCAGGTCGCCTCCGCGCGCCCATCCGACGTCGATGCCCGGCCCAAGGCCGGCGTCGAGCAGCACAAGGCGATCTCCGGTGCGCACGAGGTAGCACCCGATCGGGATGTGGACGCGGCCGTCTTCGGCCAGCAGCTCTGGATGCGTCGAGAAGTCAAGCCCGATATAGAACTGCTGCGGCAGTTTGCACAGCCCGTCCGACAGCGGAATCAGCTCGATGTCACCGATGCGCATCGCAGACTCTTACACCCGCGGAAACGATCGACTTTGCGCGCAGGGGTGCGGCGTCGCCGCACCCCTGCGCGCAAAGTGCAGGAGAAGTGCGTGGATCACCCCGTGACGTTCGTGTACCAGTAGACGTCCCAGTCGCTGTCGGCGGTTCCGGAGCGGTTGGTACGCCCGCTGGTGAGCGTGCTCACCGAACCTGTCCAGGCGTAAACCCCGCCCGAGTCACGTGAGGACCAGCCGCCGTCGTCATCGAAATACTCGGCGTCGAAGCGCCACGTCGCTGAGTTCAGCATCCGTCCCGACCAGACGGTCTCGCTCTCGACCACGCCATTGTTCTTCGCATGCACCCCGATGTCGGCCCAGGTATTGCCGCCACGGCTGTAGTGGGAGCCGTCGGTGGGCGAGCCGCGGTAGTAGGTGCCCGCATAGCCGTCGCGGCCTGCGTGGAGTGTGAACTGCGCTTCGGTGTTACAGCACGGCTCGAGTGTGTTCTGGATGTACGCCTTGTCGAAGCCGAAGGTCACGAGGCGGGTCTGGCCTGGGTCGGACGTCGCGCCGTTGACTGACAGGCGGAAGCTATTCGTGCCGCCTTCAGAGTCAGCGGCGGTGGACGAGTAGTAGTCCATGCCGTCAAGGTCGTCGGACAACATGAGATCGCGGAAGTAGACCGTCGAGACCGCTTCCCGAGCGCCGAAGGGATCGGATTCCCACACGTCGAGCTTGATGTCGAACCTCGGCGCGGTGCCGGGGAGGTTGATCACTGCCGAACCCGGACCGGCGTTGCCCCACGTTTGGTTGAACGGTGCGTCACGGTCGTAGGCGATCTGGCTCACGTAGCTGTACCCGTCGCTGTTGCCGTCGGGGTCGACGTAGACGTCGAAGCGGAACTCGTCGGTCGTGCCGCCGTCGTGATCGTTGACGATGTTCGCCAGCTCGAGCTTTACCGTGGCTTGCCCGGCGATGTTGGCAGCACCGTTTCCGGTCTGGGTCGATGTGTAGCCCAGCTCCTGGATCACGATGTCGAGCGGCTGGTCCTGCGTCACAAGCTCTCCGTGGTGGCCGCCGACGAGGAACTGGTTCGAGCCCGTCAGGAATGGCGATTCGGCCGGGACCACGCCGTCGAACCCGCTGCGCACGCCATCGCCGTTGTAGTCGTAGGTGAGCCACTGGAGGTACCAGGGATTGCCGCCGATGGTGGAGTAGACCTCGCCGGCCTTCTCGGCATAACCCATGCGCGTAAGGAACCGCGAGTTCGGCGCCATGTCGCCGCCAGTTGCGTTCCAGTTGCCGAACCCGCCGAGGGTGCCGGGGACCCAGCCCTCCCACGTCCCATGGTTCGGCGTGCCGAGCATGACGAGGTCGTCGATGCGGCTCGCCCAGTTCGTGGCCAGATCGGCGACACCGTCGCCGTACCAGCCGGTGGTGTTCGACCAGTAGTCGACGTCTGCGCCGGGCTGCTCGATCAGGAATCGCGAGACGAGGCCGCCCATCGAATGGGCGACGATGTCGATCTTCTGCGTCGTCGCATACCCGTTGGCGGTGAGTGCGGCGTTGATCTTCTCCTCGACGACCTTGGCCGCTACGTAAGGGATGTGCTGGCCCGATGCAGTCGGCGCATAGCCCATGGCCTGTGTGCCGGTCTTGGCGCTGTCGAAGTCGATGACAGTGAGTCCCTGTGCCTGCAGCTTCGGGATCATCTCGTCGAAAGTCGTGGCGTCTCCATGCCACCCCGGAATCAACACGATCGGGTAGTTGGCCTCGTGGGCATCTGCCGGAAGCGTGATCGCCGGAAGGGCGATTCCAACGACGGCGGCCACCAACAGCACGATTCGACGCATTCGGCTCCCCTTTTCGCCGCCGCACCGTTGCGATCTGCAGCGAAGCGCGGAGCGTATCGCCCAAATCGACTTTGCGCGCGGAATCGCGCGCGGGGCGCGCTGGTGCGCGCAAAGTGAGCGGGGGTCCTCGGCTAACTCGGAACGCGGTACACCGGGATGCCACCTTCGTCGTGGCGTTCGGCTCGACCGGCTAGCCGCAGATGTTCGAGATGCGCATAGGTCTCGCTCTCCGCCATGGCCCCCCAGCGGGCGGGGCGGAAGAGCTGATGCGAGTACTCGCGCACGGTAGTCGGACCCAACGCGGTGCTGATCTCCCCGAGCTTGTCGAGTCGTCCCTCGTGGTGGATTCGGATTGCCGCCGCACGGCCGGGGACGTCGTCGAACGGGTGGCCGTGCGCCGGGAGAGCAGTTCGAACGTCGTCGAGCTCGGCGACGCGATCGAGCGATGCGAAGAAGTTCCGCAACGGATCGCGCCCGGCGGCGATGCCGGAGATGTGCGGTGTAATCGTCGGCAGGAGGTGGTCGCCCGTGAAGACCAGCCCGGCCTCCGGATCGTGCAGGCACACGTGATCCAAGGTGTGTCCAGGCGTGTGCACGACGAACAGGTCGCGACCTGCAAGACGCACGACGTCGCCGTGGCGTACGTGCCGTGCGGCAGGGGGGAGTCGGTAGTTTCCCAGCACTCGCGACCGCATCGCCTTGTACATCAGGCGGCGTGACAGTGGCGGCCGGCTGCGTTCACCGCCCCACGGCGGGGGCTCCAGCCACGCATTGCCCGTCGGCAGGTCCTCGGCGTCGAGACCCTGATCGTTGTCATCGCTGTGGTCGTGGTCGACGTTGTCGCATGGGTCCTGGCCCGGTCCCCAGAAGAGTCGGAACGACGTGTGCGTCACCAGATCGGCACGCGCCTCGGACGCAAGTCGGCCAGCGCACCCGAAGTGGTCAGGGTGCGAGTGCGTGACCAACACGGTGTGGACGTCGCGCACCCGCAGCCCCGCACTCTTCAATCTTGCGACCAGCGTGCGCCACGTGCCCGGACCGGGCAGGCCGGCGTCGAGGACTGCCACCCCGCGCTCGTCAACGAAGGCATATGCATTGACATGGCCAAGGCCCGGCATGGCGATGGGTAATTGCATTCGCAACACGTTCGGCCCGACCTCGCTGACCGCCGTTTCGGCCGGCAACTGCTCCTGCTTCGGTGGTCGGGTGAGCTTCTCGGCCGCCACGCGTGCGACCGTACTTGACCGACCGGTCAAGTTGCGGCGACGCTGCCAGCATGCAGCTCTCCAGCCAGCTCAGTTACGCAGGCGGCTTCGCCGAAGCGGCCGACCAATTGGCCGACCTCGAGAAGGCCGGCCTCGACGTGGCATGGGTCGCCGAGGCGTACGGCTTCGATGCAGTCAGCCTTATGGGCTACATCGCTGCGAAGACCGAGCGCATCAAGATCGGCTCGTCCATCCTCAACATCTATTCGCGCACGCCTGCATTGCTCGCCCAGACCGCCGCTGGTGTCGATGCGCTCTCGAACGGGCGGGCCCTCCTGGGCATCGGCGCGTCGGGCCCGCAGGTCGTAGAGGGATTCCACGGCATCAAATACGACAAGCCCGTGCAGCGGACGCGCGAGATCATCGAAATCTGCCGACAGGTGTGGCGTCGCGAGCGACTCGAGCATGACGGCCTCTACACCCTTCCGCTTCCACCTGATCAAGGCACCGGACTCGGCAAGCCGCTGAAGATGTTGACGCACCCTGTTCGGCCGACGATTCCGATCTACGTCGCAGCGCTCGGTCCAAAGAACGTCGAGCTGACCGCCGAAGTTGCGGACGGGTGGCTCCCGATCCTCTATGTGCCGGAAAAGGCGGCGTCAGTGTGGGGCGACGCACTCGCGGCGGGCAAGGCGAAACGCGCCGATGACCTTCCACCGCTCGACATCGTCGCCGGCGGCATGGCGGCGATCGGTGACGGCCTCGAAGGCTTGCGTGACCTGGCCCGTCCGTTTGTTGCGCTGTACGTGGGCGGTATGGGGGCGCGGGGGCAGAACTTTTACAACAAGCTGGCGTGCCGGTACGGCTTCGAGAAGGAAGCCGCGCTCATCCAGGACCTGTATCTCGATGGCAAGAAGGACGAGGCCGCGAAGGCGGTTCCGGTCGAACTCTTGGAGTCGATGACGCTCGTCGGCCCGGCCGGTTATGTGAAGGAACGGATCGACGCGTTCCGCGAATCGGGCGTCACGACGCTGAACGTCACTCCAATGGGCCCGACTGCCACCAACACGATCGAACAGATCCGCTCGTTCATCGACTAGATCCTGAGGCGCACTTTTCGCGCGCCACTGCGCGCCGTGTGCATTGGCGCGCGCAAAGTCGCTGGAATTCGAGGCGGCGGTGAGGGGTCGCGACGGCGCCCGAATTCGCGTTACACCCCCTTGATCAAATTGGGCGATGGACGAACGTGAACTCGAGCGACTCGCGGCGAAGCAGCACTCGTTGCTCACAAGCGCGCAATGCCGTGTTGCGCTCGGTCCGCACTGGCGGTCGAGTCGTCTGGCGCGGTCGTTCGAACCCGTGCATGCGCGTGTCGTTCGGCTGCGTGGATCTCCGCACAGCTGGCTGCAAGATCTCGCTGCGGCCTGTCTGGCGATCGCAGGAGCAGTGGCGTCACATCGCAGTGCGGGGCGGCTGCATCGCCTGAACTTCGTGCCCGCGATACGCCTCGAAGTGACCATCGCCCGCCGGACGGGCTCGAGGGTGCGCGGCGTCATCCTGCATCGCTCGAACAAGCTCCCTGACTCTCACGTCACCGTGATTCAGGGAGTGCCCGTCACCACGTTGGCGCGGACGCTCGTAGATCTCTCGGCGGTTGTCTCACCGGCTCGACTCGGCCTGATCGTCGATGACGCCCGCCGCCGCGGTCTCATCACCTACGCCCAGGTCCAAGAGATCCGTGAGGAGCTTCGCGCGAGAGGCAGGCGCCGAACGCGTGTCGTCGATCGCGTTCTCGGACCGCGGCTCGAGTCCAACAGGCTCGATGCGTCGCGCAAGGAGAAGGTCGTTGCGAAGTGGCTGCGCGACGCCGGACTCCACGCCCAGCAGCAAGTCAAGGTCATCATCAAAGGCAAGGCGCGATATTTGGATTTCGGATTCCTGCCGGAGAAGGTTGGGCTCGAGTACCAAGGGTTCAACGACCACACGGTCTTCGGCAAGTTCACCGATGACCAGGAGCGAACCAGCGAGCTCCAACTCGCCGGGTGGATGATGTTGTTCTTCAGCGCCACCACGACGCGTGCAACCGCGCTGCGACAGGTGCGTGAAGCGCTCGCGATGCGACGCGGCGGCTGACCTCTGTCCCGAGCGTTGAGTCGTGCAAGGCTCGGCAGTCGTGGAACTGCCGTCGACGCTTGCGATAGCGGCGGAGGCGTTGCGGTGGTCGGTCGGCCCCCTGCTCCTTAGCCGCCTGTCGCCGCTGCCGGCGGCACGAAGCGATTCCGAGGTTATCGACGTCGCCGTCGTGATCCCGGCGCGTGATGAGGCGGACAACCTCCCCCCGCTCCTACAGACCCTCGACGACCAGCGTCCGCGGGCGGCAGAAGTCGTCGTGGTCGACGACGCGTCCACCGACAACACCCTGTCCGCGGCCGGGGCGGGAGGAGCACGAGTCATTCCCGCCGGCGACTTTTCGCGCGATTGGCTGGGCAAGCCGCATGCATGCGCGAAAGGTGCCGAATTGACTGCCTCCGGGACCCTTGTGTTCCTCGACGCGGACGTGCGGCTGGCGAACGACGACGTACTCGGACGCCTCGCAGCAATCGTCGACGAAAACCAGGACGCGCTCGTTACCGTCCAGCCAAGACATGCGACGGTACGCCCGTACGAAGCACTGGGCGCCTTTTTCGTGCTTGTCTCCTTGATGGGCACGAACGCGTTCAGCTTTGCGGGCCGACGCCTGAAACCGGTCGCCGCGTTCGGACCTTGTCTTGCGACGACCAGGCGGACGTACAGCGCAGTCGGCGGCCACTCAGCCGACGAAGTTCGCGGCAGCGTGATCGATGACGTTGCGCTCGCCGGGCGCTATCGCGCCCAGAAACGACCGGTGATCGCGTTCGCAGGACGTGACGACGTCGTCTACCGGATGTATCCCGGTGGAGCGCGCGACCTCATTGACGGTTGGACGAAGAACATCGCCGCCGGCGCGGCCGCCGCACGCCCGGTGGTGCTCGCGCTGATCGTCCTGTGGCTGAGCGGGTGCATCACCGCAGGGTGGCGAGTCATCGCGTCTCCGTCGTTTCCAAGCGCGACGGTTTACGCCGCCTATGCGGTCTCGATTGGAATTCTGCTGAGACGTGTCGGACGCTTTCCCCGTTTCACCGCGACGCTCTACCCCATTCCGCTCGCCATTTTCCTTATCGTCTTCGTCCGAGCGACGACTTTGCGCGCGCTAGGCCGGCCTGTGCGCTGGAAGGCGCGCAAAGTCGGCGGGCGTGGGCAACGATGAGCAAGCCCGCCCTGGTCCTTCTCGACGTCGCCGTATGGCTCGGCGTCCACGTAACGATCGGACTTTGCGCGCACCGCTGGCCGCTGCAGTCACTCCTGCGCGAAAAGTGGGTCACGCGCATTCGGGCGTGGGAGGACGACGGGCGGGTGTGGCAGCGGGTTGCGCGGGTGCGGTCGTGGAAGCGGCGGCTGCCGGAGGCGGGCGCGGCGTTCGCCGGTGGTTTCGACAAGTCGAGCATCGGCGGGCGCTCAGTCCAGGCGCTCGAGCGATACGCCGCCGAGACCCGCCGCGCTGAGTTGTCGCACTGGGTGGTCATGGCCGCGGCGCCGTTCTTCGCGCTGTGGAACCCGTGGTACGCCGCGGTCGCAATGCTTGTCTACGGGGTGGCTGTGAACGTGCCGTGCATCATCAGTCAGCGCTACAACCGTGCCCGCATCTTGCGCCTGCTCAGGCGACGGGCGGCGGCGTCACCGCCGGCGTCGCCGGCGTCGCCGGCGTCGGAATGAACACCGTCGAGCGGTAGTACCGCAGCTCGGCGACGCTGTCGAGAATGTCACCCAAAGCGCGGTGGTTGCCCGACTTCTCCGGTCGACCGGCGAACAGTTCGGGATACCAGCGCTGCGCGAGCTCCTTGATCGTCGACACGTCCACACAGCGATAGTGGAGGTGCTCCTCGATTTCCGGCAAGTACCGGAGCAGGAAGCGACGATCGGTGCCGATGCTGTTGCCACACAACGGCGCGGAACGCGGCTCGGGAGCGTGCGCACGAATGAAGTCGAGCGTCGCCGCCCCGGCTTCTTCGAGCGTGACCGTGGACGCCCTGATCGCGTCGGTGAGGCCGCTCTTGGCGTGCATGCCAGTCACGACGTCGCCCATCGCGTCGAGCGCGGCGTCCGGAACCTTGATGACGAGATCGGGACCCTCGGCCAGCACGTTCAGCTCGCCGTCGGTGACCAGCGTCGCGATCTCAACGATGAGATCCGTCGTCGGATCGAGTCCCGTCATCTCCAGGTCCATCCACACGAGCACGCCGTCCACGCCGCCACCGTAGTTACGCTCGCGAGCGTGCTAGCCGTACCCGTGCGCCGACTCGATCCCGACGACGACCGGGCGCTCCCGGCGTATGCACACGCTGGCGACGCCGGCGCGGACCTGCTCGCGGCACACGACGCCAAGATCGATCCCGCGGGCGGACGTGTGCTCGTCGGTACAGGCATCGCCGTCGCCATCCCGGACGGCTACGCCGGCCTGGTCCTGCCGCGCAGCGGCCTCGCCCTGCGCCACGGCATCACCTGCCTGAACACGCCAGGACTAGTCGACTCCGGGTACCGCGGTGAGCTCAAGGTGCTCCTTATCAACACCGACCCCTCCGCCCCGTACGCCGTGCAGCGCGGCGACCGCATCGCGCAACTCGTCATTCAGCGCATCGACCAGGTCGAGTTCGTCGAGCAGACCGAGCTCGACGCCGCCCGCCGAGGCGATGCCGGGTTTGGCTCCACCGGTCGATAGGGGACCAGGCCCAGCGTGCCCGAGCTGCCCGAGGTTGCGTCGCTTGTCGACTTCCTTAACGGTCGAGCAACTGGCCACACGATCGCGAAGGTGCGCGTCGGGGCCATAGCGGCGCTCAAGACCTTCGACCCGCCGATCGATGCGCTCGAAGGGCGCACCATCGACGCCGTCGCCCGCAAGGGCAAGTTCCTTCTCTTCGACACCGCCGGCACGTGGTTGGTGATCCATCTCGCGCGCGGCGGTTGGCTGCGATGGAGCGAGGCGGTACCGCAGACCCCGATCAAGCCGAACAAGAGCCCGCTCGCGCTGCGAGTCGTGCTCGACGACGGTTCCGGCTTCGACGTCACCGAGATGGGAACCGAGAAACGCCTTCAGGTTCATGTCGTTCGCGACCCGATGGACATCGAGCACGTGGCCACCCTCGGCCCGGACGCGCTTGGTAACGAGTTCACCCTGCCGACCTTCGTGTCGGTCCTCGACGCGGCGGGCGGTGCGCAGATCAAAGGCGTGCTGGTCGACCAGCGGCGCATCGCCGGCATCGGCAACGCGTACTCCGACGAGGCACTACACGTCGCCAAGCTGTCGCCCTTCAAACACGCCAACAAGCTCACCGCCGACGAGACGCAACGCCTCCACAGGGCAATCGTTGCAGTGCTCGGCGAAGCGCTCGAGCGCTCGGCCGGCCTTCCGGCGGCGGAGCTCAAGAGTGAGAAGAAGAGTGGGATGCGCGTGCACGGCCGCACCGGCGAGTCGTGCCCCGAATGCGGCGACGTGGTCCGCGAGGTCAGCTTCTCGTCGAAGTCCCTCCAGTACTGCGCCACCTGTCAGACCGACGGAAAACCGCTCGCCGACCGACGGCTCTCGAAGCTGCTCAAGTAGCGCGGCGGTAGCCTGCTGACATGCAGCGACTCACCGGCATTGACGCGACGTTCCTCTACCTGGAGACGCCGACCACGCACATGCACGTCGGGTCGACCGCGATCTTCGATCCGGCCGGCGGCACCGAGGACTACTCGTTCGACCGCGTGAAGCAGATGGTGGAGAACCGGCTCCCCCTCCTCCCGCCGTTCCGGCGCCGCCTGGTCGAGGTGCCTTTCCAGCTCCACCACCCGCTGTGGATCGAGGACCCGGACTTCGACATCGACTACCACGTGCGTCGCGCTGCGCTGCCGTCGCCCGGCGGCGACGCTGAGCTCGCCGCCTTCTCGGCCGAGATCATGAGTCGACCGCTCGACCGGCGGCGACCGCTGTGGGAGATGTACGTGGTCGAGGGATTGGACGGCGGCCACATCGCCGTCGTCACCAAGACGCACCATGCAGCGATCGACGGCGTGTCTGGCGCAGAACTCACCGCGAACCTGCTCGACCTGTCGCCGGAGATCGCAGTTATCGACCCGCCCGACCCGCCGTGGCAGCCCGATCCGATCCCGTCGGACGCCGAGCTTGTCGCGTATGCGTTGTCATCGCTCGCCCGGCAGCCGGTTGCGGCCGCGAAGGCCTTCCGGCGGACTGCACTCGCAGCGGTGAACGTGCGTCGCCGGAACCGCGAGCCGAGCGTGTCGCCCCCGCCCGCCCTGTTCAGCGCGCCGAACACGTCGCTAAACCAGGCGATCTCGCCACACCGCAAGTTCGCGTTCACGCAGGTCTCGCTCGACGAGGTCAAGCAGGTCAAGAACGCGCTCGGCGGAACGGTGAACGACGTCGTGCTGGCGATGTGCGCCGGTGCGCTACGCCGATACCTCGACGGCCGGAGCGAGCAGCCGGAAGCACCGCTCGTAGCAATGGTCCCGTTGTCGGTGCGCGCCGAGGACGAGAAGGGCGCGATGGGCAATCGCGTCAGCTCGATGCTCGTGTCGCTCGCGACCGACATCGACGACCCGGTCGAACGGCTGCACACGATCAGCGACGGCACGCGTCACGCGAAGGAACAGGACAAGGCCATCGGCGCCGACACGCTGACGAACTGGGCCGAGTTCGCCGCTCCTGCGATCGCGGCACGCGCCGCACGCCTCTACTCCAACATGAAGATTGCCGACCGGCACCGGCCGCTGTTCAACGTGACGATCTCGAACGTGCCCGGACCTCCCTTCCCGCTGTACTCGGCGGGCGCACGCATGGTGGCCATGTACCCGATGGGGCCGATCATGGATGGAGGCGGTCTCAACATCACCGTCATGAGCTACATGGACACGATGAACTTCGGCCTCGTGGCCTGCCGGGAGACGGTTCCCGAGGTCGTCGAGATCGGCCGCCACCTCGACGACGCCCTCGAGGAGCTGAAGAAGGCGGCCGACGCCGTCGCAGCGCCGCGACCCGCCCGGAAGACGTCGACCGCCAAGAAGAGCAAGCCCGCAGAATGACCGAAGCCCCCGCCGCAGCGGGGGCTTCGACACTGGAGCGGTAGACCGGGCTCGAACCGGCGACCTCGACCTTGGCAAGGTCGCGCTCTACCAACTGAGCTACTACCGCGAGTGAGTGGCAGAGGTTAGCGCGCCCGCTTCTGCGGTCTTGGCCACACGTGCAACGTGGAGCGCCCAAAGGACCAACGGGACCTGAAGCGGCAGCCGTAGCCACGCGGCGGTGGCATTCCCGAGCATGCCGGACTCGCCCGGAGCGCCGCCGTCGAGGGCCATCTTCACATTGGCCGGAAACACTGCGACCAGCAGCACGGCCACGAACCAACCGCCGACGCGCCGCGTGCGCGGGTGGGCAACGAGCGCAGCGCCAACGAGTTCGGCGACGCCGCTGCCGTAGACCCACGCCCGCGCCGACCCCAGAGACTCCGGCACGATGGCGGCGTAGCGATCGGGGACCACGAAGTGGGCGACTCCGGCGGCCAGCATCAGCGCCGACAGCCCGAACGCCGCAACGTTGCTGCGTCGCGTGGCCGGCGTCGGCGTCATGTCGCACCGTACGCTGCCACGACTACAGTCGCCCGCTCTGGCGACGTGGCCGAGTGGTTTAGGCAGGGGCCTGCAAAGCCCCGTACATGAGTTCGATTCTCATCGTCGCCTCTAGGGAAAGGTGCTCGCATATGGGCGCCGCAGCTTCTTAGGTTCTGCAGCGTGATGGAACCCGACCACGTGTCGACGGCCCGAGCGGTCTACGACGCCACGGCCCAAATGTACGCCCAGACGGTGGGGGCGGAGCTGAGTGCGGCCTTCGAGGGTCCGGTCGATCGGGCGATGCTGGCCGCATTCGCCGAGTTGGTGGGAGCGACGACCGGGCCGGTCGCCGATGTCGGCTGCGGGCCGGGACGCGCGGCGGCGTTCCTGGCGGCTCGTGGGGTCGACGTCGTTGGTGTGGACGTGTCGCAGGCGATGCTCGCCGTCGCCCGGGAAGCGCACCCTGACATCCGATTCGAGGAGGGGTGTCTCACCGCGCTCCCGTTCCCGGACGCGTCCCTCGCCGGCGCCGTGTGCTGGTATTCGATCATCCACACCCCTCCGGCGCGCCTCGATGAGGTGTTCGCCGAACTCGAGCGGGTGCTCCGTGGGGATGGTCACCTCCTGGTGGCCTTCCAGGCTGGGGACGGCGAAGGTGTGCACCGGACCGACGCGTACGGCACCGGCATCTCGCTGACCAGTTATCGGCATTCCACCGAGGCAGTTGCCCGGTCGCTAGTCGAAGCCGGGTTGCAAGTGGACGCCCAAGCCGTGCGCGAGCCCGAACTCGACCACGAGTCGACCCCACAGGCGTTCACCCTCGCTCGGCGCGTCACAGTTGGCCGGTAGTTCGAAGGGGCGCGTACACCACGACGCCCGGCGATATGAGAGCTACGACGTGTCGCTCAGATGCCGGTCCGGGTCTACCCGCAGCGCCCGCATAGCGGCGACCGGTGCCTTACTAGGGCG
>DATLOH010000038.1:0-22126 GCA_035536375.1 Acidimicrobiales bacterium
GAAGTCCTTGGCGCCGTAGCTCGCGGTGCTGCCGACGAGGCTGTGCGCTACCCGCGCCACCTCATCGGGTTCGCCTGCGGTCAAGGCGGCGAGCAACTCGTCGAAGCGCGTTGCGCTGTCATCGAGAAACCCCGTGATGAGCTCGCGAAGACCGACCGCGCCTGCCTCGGAACCTTTGCCGAGCTGCTGGAGCGACGACACGATCTTCGCGTCAAGCGGTCCGACCTCCTCCGCGAGGGCGGGCTCCGCGGGCGGCGGGGTTTCGACACGCCCGGCCGTGTCGACCACCTCTAAGAATCGTCCGATCTCGAACGGCTTGGTGAGGTAGTCGGTCGCGCCGATCCTCTTCAAGCGCTCGGCTTGACCGGGAATCGCATCGGCGCTGAGAACGACGATCGGTATCGCGGCCGTTCGCTGATCTGCGCGCAAACGGCGCAGCACCTCCTCGCCGGACACATCGGGAAGGTGAAGGTCGAGCAGGATGAGGCTCGGCTGATGCTCCAAGGCGAGATCCAGCGCGATCCCACCCTGCATGGCGACGATGCACGTGACCTCGGGACGCCGCGCCAGGATGCGCTCGACCAGCTTCACGTTCGCCAGGTTGTCTTCGACGTAGAGGATCGAGCGGGCTACGTCGCCAGCGTTTCCTGCTCCATCGAAAGCGGGCGCCGACGACTCGTTGCCCGTGTCCGACAACGGCTCGGTGGTTGTGAACTCCACCCAAAACGTGCTGCCGATCCCGACCGCACTCGACGCTCCGATCTCGCCACCCATCGCTTCTACGAGCTGCTTCGTCAGCGTCAACCCAAGCCCGGTGCCCTCGACCTCGCTCTCCTCTGCGCCGAGTCGGTCGAACGGCAGGAACAAACGGTCGAGATGTTGCGGCGCGATTCCGATACCCGTGTCGACGACCTCGAGACGAACTCGGCTTTCCGAGCGCTCGTCGATGTGCGCCGCAACCGACCCGCCGTCGCGGTTGTACTTCACGGCGTTGGCGAGCAGGTTGACGACTACCTGCTTGAGCCGCTGCCGATCGGCGAGGACGTGCGTACTCACACTCTCGTCAAGGCCGTCGAGGCGCACGCCACGCGCCGCCGCGAGGGGAATAACCATTCGTATCGCCTCATCTACGACTTCCCGGAAGTCCACGGGCTCGAGCGAAAGGCGCAACTCGCCGCTTTCGACACGCGCAATGTCGAGCACTTCGTTGATGAGGCCGAGCAGGTGCCGGCCCGCCTTGGTGATCTGCGCGGCGCTGTCGGCCTGCTCAGGCGCCAGCTCGTCGAGCTCGAGCAGCTGGCTGAATCCGATCACGGAGTTGAGTGGCGTCCGCAGCTCATGGCTCATGCGCGAGAGGAAAGCGCTCTTGGCGTGGTTGGCGCGCTGGGCGTCCGAGCGAGCCTGCTCGAGCGCGGCCCGAGCTTCCTGCTGCTCGGTGATGTCCTCGCTGATGCCGAGCAGGTACTCGGGCTTGCCGTCCGGACCGAAGATCGGGATCTTCGTGGTGTGCACGGTCCGCACCCCGCAGTCGTGGGTGCGAACAGGCTCCGCGGGTATGTCCAGAGGCTGGCCTCCTCGCAGAACTTCGCGGTCGTTGGCGGAGTAAAACTCGGCTTGGTCGGCGGGGAAGAACTCCTCGACGGTGTGTCCGATCATCTCCTCGCGGGGATAGCCAACCAGGCCTTCACCGGCGCGATTGATGCGCACGAACTTCAGATCCGAGGCATCCTTGACGAAGACCATGTGGGGGATGTTCTCGACCACCGAGTCGAGGAATGCCTGGGACCGTTGCAATTGGTCTTCGGTCTCTGCGCGTCGCCGAAGAACACGATCGAGCGCCGCGAGGCCAAGCAGGAGGACTGCGGCGAGGATGCCGAGGATAACGAACAGCGCGCCTCGCACCCCGCTCAGTTCGGCAAGCGCCGCCTCGGCGGGGATTTCGGCGGTAAGCGCCCAACCGAGCTTCGGGATCGGCGAGTGGGCCGACACAACGCGGTCGTTTCGGGGCACCTCTTCGCCGGGGTCGCCTCGTCCCTCCTGAGCGCCGGCCGCCTCGGACTCGCCTTGTCGGGCCGCCAACGTGTCGCTCCGGGTGCCGGGCGAGGCGACGACAACCCCATTTTGATCGGTCACCGTCAGCGCGACCGATTGCGCGGCGGCGAAGTCGTCGACGAATCGTTGGATCGTGTCGAGCCGGTACCCGGCCACGAGCACGCCGGCCATCGGACTACCGGGAACCGTTGAGGAGTGGATAGGCGCGGCTGCGGCGACTACCAGATTTTCACCGGTAGCGGCCGTGTCGTATACCTCGGACACGTAAGGGCGACCCGTGCTTCGCACGCCCTGAAACCAGTCGCGGAAGCTGAAATCGCGGCCAATGATCTCCGGCGTCTCCGGCAGGACATCGACGAGCACGCCAGACGATTCAGTTAGGAACGCCAAGCTGATGCCGGGCCGAGAGGACCTCAACTCGTCGAGGTGGAAGCGCATGTCCCGCGCAAATTTCTCGCCACGACTTCCGCTGGCAAACGCAGCCACGACGGTCGGGCGCTTTGCAAAGGCGTCGACGACCTCTGAAAGGCCGATCATCTCCTGCTCGACTGCGACTGCACTGGCAGACGCCGCGGCCGACGCCTGGCGCTGGGCCTGCGATCGCGCGGCGTCAGACGACAGCCTGATCGCGGCCGTACCAAGAATCAGGAGAGCGCCGACGCTCAGTGCGCCGGAGAAGACCACTACTCGTCGGGGACGTCCCAGCCCACGCCGCCCATTGCCACCGGGCGTTGAAACCATTTACCAAATCTCCAGTTGGATGCTGAGGTAATCCTGAAGAGTACCAAAGTCTCGGGACAAACCTGTTGATAAATGCGCCCAAACCTGTTGATAACCCGCGCGGACCGGGCTGCGTTAGACAGCGGACATGCAAGTCTCCCCGGTACGCCTGAATTGAGCGCTCGCTTCGAGGAGCTGGCTCGGACGCCGACCCGCATGGGTGACATCACGCTCCGGCGCCGGCGCGACCCGATGCTCGACACCGACGTGTTCGAAGTGAAGCTCGGCGACGAGTTCCTGATGTCGAGCCTCTACACGGCAAGCGAAGTTGCCCTGGCCGAGCTTGCGCTCATAGTGGCAGCGGAGGGCCCACTCGACGTGGTCGTCGGCGGCCTCGGCCTCGGGTACACCGCCAGCGCCGTGCTCGCCGACCCCCGCGTGCGGTCGTTGCGCGTGATCGAAGCGCTTCCCGCGGTCATCGACTGGCACACGCGCAAGCTCCTGCCCTCCGACCTCGTCGACGACCCACGCTGTGAGCTCGTGAATGGCGACTTCTTCGCGCTAACTGTGTCGGACATCGGGCTGCTCGACGCCCGCGACGAGCATTGCCACGCCGTAATTGTCGACATCGATCACTCACCAAGACGCGTGCTCGATCCCACGCACGCCGTCTTCTACAGCCTCGCCGGTCTACGGCAACTAGCTCGGCATCTGCACCCAGGTGGCGTGTTCGCGCTGTGGTCCGACGATCCTCCGGATCCCGTCTTCACGGTCGACGTCGAGGCCGTCTTCGGTTCGTGCGCGCGACACGTTGTCACGGTGCCCAATCCGTACTCAGACGAGAACGGATCAGCCACGATTTACGTAGCGACCCTGAACCCATAGCAAGGGCTCGACCGCCGCGCTACCGCGATTGCGACTCTCAGGCGGGTCGGTGATCGACAGTCAGTGCCGATGGGTCAAACGACCCACGGAGATCGGGGGCAGGTTGGGCTATGCGCCCGATGTTGCGGACGCGTGCACGGGTCACCATGTGTTCGTGACGACGCAACGAGTAGAGAGCAACGACCAGGAGCTCATCAAGCTGATCGAGCACGGCCGCGACCGCGAGGCCGCCGATCTCGCATCACACGTGGTGACCCCGGCTTTGATCGACCCCGTTGCCGACCCGCGGTGTCAACTCGACGAGATCGTCCCGCTCCTCACCGAGCTGATCGTGCCGCTAAGCGCCGCGCAACTCGGCGCCCCGACCCCGTGCGCGCGGTCGACGGTCCGCGACGTGATCGAGCACATGACCGCCGGCGCGGCCCTCTTCAGCGCAAAGTTTCGCGGGCGCACGCCGGTCTGCGTTCCAGCCGACACTGACCTTGTTGCGTCGTTCGCAGTAGCGATGGCGAACCTTCGCAGCGCGGCACGCTCGTCCGGCGCAATGGAGCGCACGATCGAAACGCCTCAGGGGACTATTCCCGGCGACGTGTTCGCGCGGTTCGTGGCCATGGACGGCCTCGTTCACGGCTGGGACATCGCCACCGCGACCGCTCAGCCCTATGAGCCTGCGCCCGAACTCGTCGACGCAGTGGACGCGTTTGCCCGTCAAGCGATTACCCATGACATGCGCAACGGGGACATGTACGCCGTAGCGACCGACCCCCCGCACGACGCGTCACCTCTGGTTCGGCTGGTTGCCTTCACCGGCCGCATCATCGGACCGAGCGTGTGCGTACCCCGCCCATTGGGGTAGCAGAGCGTTATGAGACGAATTGCACGGGGCGTCACCGCGGTACTGCTCGTAGGCGGGTTTGCCATGAGCGCGTGCGGCGACGACGAAGTCGATCAAGCCGCCCGTCAGGCCGATGAAGCCGCCGAACGGGTCAAGGACGGGGCCGGTGAAGCGCGTGAAGAAGCCGAGGATGCCTTGGCGACCTTCCGCACGGGGTTCGAACGGCTCGTCGACGAGGCATCGAGCGGCGACGCCGAAGCCAAAGAGAAGCTGCTCGACGAGTGCCGCGACTCTCTCGAGCAACTCCGGAAGGACAACGACCCGCGCGCCGAGCAGGTGGGCGCGCTGTGCGAGCGGATCCGTAACGCCGACGACGGGAACGCGTGGAAGGAAATCCGCGAGGAGTACAACCAGCTCAAGGACGGGAGCTGAGGAAACTCAGCGGCCATTCGGCCCGTTCCGCAACACAAGTCGATCAGCAACCACGAGCCACGCGATGCCGAGTACCACGCCCCACAAGACATCGCTGAGGAAATGGTGCCCGCGGTACATCCGGCTGAAGCCGACCAGCACCGTTATCGCGGTGACCAAAGTTGCAAGCCCGACCCGCACGGCGACGGACTGCAAGTGGCGCGACCTCGACCCGTCGTGCCATAGCGCCACGAGGACCAGCCCGCCGTAGAGCACGATCGCTGAACCGACGTGGCCAGAGGGAAAACTGTGCGTCGAGAACACTTCGCCGAGCGGTTCAACCGGTGGCCGCGGCCGGCCGACACCGAGGCTCGTGAAGAGATAGGTGAGCTTCTCGCCGCCAATTGCCACGAGGAGAAACACAGGGCTCTGCCACGTCCGAGTGCGGCGAGCTGCGTACACCATGGCCGCCACCCACAGCAGCGCCACTGTGGGGCTGTCCGCTAGCAACGTCGCCGCGCCCGTGGCGCGGTCGAGGACTGCTGTCCGACCGTCCGCCAGCGCACGAGCGATGTCGAGGTCGACGCGCCCGACGGTTCCCGCGCCGATCCCGGTTATGAGCAGCCCGATTCCGATCCCGAGCACGGTCAGCAGCCCGATCACCACTGCCGTCGGCAGGCCCACCTCGCGGCCGACCCGCGCCGCCTCGTCCTGCCATCGCTCCCCGGCTCTACGCGGTTCGAACAGCGTTTGCATTGCGGAGTGGACCCACGAACGCATCCTGACCGGGTACCCCGTTGTTATCGCGGTCAAGCCCGAAGAGCTGGCTAGATCACCAGCGCAACCGTCCTCCAGTGTCGTTGTGGGTCAGTCCTCGAAGAGCTCGCTGAGAAACGAAGTGCGCTTCTTCTTCTTGTGCGGGCGGCGGTCGTCGTACTCGCGGTCATCCGTCCGGCGGGACGGCGGGGGCGGCGGAGACGCCGCGACCGACTCGGCGCGATCGAGGATCTTGTCGAGCTCTCCACGATCCAACCACACGCCGCGACAGTCAGGGCAGTAGTCGATCTCGACGCCTTGACGCTCGCTCATCTCGAGCGTGGCGCCGTCCGCAGGACACTTCACCTCACCACCTCCGGCGGCGAATCAAGGTCTGCCGGAGGCAGTGCGCCATCGATAACACCGGCGGCCACGTCGACGAGGCGCAGGTTGTGGTTGCGGGCATGGGTACGGAGCACTTTAAAAGAGTGTTCCATATCGAGTGAGAGCCGTTCGGCCACCATGCCCTTGGCTTGCTCGATCACGACTCGGCTGTTCAGCGCCTGTGCAAGCTGCTCGTTGACCACCTGTGCCTCACGAGTGGCGCGATGTTGGAGGATGGCGATCGTCGCGACATCTGTGAACGCTTGCGCGAGGTCGAGGTCCTGCTGTCCCATCTCGCCGGCGCCGGATCGGAACAGGTTGAGCGCCCCGATTACAGAACCCCGCAGGCGCATCGGAAGGGCGTGCACCGACTGGAAGCCGGCGGCGAGGGCCTCGTTCGCGAAGCGCGGCCAGCGACTGTTGGCGCGGGAGAGATCCTGGTTCACGATCGGCAGGCCGCTCCGGTGACTGTCCAGACAGGGACCTTCCTGGTTCTGTATCTCGAACAGCTCCAGAAGGCGCATCGCCTCGCTCGACGACGCCATTACCCGAAGCTGCCCGTCGGAGGCAGCGAGCATTATCCCGGCTGCGTCGACGTCGAGCACCTCCACGCAGTGGTCGGCGAGCCGGGTCAAGAGGTCGACGACGTCGAAGTCCTCGACCAGGGTGTCAGCGAGGTCTACGAGCGTCCTGGCGAGTACCGCTTCTCTTGTCATGAAGTCTCCGTTCCGATCGGCGGTGGCCAATTTTTCGCTCGTTGGAGACCGTGACCCGGTCTCAATGGTACGACTGTGCGCTCTGTTGCGCTCATCGTCGGTGGGATCTGGCGACTGCTGCTCACGGCAATGCGTCCCTCTCGCCGTTGGCGCCATCGAAGCGCAGGCGACGGGCGACCACGTCGTGCGCGACAGCGGAGAGCGTGCGACCGTTGCCGAAGGCATGTGCGCGTAGCCGCACCAAGGCGTGACAGACGCTTACGTCGAGTTGCACAGCGATCATGCCCGAGGCCTGGTGCACGACATACTGAAAATCGGCGTTCGCCTCGAGCTCGGCCGCCACGGCACCTGGTGGCGCGTCCGCCTGCAAAAGGATCAGCGCTTGGGCGACGATGCTGGCCAACAGCGACGCGTCTCCGTGCTGACGGTCGGTGAGCACTCCGGCGACGTCGGAGTAGAGGTTGAGCGCACCGAGTCGAACTGATCCCACCTGAAGCGGGAAACCGAATACGGCCCGGGCACCTGCGTCGACCGCTGGTCCGGCGAACGCGGGCCAGCGCGCAACTGCCGGATCGGCCAGATCTGGTTCGAGTATCGGGTGGCCACCGGCGTAGGCGTCCATGCACGGGCCTTCGCCGAGGTCGTACTGGAGCTGCTCGATGAGTGCGCTCACCGAGTTCGTGGTGCATACCGGACCACGCGGTATGTCACCTGACATGAGCATTATCCCGGCACCGGTCAAGCCGGTCGTGTCGACGCAAACGTCGCACATTCGCTGCGTCTCGGAGTCGGCGCCTGGATCGCCGATCAGCGCAAGAAGCTCGAGACGGCGCTCTCGAGTCAACTTCCCACGCGACTACGTGCACCTGGCGCCCCCATCGCGTGAACCAGCGTTCTCGCACGAGGCATTAGGAGGTTTGGCGCGCACATCTCTAGGACCCGGCGCGCTAGCGGCGATGGGTCGCGTATTTCCAGCGCATGCGAACGCACGCGGAGGCGATTCGCTGAGTCGATGATTGCGCCGACCGTCGAAGCGTCCATGAAGGTCACCCCACTCAGATCGACCAGTAGATCGTTGCCGTCGCGGTCGGCGGCGCCGACGAGCGTGGGGCCGAGCGCCGCGTTGGTTGCGATGTCGTACTCGCCACGCAGCCACACAACCGTGGGCTCGGGGCAGCTGCTGGCGGCGCGGCGGGAGACCGAAATCGACGCAGGTTCTGAACGACTCATGGCTCTCCCGGTGCATTCGTTGCGGTGACGCGCTACCGGGGTCTGGAGCATCGCTCCCGGGCCGGCTCTCGCCGGTCCAACACGTTGGGGATGTGATCCGTGTCCTGAAAAAGACGGTACACCCGTTTCGGTAAGGGGTCTGGCCGGGAGGAGAAACGGATACGAATCGTCCGAACGGCGTCGCTCCGGACCCTGGTGACCCGCAACACACATTGTGAAGCGAGGTACCGACGTGCGACACGCTGTCAACAGACTCAACGGTCGGGTGCGGTGAGAAGCGCGCAGCAACTCGGCGACGGGCAGCTCGTCGCTGCGATAGCCGCGGGCGACCAGACTGCGCTCGCCGAGGCGTATGCACAGCACGCCAGCCGGGTGCACGGCCTTGCCCAGGGCATTTGTGGTCACACACGCGCTCAGGATCTAACTCAGGAAATCTTTCTGCAGCTCTGGGACAGACCCCAGCGCTACCGGCCTGAGCGCGGCTCATTGCGCAGCTACCTGCTCATGCAGGCCCATAGTCGGGCGGTCGACATCCTCCGGAGCGACAACGCCCGCAGGGCCAGAGAGTCGCCGGCGAACTGTGCGCCAACAGCTCCACCGACCGAGACTGACGCGTCGGCGCTTGCAGTGCTCGATCGGAAGGAGATCGCCGACATCGTCACGGCGTTGCCGACGACCGAACAACGCGCCATCGTGCTTGCGTACTTCGGCGGGCACACCTATCGCGAGGTGGCCCGCCTACTCGATGTGCCGGAAGGGACAGTGAAGAGCCGGATTCGCAGCGGGCTCAAGCGCATGCGCACGCAACACACGAGCAGGCTCACGCTCGCCTAGGCCTCCTCGGGCTTCGAAACCGACGGTGGGCCATCCGACCGTGCGGGCCGCGTCGGAACACAAGCATGAACGCACTCGGGTCCATCCGGCGGATGCGGTCGACGACACCGCTGCTAGCACTCTCGGCGATGTTCATCGCCGCCGGGGGATTCATCCACGTGCGCGACTGGCTCGGAATCTATCGCTTCGTTCCCGCCAACTTGCCGGGCTCCTCGGTCGTCCGAGTGGGGTTCCTGGTTAACGCTGTCGCGTCAGTTGTGCTCGTGGCCGCGCTCGTGTTCGTGGTTCGCCGAGCACCGCGATTCACCTATCCGGCGATCCTGGCCGCTATCGGATTCCAGGCCGCGTCCCTCGCCACGCTGATCGGCACCCGCATCGGATCGGTGTTCGGCTGGTCTGAGCCGATCTGGACATCCGGAGCCACACAAACCCGCGCCGTCGAGGTCGGGGCCATCGTGGCGCTTCTCGCGCTCGCCTTCTTGTTTGCCAGCTCTGCACCAGAGCGACGTTTGGTACTAGCGACGGGCGATCGTAAGACCTAGGAAGATGCCGAGAATGAGGCTGATGCTGCCGGCGGCCATCGTTGTCATCGTGCCGGTCGCCATCGCGGTCGTCGTGGCCATGTTGCCCGCCTGAAGGGCGGCCTGGGTGCTTTCGGCGCCGGCCATTGCCGCCGTCTGCGTCGCCTGTGCGGTCTCGAGCGTATGGACACGCTCGAGAAGATCGTCGTTGCTCATGTCCGACATTTCTCTCCTTTGTCACGCGCTGCGCGGTGGGCACAGGTCGTGGGCCACACGTCTACCCTCCGATCCACTCGTTAACCCGAAGTTGTCCGAGTTGACAACCAATTGGAAGGCGTCGGGTCGGGCGTAGTGGCCGACCGGATCGAACTGTCGGCGAGCGAGCCGCAGCGCGTCGAGGTCGAGCGTCACCACGAGCATGCCGGCCTCGCCGACTAGCGGTCCGGCGAGCACGGTGCCGTCGGGGCCGATCACTGCGGTGTTGCCTCGCGAGCACCAGTCCCCCTCGTCATCGGAGTACAGCCCGGCGGTCAGACCCGGCTGCGCGGCGCGCACGTCTCGGCCGTGCAGGCAGGTGTTCGTGCCCACGACGTACACGCGCCCTTCCCGGGCGATGTGACGCAGCGTCGACAACCACGCGTCGCTGTTGTCCCACGTCGGTGCCAGGTAGACGTCGACCCCGGCCTCGTAGGTTGCGGCGCGCGCCAAGGGCATCAGGTTCTCCCAGCAGATCAGCCCGCCGAGGCGGGCCACACCGGTGTCGACGACAGTCGGCGCGCTCGCTGGCGCGCTGCCCCACACGGTGCGCTCGCCGCCGGTCGGCAACAGCTTGCGGTGGACACCGGCGACGGCACCCTCGGGGTCGAGGTAGAGAAGAGTGTTGTAGAGCGTCCCCGACCGCACCCGCTCAGTGACGCCAACCACGACCCATGCGCCGGCGTCCCGAGCGGCGGCGCCGAGTACTTCGGTAACCGGACCGGGGATCTCGACGGCCTGATCGAAGAGGCGCTCGTACAGTTCGCCGTCGCGCCATGCGGGCGTCCGCCAGACCCAATCGGGGTAACCCGGCAGAATCGCCTCAGGGAAGACCACGAGGCGCGCGCCCGCCGCGGCCGCCGCCGCCACCTCACTCACGAGCCGCTCGAGGGTGGCATCGCGGTCGAGAAACACCGGCGTCGACTGCACGGCCGCCACGGTGAGCGCGCGTGTGGTCATCGAGTGCCGCTCACCACGAGCAGCTCACACGGACCGACGAAGCCGTCGTCTGTCTCAAAGCCGCGAAGTGCGGTCTCGATGTCGCCCCACACGGCCTCGCGATCAGCCTCGGCCACACCCGCGAGCATCTGATGTAGTGCGCCGAAGGACTCGCGCTCGAAGCGCACGCACTCGGCCGCCGACGGGAGCCGGATCGGAGCGTCGAACGCCTCGACCTGCACGTCGCCAAACCCGGCCGCAGCCAGCAGATCAACCGCTACGCCGGGTGCACCCATGCTGAACGGCCCGGGCTGTCCGGGTGCCGGCGGCGCAAGCGCGGCTCGCTCGCGAATGATGCCGACCGGCACCGAGAAGAACTTGTTGCGGTCGGGAGTCGAGTACACGACGGCCGAAAGCCGGCCACCCGGGCGCAGACTCCGACGAATGCCGGCCAGCGCGTCGGCCTGGTTCGGCAGGTAGATGAGACCGAGCCGCGAGATCACGGCGTCGAACTGGCCCTCGCCGAGCGTCTCCAGGTGCTCGCCGTCGGCCTCGACCGTTTCGACGTTCCCGAGTCCTTCCTCGGCTGCGGCCTTGGCCGTATAGGTCAGGATGGTCGGCGAGATGTCGGTCGCGACAACCCGCCCCTGGCTACCGGCGCGGCGGGCGGCGGCCAGCGTCTGGCCACCCGCACCGGCGGCGATGTCAAGGACGTGGCTGCCCGCGGCGACTCCGGCGCCGTCGAGCATTGCCTCGGTGGACGCCCCCAGCCACGCCTCGAGCGTCGGGCCCCAACGGTGCCACGCCTCCGCCGCGTCCTCCCACTGCTGGCGGGTGGTCGTCTTGTACTGCTCGGCATCGAACATTGGTGCTCCTCCTTGGTCGGGCTTCACTTATGGAGGCGCCAGATCGCCGGTAGTCGCCGGAAGATCGCGTGTGGCAGATCGCCAGGTGCCTCCAGCGACCCGCGGGGGATGATGGGACCCGTGCCTGCGCCGAACCCGCCGAGCGAGCTCGTCGGGCGGGAGCGGCTGCTCGAGCGGCTCAGCGCGGCCGTTGACCGCACGCGCGCGGGTAACCGTTCGACCGTGTTGCTCGGCGGTGAGGCCGGAATCGGCAAGACCGCGCTGCTGCGCGCCGCAGCGAGGCTCGCCACCGCACAGGGCGTACACGTGATGTGGGGAACCGGGATCGACCTTGCGGGCGCCCCCGGATTCTGGCCGTGGACCCAGGCAATCGACGGGCTCATACGCAGCATCGGCGTCGAGCGAGCGCTCGAACTCGCCGGCGATGATGCCGTGCTGGTCGCCACGATCGCTCCGTCTCTCGGGGCTGTAGCTGTAGGCGAGCTCACCGAGCGCGACCGGCTGCTGGCGGTCGACGCCACCAGCCGCTTCCTCGAACGCACGGCGTCGGTGCAGCCAATCCTCGTCATCCTCGACGACCTCCATTGGGCCGACGATTCGTCGCTCGCGCTGCTCGAGTTCGTCGTGGCCGCCCCCCACCCGGCCCCGCTCGGCCTCATGGGCGCTTACCGCCACGACGAGTTGAGCCTCGCTTCTCGGGCGCGCCTTGAACGCGTTGCTACTCACGCCGAACAACTGCGCGTACGCGGGATCGAAGCCGCGGCCGTCGCCGAGCTCGTCGCCCAGGTGGCCGGGCGAGCGATCGATCCCGAGACAGCTGCGGCCATCCATCAACGGACCGGCGGCCATCCGTACTTCGTCCGCGAGGTCGCGCTGCTCGGAGACGCAGCGTCGGGCGACCAGGTGCCTGGGGCCGTGCGCGACGCCATCGCCCGCCGGGTGGCCCACCTGCCGCCCGCGGTCATTGCCATGTTGGAGGCCGGCGCCGTGAGTGGCGTGGTTCTGCAACCCGACGTGGTCGCCGCAGCGCTGGGTGTGTCGACACTTGCGATAGAGCGCGCAGCGCGCGCCGCGGTCGAGGCGGGGCTGCTGGTCGATGCCGACGATGCCACCCGGTTCGCACATGACCTGTTGCGCGAAGCCCTCCTCGACCAGCTCGACGTGGAACGCCGGGTGTCGCTCCACCAGGCCGTCGGCGCCGCTCTCGAGGACCGCTTCGAGCGGGGAGGCGACGTCGCCCCAGCCGAGCTGGCCCGACACTTCATGGCGGCGATCCCGCTCGAAGGCACTGGTCGGGCCGTGCACTGGGCGATGAAGGCCGCCGCCGCTGATCTAGCCGGCCTTGCCTTTACTGAGGCAGCCAGTCGGCTCAGCCGTCTCCGGGCTGCGGCCGCCGACGCTGGGATCGCGCTCGCCGATCGCGACCTCGTCGAGGTTCTGCTCACGGAGGCTGACGCTCGCAGTCGCGGCGGCGGGCGCGTCGACGCGCGCGGCCTGCTGCGTCACGCGGCCGATGTCGCCGAGCGCCTCGACGATCCCTCCGCAATCGCACGCGTCGCCATTGCCGCGGCCCAGCTAGGCGCCCGCTTCGCCACTCGGCGCGACGAAGCGGTGGTCGAGCTCGAGGCCGCCCTTGCGGTGGTGGCAGGCAATGACGACCATTGGGAGGCGCGCCTCGCGGCCACCCTTGCTCGGGAACTTCAGCATTCGGTGCCAGAGGATCGACCCAGGGCACTGCCGCTATCCAAGCGCGCTCTTGCGCTCGGGCGGCGCAGCGGCGACGCCGGGACGGTCCTCGAGTGTCTGCTTGCGCGCCACGACGTGCTGTGGACGCCCGGCACCGCAGCGGAGCGCTCCGATATTGCACAGGAAATCGTGACTGTCGCCCGCTCCGCCGGGGATCGCGAGCATCACGCGCAGGGCCTCCTGCTGCTGGCCAACGCCCGGTTGGAGCTTGGATCGGCGGCGTGGTCGGCCGACCTCGACAGCTGCCTCGAAATACTTGCGACTCTCGGCGGCGTCCGGCACCGCTACACCACGGTCACTCGGGAGGTGTGCCGTGCGCTCCTTCTCGGCGACCTCAATCGCAGCGAGGCGTTGATCGAGGACGGCCTGGTGCTCGGTGAGCGCATCCTCGAGCCCGACGCCGGAAACGTCTTCATGTCCCAGCGCCTCGAGCTGGTCCGAGCGAGAGGTGACGCAGATGAACTGCGCGACTTCGCCGCAAGGGCCGTCGCCCACTGGGTGGGCGCGCCCGTACACGCCCACTCCGTTGCCGCCGGCTTCCTCGCGCGGGCGGGCGACCTCGACGGGGCACGCGCCCACGCGGCGACGGTCGTGCAGCTCGGCACATGGCGCGCCGATCGGTCCTATCTGTGGTCGGTGTTCGTCCGCGAACTGGCGCAAGCGGCCATCGCGCTCGACGACGCCGCGCTCTGCAGTCAACTGCTCGAGGACCTCGATCCGCTGAGCCGTTCCTGCGGGGTCAACGGCGCGGCGGTTGCGTTTGCGGGCTGTCTCGCCCACACCGCCGGCCTTTTGGCTCAGCATGTCGGTCGGGGTGATGCCGCGGCGCTTCTTGCTGACGCGGCAGCCACTTACGAACAACTCGGCGCCGCCGGGTGGCTGGCCGAGCTGCGGCGCGAAACCGGCGCGGGCGCAGACGCAACCACGGCGTCGATGCGTCGGCAGGGATCGATTTGGCATCTTCGATACGGCGGGCACGCGGCAACTGTCCCGCACACCAAAGGACTCGGCGACCTCGCCCGTCTCATCGCTGCGGACGGAGCCGAGCTCCACGCCCTCGACCTCGTGGGGTCCGACGATCGATCGGGCGGCGGCGGCCCGATGGTCGACGGCGTCGCTCTCGCCGACTACCGGCGCCGCCTGCACGACCTCGACGCCGCGATCGAGGAGGCCACCGTCGACAACGACCTCGGGCGACGGGAGCGCGCTGAGCACGAGCGTGAAGCGATCGTTGACGAGCTCGGCCGGGTGCTCGGATCGGGCGGACGCGCCCGCAGCTTTGCCAACCACCCGGGCGAGCGGGCCCGCAAAGCGGTGTCTGCCCGCATCCGCGACGCCATCCGCAAGCTCGAGCCCGAGTTGCCGGAACTGGCCACCCACCTCGAGCAGTCGATCGTCACCGGCGCCTGGTGCCGCTACCGACCCGGCGACGAGCCATGGGAGATCGGCTTCGGCTGATCAGAACTGCCTCGAAGTTCGTCGAGACAACTCAGCGCGGATCGATTGCGCTAAGACCGCGGCATGACAGAGCCTCGTGAGGTCAAGGTTCCGTTCGTCGTGGCTCTCGTCGGCGCGTGGGGCTGGCGGATCGTCGTCGGCGTCGCCGCCCTCACGATTATCTGGTTCGGCCTGATCCAGATCTACGTCGTCGTCGTGCCGGTTGTGCTCGCGCTGTTCATTGCGTCGACTCTGGAACCACTTGCAGCCCGCCTGCGGGCGCGGCGCGTCCCGCCCGCCCTCGCCGCGCTTGTCGTGTTTCTCGGTGCCCTCGGCGTCGTGGTTGCCGTGTTCACATGGATCGGTTCCAGCGTTGCCAACCAATTCGCAGACGTCGGGCAACAAGTAGAGGAAGCGACCACCGACATCCAGCAGTGGCTCGAAGACGGGCCCCTCAACCTGTCCGTCACGCGCATCGAGGAGATCAAGGACGGCATGGGCGACCTCCTTCGCTCGGGCGGATCGGACGGCAGTGGCGTTGCCGCCGGAGCACTGAAGGGAGCCCGAACGGTGACGGAGATCTTCGCGGGACTCGTGCTGATGCTCTTCACCGTGTTCTTCCTCGTCAAGGACGGTGAGCGGATGGGAGCGTGGTTCCTGACGCGCATCCCTAGCGGTTATGTCGAGGACGCACAGGTGGTGACGCGCCGTGCCCGGTTCATCATGCAGAAGTACCTGATAGCGACGGCGCTGACCGGTCTCATCGACGGGATCATGATCGGTGTCGCGCTCGCGTTACTCGGAGTCCCCCTGGTATTGCCACTCGCAGTGCTCACCTTCTTAGGCGGTTTCTTCCCGATCATCGGTGCGACCCTTGCCGGGTTGGTGGCGTCGCTGGTCGCACTCGTCGACGGCGGCGTCACCACCGCGCTGGTTGTCGTTGCAGTCACCATCGCGGTGCAACAGATCGAAGGCAACGTGCTCCAGCCCTTTATCCTCGAACGGGCCGTGAAGCTGCACGCGCTGATCACGGTGTGGGCCGTCGGCGCCGGCCTCGTGCTCGGCGGACTTCTGGGTGCGTTCCTCGCGGTGCCCCTCGTCGCCTTGGCGGTCAACATCGGCAGCTTCTACCGCTGGAGAGGCACTGAGCCACCAGAGATCGACGGCGGAACTGACTCTCATCCGAGCCCTCCGTTAGACCGCTCGACCCTCTGACCGGCCAGCAGGCTCCGCAGCCCCTGCGGACGACTGCGGACGGGCGCCGCCTACCATCGCGCCGATGAGCGTCCTCGCCCGTCACAACGTGCGGGTCTGCGGTGACACGAACGGTCAACCGATTGTGTTCGCCCATGGGTTCGGATGCGACCAAAACATGTGGCGCCACGTGGCGCCGCGTTTCGAAGACACGTTCAAAGTGGTGCTCTTCGATCACATCGGCGCGGGCGGCAGCGACGTGGCGGCCTACGACCCCGACCGCTACACGTCATTGACGGCCTACGCCGACGACGTGCTCGAACTGTGCCGGGCCCTGCATCTAGAGAACGTGGTATTCGTCGGCCACTCGGTGTCCGCGATGATCGGCGTCCTGGCGGCCGTCGCAGAGCCAGCTCGGTTTGCCAAGCTCGTGCTGGTGGGTCCCTCTCCCCGATACATCGACGATGACGGCTACACCGGCGGTTTTGGGGAAGACGACATCACCGAGCTTCTCGAGTCGCTCGAAAGCAACTACCTCGGATGGTCGAGCGCGATGGCACCAGTGATCATGGGCAACTCGGACCGCCCCGAGCTCGGCGAGGAGTTAACGGAGAGCTTCTGTCGCACGGACCCGGCCGTCGCCCGCCAATTCGCGCGAGTGACGTTCTTGTCCGATAACCGAGCCGACCTCCATCGTGTCGAGGTCCCGACTTTGGTGCTCCAGTGCACCAATGACGCGATCGCCCCCGTCGCCGTCGGCGAGTACGTCACAAACGCCATGCCGAAGGCACAGCTCGTCCTGCTCGAGGCTACGGGCCACTGTCCGAATCTCAGTGCTCCGGATCAGACGGCGAACGCCATCGCGGCGTTCGTTCGGTGACAGAACCTCGCGCGACCATTGGGGTGAGCAGCGATGACGCACTCGACGCGTTCTACGGCGCGCTCCTCGACGACGACCCGACGGCGCTGTACGAGAAGGCGCCCTGCGGCTACTTGTCGACTCTGCCCGACGGCACGATCGTCAAGGCGAACGAAACGTTTCTCACCATCACCGGGTATGACAGACGCGACCTCGTCGGGAAACGAACCTTTGCCGAGTTGCTGACGGCGGGTGGCCGCATTTACCACGAGACGCACTACGCCCCGATGCTTCAGATGCAAGGCAGCGCGCGTGCCATTGCGCTCGACATCGTCAGGTCGGACGGAACACGGCTTCCCGTACTCGTGAACGCTGTCCTCGAACGCGACGCGGCTGACAACCCAGTGATCGTGCGAGCCGCGATCTTCGATGCGACAGACCGGCGCGAGTACGAGCGAGAACTGGTTCGGGCGAAAGAACGCGCTGAAGCATCCGACCAGCGGGCCACGGCTCTGGCCCGAACCCTGCAACGCACGCTCATCCCGCCAACGGCGCCGTCGATACCCGGCCTCGACGTTGCGGCCGCGTACCGGCCGGCGGGTGACGGTGACGAGGTAGGCGGCGACTTCTACGACGTCTTCCAGGTCGCCGACGACGACTGGGTCGTTGTCATCGGAGACGTCTCTGGAAAGGGAGTCGAAGCCGCGGTTGTCACTGCGCTGGCGCGCCACACAATCCGCGCAGCCGCCGTGAACGAGCAACGTCCCTCCCAGATCCTCTCGACCCTCAACACCGTGCTCTTACGGAGCGACACCGACAAGTTCTGCACAGTGGCGTTGATTCGACTGCGCAACCGCGACGGCGCCTGGACAGTGCTCGCCAGCAATGCGGGGCACCCAGCGCCGGTGCTGATCAGATCGAGCGGTGTAGCAAGCCCGGTCGGCACCCCGGGTTCGCTACTCGGCATCCTCACGGTCCCGTCGCTGACCGACACGCATTACGAGCTCGCGCGCGGTGACAAGTTGATCCTCTACACCGATGGCGTCACTGAGGCGCGCGGACCTGACGGTTTCTTCGGAGAGGACGGGCTGCTCGGCGCCCTTGAGGCCGGGCCTAACACCTCGAGTGAGCTCGCATCTGCTCTGCTCGCCGAAGTGCTCGCGTTCGAGGCCGGGCGACCACGTGATGACATCGCGATCGTTTCGGTCATCCTCCCGACCTAGCGGCGTCAAGACCACGCCGGGTCGATGGCTTCTCAGGGCATGACGCGCCCGCCGTCTGCGCGGCTACCCACCATTCGCGAGAATGCGGCATGACCCCGGCGGACCCGCGACTCGATCTGCGCGTCCTTCTTGACGCCGCCGAGACTGCATCTCCCGTCGACGCTGTCGATGTTCTCGCCAAAGAACTCTCGACCATGCTCGATGCGACGGCCGTGAGCTTCCTCATCACGAACTTCAGCGGTGACGCGGTGCTGCGCATGTCGCACGTGACGGGCACGTCTACGAAGGACGACGGTCACAACGAGCG
The DNA here is from genome assembly GCA_035536375.1 of Acidimicrobiales bacterium. Classification (GTDB taxonomy): domain Bacteria; phylum Actinomycetota; class Acidimicrobiia; order Acidimicrobiales; family JACCXE01; genus DATLOH01. The sequence goes on from DATLOH010000038.1 coordinate 18,171, forward strand.
GACTGAATCCGTCACGCTCAGCGGCTCTCGGTACGAAGAAGTGCTCTTTCGGCAGGAGCTCGACGTCCGTCGAGTTGCCGACGGTTGGCAGCTGCTCGTTCCCGTCACTGAGAGAGGCGACGCCATCGGGATTCTCGAACTCTCACTGCCGCATGCCCCCGGCGAGGACGAAGTGAGTTACGTCGAGTCAGCCGCTCACGCCCTGGCCTTCGTGCTCATCGCCTCGCGGCGCCACACGGACCTATTCGAGTGGGCGCAGCGCGACACGCCCTTCTCATTGCCGGCGGAAATTCAACGCCGACTACTCCCGTCCGCCTACACCATCGAGGGGGGCCCGTTCACGGTCGCCGGATGGCTCGAGCCCGCAGCGAATGTCGGCGGCGACACCTTTGACTACTCCGTGGACCGCGAGTATCTCTATGCCTCTCTCACCGACGCGATGGGTCATTCGACCGCCGCCGCGGTCCTCGCGACGCTGGCTGTGGGCAGTCTCCGCAATACCCGGCGCGCTATCGCCTCGCCCGCGGAGCAGGCCAGCAACGCCAATCGGGTTTTGCTCGAGTCCAGCAGCGCCGAACAGTTCGTCACCGGCCTCGTACTTCGCATACGGCTCGCCGACGGCACCGGTGAAATCGTCAACGCGGGCCACCCACCGCCGTTCCTGCTGCGCAACGGACGCGCGTCCACAGTGGAGCTTCCGGCCGACCCCCCGCTTGGGATTATCGACATGCAGCACAGCGCACATCGGATCGATCTCGAGCCGGGCGACCGGCTGCTGCTCGTCACCGACGGTTTCCTCGAACGGAATGCCGTCCACGTCGACATCCCATCGACACTCGAGCAAAGCGTGGAGCGACACCCTCGCGAAATCGTGAGGGAGCTTGCCAGCAACGTCCTCTCCGCCACCGAAGGAAACCTGCGCGACGACGCCGCAGTCTTGTGCATTGACTGGCACGGCCCCGGCGTGACGCGTAACGCAGTCGGTGGCGCGAGCCGGAGCCGCGCCACTGACTGACTTGCGTGCGGGCAGTCGATCGTCACGTGCCCGCAGGCAACGGCGAGACTGCGGTCGTGCGCGGCACCGACAACACGCTTCGAGATGCGGTCCAAGCGGCCCTCAACGATCGCGTGGTGTCGATGTCGGTCTTGCGCGGCGGCGATGTGGCCGACGCGTATCGCGTCGAGTGTGCGAGCAGCGGTGTCGTGTTCGCAAAGACCCACCGCTCCCCGCCTCCGGGGTTCTTCACCACGGAAGCGGCGGGGCTCTGCTGGCTGCGCTACGCAGCTGCCGTCCCCGTGCCCGAGGTTCTCGCTGTCGACGACGGCGAAAGGTACGGCGTGCCGATGCTGGTCCTCGAGTGGATCGAGCAGTCACCGCGCGCGCCCGACGACGCGGCGTTCGGACGGTCGTTGGCTGCTCTCCACGCAGCGGGCGCGCCGGCCTTCGGACGCGAGGACAGGCGATCCACGGGCAGTCGGGGCCTCCCGAACGAGCCGATGCCTAGTTGGCCTGAGTTCTACGCGTCGCAGCGGCTCCGTCCCATCGCACGACTCATACGTGGAGCCGCCCACCTCGACGACGGGCTCGCGTCGCGGGTCGAAGAAGTTGCGTCTCGTGCCGAATCACTCGCGGGCCCCACCGAACCCCCAGCGCGGTTGCACGGCGACCTGTGGGCGGGCAACCGCATCGTCGATGGTTCCGGGAACTCGTGGCTCATCGACCCCGCATGCTTTGGCGGGAACCGAGAGTTCGATCTGGCCATGATGCGCCTCTTCGGAGGCTTCTCCGACGTCGCGTTCCGGTCGTACGACGAAGTGCAGCCGCTCGCGGCCGGCTGGGAGAAACGCGTACCGCTCTACCAGTTGGCGCCGCTGGCGGTGCACGCCGTCAAGTTCGGCGGCAGTTATGTGAGCGGCCTGGATCGTGCGCTGCGCGCGCTCGACCGTTGACCTCCGACGCGCGCATCAGGTCGGCTCGGGCAGATCTTGTGGCTACCCGCGGTCGCGCGTGTCGTGGTCGCGGTCGTCGTGCCGGCTCGCCAAGCCCATGCCCAGGACGGCACTCTGGATCGCAGCAGTGAGGATGCCGAGGACCAAGCCGATCTCGACACCGACCTCGTCACCTAGTTCAGGGCTGATCGCGCCCTTGCCGAGAAACACGCCAATCGCGAGCAGCAGGCTGGTGAGCGCGAGCCCGGTTGGAATGGCACTGGGAACACCTCGGCCGCGCCGGCGTTCCGTCGCTCCGAGGATGGCGATGAGGCCGGCCGCCAGAGATAACCCGATGATCGCGGTCGTCGGCATCTGATAGGCGAAGCCGGAGAACTTGCTCTGTTCATCGCCGTCGCCAACGCTGAGCCAGCGAAGGAAGCCGAAGACGAACATCAGTATGCCGAGCGCTCCGCCGAGCATCGACAGCATTCGCTCTCGATTCGCCCTGTCCGAGTCGTGTCGGTTGCCGGTACGGGTTCGCGCTCCGGGGTTGTTTGCTGTCGCCATTGTCTTGCCTTCCGTCAGATGTGCAGGGCTCGGTAAAGCATGAGCTGGCGGTCGGTTGACCTCTGTGGCCGTCGGCTCAACCGGGATGCGCGTTACCCGAGGCAAACCGCGCTCAACCCCGATCGCGCCTGAGCAGGGTCAGGTTGACTACGCAACAAGAGCGAACCGTTCAGTACGTATCGCTGCGCAAGCGAAGCGGTAGGACTCCCGGGTGCTTCAATTGGGGCTCTGCATTCGGGTTGTGACGGCGTGAGCGGGCACACGGATCAGCGTCTCGATCTTCGCGCCCTTCTCAGCGCTGTAGAGGGCGCACCTCCGGTCGACGCAGTCGATGCGCTCGCAAGCCAGCTGGTGACAATGCTCGGCGCGACACACGTCAGCTTGCTCATCACGAATTTCAGTGGCGACGCCGTCCAGCGAATGTCGTACGTCTCCGCTGCGACGTTGACGCAGGACGGCCATAACGAACGCACGCGGTCCATCCCGCTTCCAGGGTCGCCGTACGAAGAAGTGCTCCATCGACAGGAGCTTGACGTGCGCCGAATCGACGACGGCTGGCAGATGCTCGTTCCCGTGACTGAGCGCGGTGATGCCATCGGCATCCTCGAGCTCACGCTGCCCCACGCACCGCAACCGGACGAGGTCGAGTACGTCGAATCCGCCGCGCACGCCCTCGCGTACGTGCTCATCGCGTCCCGGCGCCACACCGATCTGTTCGAGTGGGCGCAGCGCGACACACCGTTCTCGCTGGCGGCTGAGATCCAACGTCGTCTCTTGCCGTCGGCCTACACCGTCGAGGGAGGGCCTTTCACCGTGGCGGGGTGGCTTGAGCCGGCGGCAAACGTTGGCGGGGACACGTTCGACTACTCCGTCGATCGCGAGTTCCTCTACGCGTCACTGACGGACGCGATGGGCCACTCCACGGCGGCTGCGATGCTTGCGACCCTTGCTGTCGGCAGTCTGCGCAACACCCGCCGCGCAGTGGCATCACCGGCGCAGCAGGCCGACGCTGCGAATCGCGCGTTGCTCGAGTCGAGCAACGCCGACCAATTCGTCACCGGTCTCGTACTCCGCGTCCAGCTCGCGGATGGCGAGACCGAAATTGTCAATGCCGGGCACCCGCCGCCGTATCTACTTCGACAAGGTCGCGCAACGATCTTGGAACTTCTGCCCGACCCCCCGCTCGGGCTTGTTGAGATCGAGCACCGCACACATCGGATTGGCCTCGAGGCGGGCGACCGTGTGCTGCTTGTCACCGACGGGTTCCTCGAGCGCAATGCCGTAAACGTCGACATCCCGTCGACGCTCGAGCAGACAACCGAAAGGCACCCGCGCGAGATCGTCAGAGAACTCGCGAGGAACGTCCTATCCGCGACGGGCGGCAACCTCCGCGACGACGCCGCGGTGGTGTGCATCGACTGGCACGGCCCCGGCGCGTCGCGAGATGCCACCGGTGG
>DATLOH010000039.1:0-19086 GCA_035536375.1 Acidimicrobiales bacterium
TGGCGGGACGCTTCGGCGCTCAGGCTCATCTTCGAGGTGGCTCCACGGGAGCCTTGTCCACAGACGGTGGGGGAGGATTCAATGAATCCGTCGCAAGCGTGCCTCACACGTTCAGAAGTCGAGTGCGCTCAGTTCGGGCACGGTGGCCTTCGCTCGGTCGACGGCGGCGGCCCAGCGGTCGCGGCGAGGGTTCTTGGAGGTCGGCTCGACGACCTGCGCGGGGTTCCATCGCGCCGCGATCTCTTCTTCGTCCTTCCACGTGCCTACGGCGAGGCCGGCGAGGTACGCGGCGCCGAGCGTGGTGGCCTCGCGCTCGGGTGACACCTCGACGGGCCGGCCGCTCGCATCGGCGAGGGCCTGGACGAACGTCGCATTGGCTGACATGCCGCCGTCAACGCGGACCGTGTCGATGCGTGTGTGGCTGTCGGCTTCGGCGGCTTCGATGAGGTCGGCGCCTCGATGGGCTACGCCTTCGAGGACGGCGCGCACGACGTGGGCGCGCGTGCTGCCGCGCGTGAGCCCGAGCAGCGTGCCGCGCGCACCGAAGTCCCAGTAGGGCGCGCCGAGGCCGAGCAGCGCGGGGACGAACCACACGTCGCCGCTGTCGGGCACCGATGCCGCGAGCGCGTCGGACTGCGCGGCGTCGTCGATGAGGCCAAGGTCGTCGCGCAGCCACTCAACGCACGTGCCGGCCGACAGCATCGCCGCCTCAAGCCCCCAGACCGTGCGCCCCGCGCGCCTCCAGGCGACGATGGGGAAGCAGCCCGCGTCCGAACGCTGCGCAGCGGTCGGGCGCGTGTCGCCGGTGACGAGATCGAGCATGCCGCCGGTGCCGAACGTGATCTTGGCGGTGCCCGGGTGCACGCAGCCCTGGCCAATGAGTGATCCCTGCTGATCACCCACGAGTCCTGCGATCGGCGGCGCGCCCGGCAGAGCGGAGGCGGAACCGCACTCGCCGGAGCTGTCGACGATCGTCGGGAGCACCGATCGCGGGATACGCAGCGCGTCGAGGATCGTGTCGTCCCAGTCGGTCGCGTCCTGGTTGACGAGGCCGGTGACGGCGGCGTTCGTCGCGTCGATCACGTGCGCACTCCCGCCCGACAACGTCCACGCGACCCACGAGTCGACCGTCCCGAAGCAGAGATTGCGCGACCGATCGGGGTCGGCCATGTCCAACAGGAAGGCAAGCTTGGTCGCCGACACGTTGGGAGCCACCCGGATGCCCTGCGCCTGCAACATCAGGCACATCGCAACGGTACGCAGATCCTGCCAGCCGACACCCGGGCCGACGGGCTCACCCGTCGCGAGATCCCAAACGACGGTGGACGCCCGCTGGTTCGTGATGCCGACCGCCGCAATCGCGCCCGCCCCTTCTGCGGCGGCGGACGCAACCGTGAGCACCGCTCGCGCCATCGCAGCGGCATCGAATTCGACGAAGCCCGGCATTGGCGACGACGGCAGCACCGACTCGTGGTGGAGGTGGGTGACGCGGGCGTCGCCGTCGATGACCGCAGCACGCACGCCGCTCGTGCCGACGTCTACCACTAGCGACTGATCGGTCACGACCTCACGCCTCTCCGCAAACCCTTGACGGCGAGCAGTGCGCCGAGACACCCGAGAGCGGCGCCGATCTGCACGAACACGACGGCTGTGAACGTCGCCGCAAGCGTGAGGTCGCCCTGCGCAGCTTGCACTGCGAGCGCGACCACGAAGCACACGCTCAGGCCGACCGCGGCTGCGGCCGCGCCGTGGGCCATCGGGGTCACCGGCCGATCGTGTGCCGCGACGTAGCCCCCGAACGTGGCCGCGAACAGGACAGCGGCGGCGACGAGCAGCCACGCCGAGGACGACTCGTCGCCGCCCGCCAGAGCGATTGTGAGCGCCACGACCGGCGCGACGAACATCACCACGCCGAGCGCGCCACGGCCGACCGCGGCCCGGTCGAGCGTCGCCAACGTCAAAACCACTTCACGGGGGGCTCTACCGCGCCACCGGCTAGCGCGGAGAGGCCCCCTATCGCCTTTAGCTCCATGGCGCGTCGCCGAAGGGGGTCGACAGGATGAACTTGCCGGGGTTCAGGATGCCGTTGGGGTCCAGGGCGGACTTGATCGAGGTCAGCGCGGCGAGGGCGGGTGCGCCCAGCGCGTCTTCGAGGAAGCGGCCGCGGTTAAGGCCGACGCCATGGTGATGACTGAGCGCGCCGCCGTGCACGAGAACCGCGTTGGTGGCCGCGTCCCATGCGGAGCGGTAGAAGGCTTCGACGTCGCCGTCGGGCGGCTGACCCGCCCATGTGAAGTACAGACATGCGCCGTCCGTGTACGCGTGCGATTGGTGCGAGGTCACCGCGAGGCATCCGGGTACCGCCGACACCGCGGCCACGACGGCGTCGTAGATCGCCGGCAGGTCGCGCCACCGCGCGGAGATTTCGGTGGTGTCGACCACGAACCCGCTGCGCACTGCGACCTCCAGTGCGGCCACGTCGTTGCGGCGCTCCATCCAGTGCTCGACGAGCCCGGGGTCGAGCGACCGGCCGCCGGCGGCGATGCATGCCTCCGACGTGACTGCGACCGTCGCTTTCACGATCTCGGGGTCGCCCTCGTCGAGCACGAGCAGCACGCACAGGTCGCGCTCGGTGTCGAAGTGACGGCGGCTCTCACGCCCGTCGTAGAGCCGCAGCACCGCTGGCGTCGCTCCGCGGCGCAGCACGAGCCGGCACGCCTCGAGGCCGTCGGCGAACGATGCAAAGCCGAAGGCCGCGCGCTCCTCGGCGAGCGGAGCGGGGTGGGCGCGCAACCGCGCCTCGGTGATTACGCCGAGCGTGCCCTCGCTGCCGACGAACAGCTGCGTGAGTTCCGGACCGACTGCGGTGCGCGGCCCACGCCCGCCGGTGCGTAGGACGGTGCCGTCGGCGAGGACCACCTCGGCGCCGATCACGATGTCCTCGATCTTGCCGTAGCGCGTCGACAGCTGACCGGCGCCGCGGCACGCAACCCAACCGCCCACCGTCGACAGCGCCATGGACTGCGGCCAGTGCCCGACCGTCAGTGCATGGTCCGCGCGCAACGTGTCCTCGAACACGTCGCCGAACATCCCGGCGCGGACGTCGACGAGCAACGACGTGTCGTCGACGTCGACGATGCCGTCGAGGCCGGTGAGGTCGAGCGCGACACCGCCGAACGCGGGTACCGACGCCCCGCAGACGCCGCTGCGTCCCGCGACCGGTGTCACCGGGATTCGCGCCTCATTGCAGATTCGCATGATCGCCACGACCTCGACGGTCGTCGCCGGCTTACACAGCGCGGCGGCCCGTGCCGGCGTCTCGCCCGCAAGCGCCCAGTGCATGGCGAGCGGCCACCAGTCGCGCCCCGCCTCCGCTGTCGCGGCCAGGTCGGTGGTCACCGTCGTGCACGCGCCCTCCAAGCTGCGCAGGACGGAGTCCGGAACGGGTACGGCGACCGACCCGAAGTGAGCGTTCGCCTCGGCGGCTCCGCCGTTCTCGATCGCGATCGGCGGCGTAGGGGCACCTCGATTCGCAGCCATCAGGATTCGCCTTTCGGTGCGGCGGCGCCTGCGACGGGCGCGGCCGCTCGCCGCTCACGCTCGGCCAACTCTTGCAACGCTGCGACCTGCATCGCCTGGTCCTCGTCTGACCATCCGAGCTCCGGCGCAACGAGGGCCGCGATTGCGGGTGCGGCCTCCACCGTGGCGTCGCGCGCCAGCAAGAGCGCACGCGTGCGCCGCGACAACAGGTCTTCGAGCGTGTTCACCATCTCGTGACGAGCGGCCCACACCGCCTCGGCCTTCAGATAACGCAAACCCTCGACGAGCGGGGCGCCGAGCGCCGGGTGCTCGCGGATGAGCGCAGCGATCGCAGACGCTTCCCCACCGTGGCGCGAAACGAGGTGCTGTAGTTGCTCGTCCGTCAGCGCAAGTCGTGACGCCGCGTCGCGAGCACGTAGATCGCGCAGCCCGAACACACCGTGGACCGGCAGCTTCTTCGTGGGACTGCGCTTCGGGCCGCCGGTGCGCTTGACGACTTCGTCGACGGTGTCGGCTGCCATAGTGCGGTAGTTGGTGAGCTTGCCGCCGGTGACGGTGATGACGCCGGCGGGGGATACCAGCACGGTGTGACGGCGCGACATGTCGGCAGTCCGCGTGTTCTCCTCATCCGCGACGAGCGGCCGCAGTCCGGCCCATGTGCCGACGACGTCGTCGGCGGTCAGCGTCGTGGAGGACACGGCGTTCACGGCGCGCAGGATGTACTCCACGTCGTCTGCCGTGCAGGTTGGCGAGTCGATCGGGCCGTCGTAGTCAGTGTCGGTGGTACCGAGATACACGACGTCATCCCAGGGGATGGCGAAGATCGACCGCCGGTCGCCCGGCACCGGGAGCACGACCGCCATGTCACAGCGCACCTTCTCTGCGGACACGGAGATGTGCACGCCCTTCGCGGGCCGGATGTGCACAGCCCTGCCGCTGCCGTCGAGGCGCTGAAGCTCGTCGGCCCAAACGCCCGTGGCGTTGACGACGGCCTTCGCGCGTACCTCGGTGCCGTCCTCGAGAATTGCACCACAAACCCGCGCGCCGTCCCGAAGAAAGCTGCTCACTCCGGCGTACGTGACGACGGCCGCGCCACGGGCTGCGGCGCTTCGGGCGAGCGCGAGCGTGAGTCGGGCGTCGTCGGCGCGAGCGTCGTAATACAGGAACGCAGCGACGAGCTTGTCTGGCCGCAGCGTCGGCATGTGCGCAAGCGCCACGTCCTTCTTGAGGCGGCGGTGGCGCTTGCCGATCCGCCATCCGCCCGTGAGGTCGTAGAGCCATAGCGCGGTGTTGTACGCCTTCGCGATGGACTCCATGACCGCGCCGTCCTTGCCGAACAACGGAATGAGGAAGGGGAGCGGTTGCACCAGATGCGGTGCGTTCTTCAGCAGCCGTTGGCGTTCGGCGAGGTTCTCGTAGACAAGCCGGAACTCCTTCTGCTGCAGGTACCGCAGGCCGCCGTGGACCAACTTCGATGACTTCGAGGACGTGCCCGCGGCGATGTCGCCCTTGTCGACGAGCGCAACCTTGAGCCCGCGTGCCGCGGCGTCGAACGCCGCCCCCGCACCGGTAATGCCCGCGCCGATGATGAGGACGTCGAACTCCTCTTCGCGCAACCGCGCGAGGTTCGCCCCGCAATCGAACGGGACGGATTGCACGATCAGCTGGCGCTGGTCATGTTGGCGAGTCGATCGTCGTCACTTCGGCGATCCTAATGGGGGTCGCCGAACCTCTCCCCAGCGCTGCGGTCGCTACGGTGACTGCGATCCGACCGCCCCACGCCACCTGATCCAGGAGTCCGATGTTCGCCGTGTTGACCTCCCGCGTTTTTGCCGAAACCGGTGACGCCGCGGACAAATTCGCCAGCCTCGACGTGCCGGCCTGGGCGTGGGCGGCGCTCATCTCCGCCATCGTCGTCATGCTCATCGTGGACCTGCTGCTCGTCCACCGCACCGCACACGTCATCAGCATCAAGGAAGCCACCATCGAGTCCGCGATCTGGATCTCGATCGGCCTCGCCTTCGGCGTCCTGCTGCTCCTCTGGCAAGGCGGCCAGGCCGCCGGCGAGTACTACGCCGGGTTCCTCATCGAAAAGAGCCTGTCGATCGACAACGTGTTCGTGTGGGCAGTGATCTTCAGCTTCTTTGCCGTCCCCCGCGAATTCCAGTTCCGCGTGCTGTTTTGGGGCATCTTCGGAGCCCTCGTGCTGCGCGGCATCTTCATCTTCGCCGGTGTCTCGCTCATCGAACGATTCGAGTGGATTCTCTACCTCTTCGGGGTGTTCCTGCTCTACACAGCGTGGAAGATCGCCCACCACGACGAATCCGAACAGGTTGACTACAACGCCAACATCGCGATGCGGGTCCTGCGACGAATCATCCCTACGACAACCCGTTACGACGGACAGAAGCTGTTCACCAAGGAGTCCGGCAAACGAGTCGCCACCCCTCTCTTTGCGGTACTGGTGCTCATCGAGGCCACCGACGTCGTGTTCGCCGTCGACTCCGTCCCTGCGATCCTCGCCATCAGCCGCGAACCGTTCATCGTCTTTGCCGCCAACGCCTTCGCCATCCTCGGGCTGCGCTCGCTCTACTTCCTTCTCGGCGGCATGCAGGGCAAATTCCGGTATCTCAACGTGGGACTCGGCGTCATTCTCGCCTTCGTCGGAGTCAAGATGCTCCTGATCGGCGAACCCTTCGAGGTGCACCTCCCGACGTTCGCCTCGCTGGCCGTCATCGCTGTCGTCATCGTCGCTTCGGTGGTCGCGTCCCTGCGCGCCGACGAGCGCGACCGCCGCAACGGCATCACGCCGCCGGGGAATCTGCCCGTGCACGACGCAGCCGACATGGACGAGCCAGGTGGAGTCGACCCCGACCGGCCTGCCAACCACGACTTATAGTCAACAATCATTGTTGATTACCAACGGGTGAGTGTTAGGGTGCCGAGGTGCGTTCGACCGCCGAGCTCGTTAAGCGATTCCGCAGCCATGGCCTGAAGGTCACGCCGCAGCGCACAGTGGTGTTCGACGTCCTCCAGGGTGACTCTGCCCACCCGACGGCGGAGTCGGTGTTCGAGGCGGCGCGCCAGCGCCAACCCACGCTGTCGCTGAAGACCGTTTATCAGACGTTGGGAGAGCTCGCCCGTCTTGGCGAGATCTCGGCGCTCGATCTCGGCACGGGCGCAGCCCGTTACGACCCGAACGTCGAGACGCCGCATCACCATCTCGTGTGCGATGGATGCGGCGCGGTACGCGACGTCGAGGCGAGCGTTGGGGACCTGCGCGTCCCGGCCTCTCGTCGTGACTTCACCATCACCTCCGCGGAGGTCATCTTCCGCGGAGTGTGCGGCGCTTGCGCCGCATCGACCGACTGACTGCAACGAAAGGACCCCTAGTGGCACTCGCAGAATCGAAGACACTCGAAAACCTGAAGGAGGCGTTCGCCGGCGAGAGCCAGGCGAACCGTCGCTACCTCTACTTCGCGCAGAAGGCAGACATCGAGGGCTACCCCGACGTCGCCGCGCTGTTCCGCTCGGTCGCCGAGGGCGAGACCGGTCATGCCTTCGGCCACTTCGACTTCCTCGCCGAGGTTGGCGACCCGGTCACCGGTGTCGCTGTGGGCGCGACCGCGGACAACCTCAAGTCCGCGATCGAGGGGGAGACCTACGAGTACAGCGAGATGTATCCCGGCTTTGCCCGCACCGCCCGCGACGAGGGTCTCACCGAGATCGCCGAGTGGTTCGAGACGCTGGCGCGGGCGGAAAAGTCGCACGCCGGACGCTTCAGCGAGGGCCTGACGTCGGTCAGCTAACGCTCGGCGGCGACTCGGACGCCGTGGTTATGAAAGAAACGACAACGGGGAAGGACGCTGACTTGGGCACCGTGCATGCGCCGCTCACGCTCGATGACATCGTGGATCTGCGGGCCTACGAGCGCGAGCGGCCCGCGTTCCGCAGCCGGGTGATCGATCTGAAGCAGCGGCGGCGCGTCACGGTCGGACCTTTTGTGACGTTCGTCTTCGAGAACCGTGACACCGTCAGGTTTCAGGTTCAGGAGATGGCCCGGGCGGAGCGCATGTTGCGCGACGAGCAGATTCAGACCGAGCTCGACACCTACAACGCGCTCCTTCCGTCGCCGGGCGAGCTGTCGGCCACGATGTTCTTAGAGCTCACGACCACTGCCGAACTCGAAGAGTGGCTGCCCAAGCTGATCGGTATCGAGCAGTCGGCCAAGCTCGTGGCTGATGGTGCGGAGATTCCAAGCGTGCCCGAGGCCGGCCACGCCGCTCAGCTGACCCGGGAGACGGTCACTTCGGCGGTTCATTACGTGCGCTTCCCCGTCTCGGCTGATCAGGCCGACCAGCTGCGCGCTGCCCGGGCGGTTGCGCTGCGCGTTGACCATCCCATGTATGCGTATGACACGGAACTCCATGAGACGACACGGAAGGAGTTGCTGGCTGATCTGACGTGACCACGCTCCGTGGTCAATCGCCTCAGAATTTGGCCTTCGGGCACAGTGTTCGGAGATAATCGATGTCTCGTTCCGGCCCGGGCCGCCCCCGAAATGACTGGCCCGAGAATGACTGGCATGTGCTCGCGTTAGCGAGCATGCTGTAGCACTCGAATTACCACAAGGATGTGAGCTTTTTCCATGACCGCCCTCACCTGGCGCAACCGAGCGGCCTGCAAAGGCATCGACCCGGAGATCTTCTTCCCTGTCTCGGAGGAGGATGCCGAACCCGCCAAGGAGATTTGCGCGGAGTGCCCGGTGCGTGAGTCGTGCCTCGAGCACGCGCTTGCCCACCGCGAGCGCGAGGGCATCTGGGGCGGGTTCACGGAGCGTGAGCGCCGTCGCATCGTGCGCCAGCGCCGCAAGACCGCCTAGACCAGCGGCTTGCCGGCCACGGCCGGACGCGTTGTAGCGTCCGCCGATGGATTTCGCTCTTCCCGACGAGCTCGTCGCGCTCCAGGAGTCCGTTCGGCGCCTGTCGCAGGACAAGGTAAAGCCGCGGGCCCGCGAGATCGACGAGACCGGCGAGTACCCGCAGGATCTCTTCGAGATCTTTCGTGACGCGGGGCTCCTCGGGCTTTGCATCCCTGAGGCATACGGCGGGAGCGGCGCGGGCATTCTCGGGCTCACGATCGCGATGGAAGAGGTCGCGAAGTATTCGAACACCGCCGCGCTCATGCTGCTGTTGACGCGGCTGCCTACGGGGCCGGTGATGATCGCCGGCTCCGAGGAGCAAAAGCAGAAGTACCTCCCCGGGATCGCCTCGGGCACGCAGCGCAGCGCGTTCGGCCTGTCCGAGCCCCAGGCGGGGAGTGACGTCATGGGCATGCGCACGAAGGCCGTCCGCGATGGCGACGACTGGATTCTCAACGGCACCAAGTGCTGGATGTCAGGCGTCGTCCAGGCCGACTGGTACACGGTGTTCGCGAAAACCAAGGACGCCACGTCGCGCGAGCACGATTCGATCACTGCGTTCATCGTCGAGCGGGCGTGGGACGGCGTCGAGGTTGGCGCCACCGACCGCAAGATGGGCGTACGCGGGGTGGACACGGGCGAACTGCTGCTGCACGACGTACGCGTGCCGGCAAGCAATGTCATCGGCGAGGTCGGAGGGTTCCGCCTCGCGATGCTCGGCCTGAACGCGATGCGCCCGATCGTCGCCGCTCGCGGCATCGGACTCGCCGAGGGCGCGCTGATGTACGCGGTCGACTATGTGAAGGAGCGGGAGGCGTTCACCAAGCACATCAGCGACTTTCAAGGGATCCAGTGGGAGATCGCGAAGCTGGCTGTCGAGATCGAGGCCGCACGGCTCCTGACGTACCGATCGGCCTGGATGGCCGACCGCGGGGAGTACACCAAGGAGTTCGTTCCGTACCTGTCGATGGCGAAGTACTACGCCACGGAACTCGCGGTGAAGGCCTCGGGCATGGCCCTGCAGATGCTCGGTGCGGCTGGTTACATGAAGGACCACATGACCGAGCTCTACTACCGCGACGCTCGGCAGCTCACCATCGTCGAGGGCACGACCCAGGTTCAGCTCGGCCTCATCGCTCGCGGCGTGCTCGACGGCGATCTCTGGTGGGACTAGATGTTTCGCCCTCGCTGCGCTCGGGCGAGCTGGTGCCCTGCGCTGCGCTCCGGGCTTCGAGTCGCCGACCGGCAAAGCCGGATCGGCGAGCGGCAAACGCCGCAGCCGTCTTCGCCGGGAGGGGACTGAGCGCGTGACGTTTGCTTGGGATGCTGTCTTGGAGCAGTTGGTGGCCGGGCGGGATTTGTCGCTTGAGGAGGCGCACGGGGCGCTTTCGGCGATCCTGGCGGGGGAGGCGACTCCGGGCCAGATTGGCGGGTTCCTCGTCGCGTTGCGAGTGAAGGGCGTAACTGCGGACGAGCTCTGTGGCGTTGTCCGGGCGATGCTCGAATCAGCTGAGCGCGTCACGGTCGTACCCGAGGCAATCGACACCTGCGGGACCGGCGGGTCGGATCAACGCCGCCTCGCCGCGTTCAATGTTTCCACCATCGCCGCACTCGTCGTGGCTGGCGCCGGCGGGAAGGTGTGCAAGCACGGGAACCGGCGAGCGTCGGCGACGAGCGGGTCGGCAGATGTGCTCGAGGCGCTTGGCGTCGCCATCGACCTCGACGGTGCGGGTGTGGCCGCCTGCGTCGAGCGCAGCGGTATCGGTTTCCTGCTCGCGCCGAGGTTCCACGCCGGGATGCGCCACGCAGGTCCAGTGCGGCGCGAGCTCGGGATACGGACGGTGTTCAACTTCGCCGGACCGCTCGCGAATCCGGCGGGCGTTCGGCGGCAAGTGGTCGGCGTGGCCGACGGAACAATGGCGCCGACGGTGGCGCGAGTGCTCATCGCCAACGAGGCAGAACGCGCCATGGTGGTCTTCGGCCACGACGGCCTCGACGAGCTCACCGTGACGGGCCCGTCAACGCTGCTGGAGGTGCGCGATGGCTTGGTCACCGAGCATTCAGTGGAACCTGAGCAGTTCGGGTTCAAGCGCCGTGCACACGCCCCAGAAGGCGGAGACACCACGGTGAACGCCGAGCTCACGAGGCGCGTGCTCGACGGCGAGGTCGGACCGCACCGCGACATCGTGGTGCTCAACGCTGCCGCGGGGTTGCTGGTGGCCGACGTTGTCGACGATCTTGCGGCTGGAGTGGAAGCAGCGATCGCGGCGCTCGACTCGGGCGCCGCAGGCGACGTTCTCGACAGCCTGGTCACAGTGTCGAACGAGGTTCGCCCCGCCAAGTAATCGGGCTTCAGCGATCGGGAGGCGGCGCAAGCGCTCGGTCGTGGCGCGCCGCAAGGTCGATCTCCCACCCGAGAGGCCACGGGTTGGGGAGGCACCCGTCGAGCTCTGTCGACTGCTGGTTCATGATCGGCGCAAGCTGTCCGCGCGCCGGGCACTGTGGACGCGGGTGCTTCTGCCCGAGCAGGTGCCCGACCTCGTGATTCACCAGCATCTGTCGATACGTCGGGAGGTCACCCGTCCACTTCGGGGTGGCCGAACGCCAACGGTCGGCGTTCAGTGCGACGACGGGCCCGTTCTGACACGAGTATTTGCCGTAGGTCTCGTAGGGCAAGCACAGCCGGTCGACCTCCTCCCCTTCGGCCAGCACGATCAGGTACGGCGCGGCGTCGTCGCGCACGAACCGAAACCGTGCGCGAGACCATCCGCGACCGTCACCGAGTGTGGCGTCGACGGTTGCGACGAAATCGAGCGTCGGGTCGTCGGTCGTGCGACGTTCGACGCGGTAGCGGACGGTCACGGTCTCCCTCAGCCGAACGGTGGACGACGTGGACGTCGTGACCGGTGCGACCACCAGCGTCGTGGTGGTCGTCGCCGGATCGGTTGACGCCACGGCGCGAGACGTTGTCGCCGTCGCCGAGCGCGGGGTGGAATCACCGCTGCACGCGGCCGCCGACGCTGCCAGCAGCGCGGTGGCGGCGACGACGCTGCGCACGTAGGACAGAGGGAACAAATCGCCGAGATCCGGTCTGGCAGGGAAGTTGCGGGACTCCAACGTTAGCGGCGTCCACTTGCGGGGAACCTGCCGAACACCGATACGGTGCCCGTCCGTGCAGAACGGCTACCGGTGTCAGGCCTGCGGAAATCGAACGCGGTTCGACATCACCTCGACCTGGCGCAGCCGCGCTTTCCACCATTACGACCTCGCCGGTGAGCTCACGATCGAGGACGAGGAGATCCTCGAGGAGACCGTCGAGCAGGTGGCGTGCCGTTGGTGCGGCCCGGGCACCAAAGTCGAAACCGTTGACGGAGCAGGCGACGGCGCAGGCTGACGCGGCCAGAATTCGCGCCACACCCCTCGTGCACGATGCGTGCATGACTTCCCTGTCGATCAGCTGCAACGACTGCGTCATGCAGCACTCGTCCCACTGCGACGACTGCATCGTGACCTTCCTGTGCGACGAGGACGGCGCGATGCCCGTCGCCATCGAGGACCGCGAGGTGCGCGCCTTGCGGCTTCTCAGCGCTGGCGGCCTCGTGCCCGAGCTTCGTCACCGCGCCGACCCCTCACGGCGCGCGTCCTGATTCGTCCTCCGATCCACTGACTACGCAACGCGCGGTGGTACGGTCCGCGCGCGTCCGACGTGCGGACGAAATTGGGACAGGGACTCAATCACGTGCAGCGACTCCACGTCGTCGGGTTCACGACGGATCACGAGGGACTCATCCTTAGCGCTCGTCGAAACGCGAAAGCGGGCGGGTACATGGTGATCGCCGACGCCGACCTCGAGGAGGCACTCGTCGAGCTGCGCCGAGCCCGCAGCGGCGACACCGACGACGAAGGCGCCCGAAGTCCGAGGCCCGAGAGCACACTGAGCGTGCGCGAGATGCAACAGCGACTCCGCGCGGGACAGTCGATCGGCGAGGTCGCCGCGGCCGCCGGGGTAGCGGAAGAGTGGATTGCCCGGTTTGCCATCCCGATCGAGGCCGAGCAGTCGCTGGTCGTGCAGCGTGCGCTCGACCTCGTGGCGTCGAAGCAGCGCGTCGGGCCGTCGTCGCAAACGCTAGGGACCTCCGCGTGGTGGAACCTCCAGGACCGTGGCGTGAAGGTGAGCGAGGACGACTGGTCGCAGGGTTGGTCCGCGTACCTCCAGCGCGACCAGGTCTGGGTCGTGCAGTTTGCATACACCTTCCGCAAGAAGCGCCAGGCTGCCGAGTGGGAGGTCGATCTCCGGGCCGGCACGCTTCACTCGCGCAACCGACTCGGCACCGATCTCGGCTACGTCGAGCCGGGCCGCCGGCGCCGGCCCGGCCCTCCAAAGCCCATTCCCGGTGGCCTTGTCTCCCGCCCGTCGCCTGCCGCTCCCGCCGATGGCGACGACGAGTCGGCGACGCCGAAGCCGCGCCGCGTGGCGAAACGTCGGTCGCAGTCGCCGGCGAAGAAGCGGCCGGTCAACAAGAAGCCAGCGGCGAAGACGAAGGCTTCCGCGAGGAAGGCCACGGCGAAGAAGTCGACCGCCAAGAAGGCTGCGACCAAAAGGGCCCCGGCAAAGAAGTCGACCGCCAAAAAGGCGCCGGCGAAGAAGAGTTCGCCGAAGCGATCGGCCACAAAGCGCTCGACCGCCAAAAAGGCGGCGCCGCGCCGCGCCCCGGCCAAGAAGGCAGCAGTCAAGCGCGCTTTGGCCGGCCGCGTCTCGACGCGGAAGGCCGCAGCCAAGAAAGCCCGACCGGCGGCGAGCAACGGCGCATCACCGCTTGTCGGGGGGCGTCCTGCCGCTGCCCGCGTGCTCGTGCCGTCGGCCACGAACCAGCCGAGGCCCGCGCCGATCATCGCCGGCGCGTCGCGCGCCGGGGGACCGGTCGGGGCCGAGCCGGTCGCCGCCCGCCGCCGCCCGACGGGCGCCGATGGCCAGCCCGTTCGTCGGCGCGAGCCTCTCCGAGCCCGGTCGTAACGCCAAGCTCCTTAGGCTGGCGACGATGTCGCCGTCCATCACGTCTACGAACGATGCGCTGGGTCGTCAGACGGCAACGGTCGAGATGGCTGACCTCGCCGCACGCGTCGTTGCGGCCGGACTCGGCGCCGGTCTCGTCGCCTGCGACGTCACCTCGGCCGAACCGCTGCTCGCCGCTCGCGTCGTGCTCGAGGAGCGAAAGGCCGCCGGCCTTGCGTCGAGCATGGCGTTCACGTACCGGAACCCCGAACGCTCGACCGACCCGTCGAGAATCGTTTCCGATGCAGCGGCCGTTGTCGTCGGGGCGTGGCCGTACCCGACTACCGAACCGCGGCGGCCTGCGTACGCAGCCGGTCGCGTCGCCCGCTACGCCTGGAGCGACCAGTACGGCGCGCTGAAGACCGCGCTCGGCGCGTGCGCGTCGGTGTTGGAATCGCATGGATATGTTGCGCGCGTCGTAGCGGACGACAACGCGCTTGTCGATCGTGCGATTGCGCACCGTGCCGGCATCGGGTGGTTCGGGAAGAACGCCAACGTGCTTGTGCCCGGGCACGGCTCCTGGGTCGTCTTAGGAGCGGTTGTCACCGACGCGCCGCTGACGGTGGAAGCGGTGCCGATCGAGGATGGTTGCGGCGCGTGCCGGCGCTGCATCGATCACTGTCCGACGAATGCGATCGTGGCCCCGGGAGTTGTCGACGCCCGCCGCTGTCTCGCGTGGATCGTCCAGGCTCCGGGGTCGATTCCCGAAGAGTTCCGAGATGCACTGGGAGACCGCATCTACGGGTGCGATGACTGCCAGGAGGTCTGCCCACCGAACCGCCGGGGAGGGGCGAACGGCGCCGCAGCACGTGAGGATACGGCCTGGGTCGATCTGCTCGGTCTGCTCGAGGCGGACGACGAAACGCTGCTCCGGCGGCACGGACGCTGGTACATCGGCGAGCGCGATCCGCGCCACCTCCGTCGTAACGCGCTCGTGGCGCTCGGCAACATCGGCGATCCCGAAGATCCCGTTGTGCACGACGTGCTCGACCGCTTCGCCCTGAGTGACGACATCATGCTCGCCGAACATGCGGACTGGGCGCGCCGGCAACTTCGCTTGCGGGGATATTCGGCGTGAAGCACCTGCTGGTCACGAACGACTTTCCGCCGAAGGTCGGCGGGATCCAGATCTACCTATGGGAGCTGTGGCGTCGTCTGCCGGCCGGTGCCGCGGCAGTGGTGACCACCGCTCATCCCGATGCGGCTGCGTTCGACGCCGAGCAGAGCTTCGAGGTCACGCGGGCCGGCAAGGTGCTCCTCCCGACACCACGTCTTGCGCGACTCATCCGTGAGCGAGCGGCCGCGTGCGGTGCGGAGCTCGTGGTGCTTGATCCCGCGCTGCCGCTCGGCCTGCTCGGCCCGCAGCTCGGCGTGCCGTACGCGGTCGTGGTCCACGGCGCAGAGATAACTCTGCCGGCGCGTATCCCCGGAGCAGCACAGGCGCTGCGACGCGTTCTCCGCGGCGCGAGTTTGATCCTCGCCGCCGGGGAATACGTCGCGACGGAGGCAGCTGCGGTCGCTCCGTCCGTGAAGGTTGTGTCCATCCCGCCTGGCGTCGACCCCGCCCGCTTCACCGTGCCGTCGCCGGACGAGCGCATCCGGGCGCGCGCTCGGTGGGGGATGCAGCACGATGACGAGGTCGTGCTCCACGTGAGCCGCCTCGTACCCCGCAAGGGTGCTGACGTGTTGATCAAGGCCGCCGCGGCCGTCGGTCGTCGGCGGCCGAACCTGCTCGTCATGGTCGCTGGGTCCGGCCGTGACGAACGGCGCCTGCGACGGCTGGCGGCGAAGCTCGACTCACCAGTGCGGTTCCTTGGCCGCATCCCCGAACTCGACAAGCCCGGCCTGTACGGCGCGTCCGACGTTTTCTCGCACGTGTGCCGCAACCGTTGGTTCGGTCTCGAGCAGGAGGGATTCGGGATCATCTTCCTGGAAGCGGCCGCGTGCGGCGTCAGCGCGATCGCCGGAGCATCGGGCGGTACTCGTGAAGCGGTTCTCCACGGCGAGACCGGTCTGGTGATCGACCCGCCGACGGATGTCGCGGGTGTCGCGACCGCGCTCGACCTGCTTCTCAGCAACCGCGCCCGGGCGCAGGCGTTCGGAGCGGCCGGACGCGAGCGGACGGTCGCACAGTTCGGCTACGACGTGCTCGCCGCTCGTCTCGAAACGGCACTGTCGTGACATCGGAGCGCATCGTGCGCACCACAGTCGCGGCGACGACGGTCTTCGTGGTCACCGCGGTGCTCGGAGTTGCGGTGGAACCGGCCCGACCCGTTGCCGTTGCCGTTGCGCTGGTCCTCTTCGTAGGTGGCGCGGTCGGGATGCTCGCGGCGGTTGTCGTCGCCGCCGGTCGAAGTCGCACCGATTCGATCGGTATCGGAGGGCTCTTCTTCCTCGCGGGCGTCGCACCGGCAACGGTGCGCCGAATCCTCATCGGGTGTTTCGCTGCGCAGTCCTTCGTCGGGGTCGCGACCGCGATAGCCCGGCCGTACTCAACCGCCGCCTTCGGCGTCCTCGCGCCGGTCGGCGGTCTGGCGGCTTGTGGGTTGTGGGCGGCAAAGCACGGTCAGTTCGGCCCACGGAATTGAGGTTCTACGCTCGCCCGCATGAGCGTGGCCATCCTCATCGGGGGGATGGTGTTTCCCGGTGTCGTTGCCCTGCTCGACTGTTACAACCGCTCACCGGAGGAGTTCGCCGGTGGCGGTCCGGACCGTGCGGCGTGGCTCCGATGGCTTGGCGTCGCCATCCTCACGTCGCCTATCGGTGTGGGGTACGGCATCCTTCTCGGCTATCACTGGAACGTGGTGCGCCGCAGCACCACGTTGGTTCCCGGAACTGGCAGCGACGA
Source organism: Acidimicrobiales bacterium (assembly GCA_035536375.1). Lineage (GTDB taxonomy): Bacteria > Actinomycetota > Acidimicrobiia > Acidimicrobiales > JACCXE01 > DATLOH01. The sequence continues at coordinate 16,363 of DATLOH010000039.1, forward strand.
CTGGAGCAAGCGCGAGCGTGAGTGATCAGGTCACAGAGCGGATGACAACAGCTGCGCCGCCCGAGCGCGTCTACGAGATCGTCACCGATTTCGACGCGTATCCGGTGTGGGCGCCCGACCTCAAGGAGGTCGAGGTCGAGCAGCGCGACGCCGAGGGGCGGGCGACGCATGTGCGCTTCCGCGCCGCAGCCTTCGGCCGGTCCATCAACTACACGCTCGAGTACAGCTACGCAGAGGCACCCGCGCGCCTGTCTTGGGTGCAGACGTCCGCTGACATCACCTCGCGCATCGACGGGACGTATGAATTCGAGCCCTGCGACGGTGGTACGACGGTGACGTACCACCTCGAGGTCGACCTCAAGATGCCCGTTCCCGGCTTCATCAAGCAGCGCACCGCGGCGCGCATCGTCGGTACTGCGCTGCGACATCTGCGCGCTCGTGCCGAAGCGACGTCAGCGACGCCCTGAGTGAGCCGCATCCTGCTCTTCACCGGCAAGGGTGGCGTCGGCAAGACCACGGTCGCGGCATCGACTGCGCTCGCGTGTGCCGACGCAGGACGGCGCACGCTCGTGATGTCGACCGACCCGGCCCACTCATTGGCCGACGCCGTCGGGGAGCAACTCGGTTCCACCCCGCGGGAGATCAGTCGCAACCTGCACGCGATGCAGCTCGACGCCACCGAACGACTCGAGGAGGCATGGGGCGACATCCAGCGCTACGTCACCGAGGTCCTCAACTGGGCGGGCGTCGACGGGATCGAGGCCGAGGAACTGTCGGTGATCCCGGGACTCGACGAGGTGTTCTCGCTGGCCGACATCAAGGACGCGGCCGGCTCGGGTAACTACGACGTGATCGTCGTCGACTGCGGTCCGACTGCGGAGACGATCCGCCTCCTCTCTCTCCCCGAGATCCTCTCCTGGTACATGCAACGCGTCTTTCCTGTCGAGCGCCGAATTGCGAAGGCGGTTCGTCCGATCCTCGGGCGCCTGACGAGTCTTCCGCTTGCGGGAGACGACGTCTTCGCTGCTTCACAGCGGTTCCACGAGCGACTGGACGGTGTCCGCGCGCTGCTGACCGACGGGACCCGCTCGACCGTGCGACTGGTCGTGAACCCCGAGCGGATGGTCATAGCCGAGGCGCGCCGGACGGCGACGTACCTGAGCCTCTTCGGGTATCACGTCGATGCCGTCATCGCGAACCGCCTTCTGCCCGACGCCATCACCGATCCCTGGTTCGCGTCGTGGAAGGCCACACACGCCGAGCATCTGGAAGCGATCGAGCGGGGGTTTTCGCCGTTGCCGGTGCTGCGCGCCGAGCTGGCCGGCGAGGAGCTCATAGGAGTCGACCATCTGCGCCGGTTCGCGGCCACCCTCTACGGCGAGCGCGCCCCGGACGGCGTGTTCCATTCCGGACGCCCGCTCGACGTCGAGCGCGATGGCGACGACGCCGTCCTGCGGCTGCGGCTGCCGTTTGCCGACAAGGACGATCTCGAAGTTGGCCGCGGCGATGGGGAGCTGCTCGTTCGCGTCGGCGCATACCGGCGAGCGGTGGTGCTGCCCGACTCGCTGAATCGCCGGCCGGTTGGGCGGGCTTGGCTCGAGGATGACGAACTCCTCATTCGCTTCGGACCGCCGCTGGCGCGTGTGAGCGCACGGTGAGCGATGTCGACCCGCGCGTCGCCGCCGCGGTCGAGCACCTCCAACGCGCCGCGCTCGAGTTGATCGCGGCCGCGCGCAACGCGCTCGACGTCGCCGAGGATCTGGCCCGCGATCCGGTGCCGCTTCAAGCGATGGTGGAAACCGTGCTCACGACTTTTGCGCCCGGCCGCGCGGCCGAGCCTCCCGATACCGATGACGGTTCGGGCTCCGCGCCGCGCATTCAGCGGATCAGGGTCGATTGACTCAGGCGTTGCGGAACGGCCGCGCCGTCGGCATCGACGTCGGTGGCACCAAGCTGCTGGCGATCGCGATCGACGCCGAAGGCGAGATCATGGCCGAACAACGAGCGCGCTCGCCGCGTGAGGGACCGGCGCTCATCGAGGCGATCGCCACGCTCGCCGAAGCCGTCGGTCCTGTCGGCGGGCTGGCGGTTGGGCTGCCCGGCCTTGTGCAGCACGGCGTGCTGCGGTTTGCCGCAAACCTTCCTGGGATCGTCGAGCTTCCCGCGGCCAACCTGCTCGAAGCACGGCTCGGTGCGCCCGTCGTGCTCAGTAACGACGCGACCCTGGCGGCATGGGGTGAGCATGCACGTGGTGCCGCCGTCGGCGTGGACGACGCCCTGGTCGTGACGCTCGGCACTGGGATCGGCGGCGGACTCATCCTCGGCGGGCGCCTCTACGAGGGTGCCCACGGCATGGCGGGCGAGATCGGCCACGTGCTCATCGATCCGCTCGGGCCTCCGTGCGCGTGCGGGCAGCGGGGGTGTTGGGAGCGCTATGCGTCCGGCAGCGCGCTCGGTCGGTTCGGTGGCGTAGCGGCGGAAGCCGGCCGGGCGCCCGTGCTTTTGGCTGCAGCGGGAGGGGACCCGACGTCGGTCCGGGGCGAGCACGTCGTCTCCGCTGCGCGCAACGGCGATGAAGCAGCGCTTGCAGTAGTGGAGGAGTTCGCCGGATGGGTCGCCGTCGGGCTCGCAAATCTCGTGAACATCTTCGACCCGGCGCTGATCGTGCTCGGCGGCGGTCTCGCCGAAGCAGGTGATGTCCTCCTCGCGCCGGTGCAGGAACGG
>DATLOH010000040.1:0-6349 GCA_035536375.1 Acidimicrobiales bacterium
CCGCTTTTTCGGTAACTGAGCACCGCCACGTCGCAGATTTCGGGACTGAGCACCGCCACGTCGCTGGTTTAAACCGCTGCTTCGAGCACCTCGGTGGGCGCTTGCCAGTCGGTGTAGTGGAGGTAGGGGGAGTAGCCGAGCTTGATGTTGATGTCGAGCATCCACTTGTTCGTGCCGGCGTTCCACGTGTCGATGAACTCGATCGTCGGCAGTTCCTCGCGGACTTTCACGATCATCGCCGCCTTCATCCACCGGCCGAGGCCGGCGCCTCGGTGCTCACGACGTACGGCGGTACCGAACTGCCAAGCGACCGCTTCGGTTGAGGGATGCCAGCCAATCGCCGTGAAACCAGCGAGCTCGCCGGTCGGGTCGTGGCGGACGATCATCGTCCACTTCTTGTTCCCCGCGTCGAGATCGAGCTTCTCGCGCTCGCGGTAGCGCTCGGGCGTGATGACCCAGTCCTCCATGTCGAGGTCGTCCCGTGGCGCGTCGTTCATGGTGTGCTCGAGATCGACGAACGGTTCCAGCAGCTCGTCGGGCATGACTCCGTCGATGACTATCAACGAGTAGTCGGCGGCACGGGTCTTGGCGTCGGCGATCCACTCGTCCAACAGCGCGCCGTCGACGTCGTCGACGATCAACCGACTGCGGCGCTCGACCGTTTTCTGTTCACAGCCCATGCTCTTGAGGAACGACTCCGCGGCGTGGCCCTGGATGGTCCCCGCGCCCAGAATCGAGCGACCGTCGGCCTTACCAATGGCGACGATCTCACGGAGCAGATGCCGGCCGATCCCCTGTCGCCGCCACGCAGCGTTGACCGAGATGTCGAACCACGCGAGGTGGCGATTGGTCTCCGTGTATTGCAGACCCAGGTACGCGCTGGCCACGACCTCGCTCCGGTCCGGCGCCCAACCGATCCATCGGTGGTTGACCGCCCAACTCGGCGTCCGCCGCTGCTCGGCGAGCCAAACGTCGTAAGGCGAGAACGGCGTGCCGGGGTCGAGCTCGTTCTCCATGACGGAGGCGAACGCGTACCGCGCGCGAAGGATGTTCTCGGGAGCGGTGTGCGGGTCGAACGACTCGACGATGAGATCGGCGGGTGCAGCCATCTGCTCGTTGTAGACGTCGACGTGCACTTCTGCCAACCGTTTTTCGTGCGCTTGAGGCGGCGTCTACAGGTCGAGTAACCCGTCGAGCTTCGGACGGGCGACCTCGAGAGGCACTTGGTAAGCCGGAAATTCGCCAACGGTGCGGAAGCCCATTGCGTAGTTGATGCCGAGCATCGCGTCGTTCGATCCTGCGTTGAAGGTGACGATCGAAGTGACAGACGGCCGCTCGCGCATGATGTCGAGCAGCATCTGCGCCTTGAGCCAGCGACCCAGGCCCTTCTCGCGGTGGGCCGGGTTGACGCCGGTGTCGTTCTGGTAGGCGCGCTGCGGCCAGTTGCGCGGCAACATGACGTCGGTGTGGGCGACCATCTCGCCGGTCGATTTGTGCACTGCGACAAGCGTCTGCCAGTCGACGCCGCGTTCGGTCCATATCTGCTCGCGGTCGCGCAGCCGCTCCACGGTGAACACCTCGTCCTCGATGTCGAGGTTCTCCAACGGGGCGGTGTTCATAACCGCCTGTTCAGCTACGAACGCCTCAGCGCGATCGTCGGGGCAGGGACCAACCCACCCGTCGAGCTCGTAGTCCGACGCCCGCTCTGCAGCGCGTGTGACCCAGCCCTCGAGCTGCGCAACGTCGACGTCGCCAAAGCGCAAAAGGCTGTACCGCCCGGTGAACTTGTGCTCGGCACCGAGGCCTTCGAGGAACGCGCTGCCGGCAGGGATGTTCTTGTGAGCGTCGAAGAAGAGCTTCGGGCGACCGGCCGCTTCCGCCACCTCGAGACACGCGTGAGCGAGAGAAACGCCGATGCGCTGACGGCGCGCATCCGCCGAGACCTTGATGTCGATGAAGCTGATTTCGGGATTGTCGTCGTACTCCTCCCAACCGACTTGGGCGAACCCGAGGGCGCGACCGTCGTCGCTGCGGACGACGAAAGACGTCTCCGGGCGCCGCGGGTGATGCGCGCGCCATGTCCCGGCGTACTCCTCGAACGGCGGGACGTCGTCTTCGGGCATGGATTCGGCTCGCACGGCGGACGAAAGCTCGTAGAGAGCGCGGAGGGCTTCGTCGTCGGCGGTCTTCAGGTCGATCTGTTCGACTTTCCAGTTGCTGGCCATGTCCCCCTGGATAGCCCGTCACGACGCGCGATGCCCGCAGATTTACGTACTGTCGACGCGTGCCCGAACTCGTCGAAGTGACCGCAGGTGACCCGCCGGAGTTGTGGTCGTCGCTCGGGTTCACGGTGCAGAGTGGACGGTGCCGCATTGGCACGGTCGACATCGTCCTCGACCCCGATGTCGGAAAGGGCATCCGCCGCTGGTCGTTCGCGGGCGGCGCGGCCACACCTGCGGCGATCGAAGGGTTGCCTACCGAGTGGGTCGACGGGCCCGGCGAGGCCACGACACTCCCCCACGACAACGGCGTGGTCGGCATCGATCACATCGTCGTTCTGAGCCCCGATGTCGATCGCACAGTCGAGGCGCTCGCCGAGGTCGGCTTCGAGCCGAGACGCGAGCGGCTGACCGACACGTACGGTTCGCCGATGCGACAGGTGTTCTTTCGCGCCGGCGACGCGATTCTCGAGCTCATCGGGGGACAGACCGCAACGGGTGAGGGCAAAATCCGCGTGTTCGGGCTAGCACTCACGAGCGGCGATCTCGATGCAACAGTCGCGCATTTCGGCGAGCGCCTGCACCGGCCCAAGGACGCCGTCCAGCCCGGACGCAGAATCGCGACACTCGACCGGTCCGCCGGGTCCACCGTCGCGTTGGCCTTCATGAGTTCGGCGCCGGTGACCACGAAGCACGGCGGTGACGCGTGACCGACGTGCTGCTCGCAGAGGTACGCGAGGGCGTCGCCGTTCTGACGCTCAACCGTCCGGAATCGCGCAACGCGCTCAACTCTGATCTGCTGCGGGCCCTGCCGCTCGCCATGACACGCGCAGATGAGGACGACAGTGTCCGCGTCATCGTCCTGACCGGCGCTGACCCGGCGTTCTGCGCGGGGCTGGATCTTCGCGAGCTCGGATCGACGGGGGACAACCTGCGTGGTGGAGCGACGCCGAGTGAACGCGGGCTGGCAGTTCCGTGGCCGTCGATCAGCAAGCCGGTCATCGGGGCCGTGAACGGCGCCGCTGTTACCGGCGGCTTCGAGCTCGCGCTGCAGTGTGACTTCCTCGTGGCGTCTGAACGCGCTCGATTCGGCGACACGCACGCACGCGTCGGCTTGGTGCCCGCATGGGGACTGTCGGTGCTTTTGCCTCAGGCCGTCGGTGTCCGATACGCAAAGGAGATCAGCTTGACCGGCAACTTCGTCGATGCCGACGAGGCTTGTCGCATAGGGCTCGTGAATCGGGTCGTTCCGCACGAGCGCTTGATGATGACGGTGCTGGAGATCGCCGCCGACATCGTCGCCAACGACCGCGCCGCTGTGCAGGCGGTGCTGGGCGGCTACCGCGCGGTGGCGGCGACGACGACCGACGCCGGCCTACGCGTCGAGGCGGACCTCGCCCGCTCGTGGAACGCAGGGAGCGGTAAATTCGACCCTGCGGAGGTGGAACGGCGCCGCCAAAGCGTGATCGAGCGGGGCCGCTCCCAGGTAAAGCCCTAACCCGGATAGTCCTAGAGGAGTTCGGCGAGCGACGTGTGTGGGCGCGGACCGAGGTGGCCAAGAATGGCGGCGGCACTGCGGGCGCCGAGCTCTGCGCACGCCTTCGGGTCGGATCCGTGGGTGAGCCCGTACAGGAACCCGGCGGCGTAGAGGTCACCAGCGCCAGTGGTGTCGACCACCTTCTCCACGGGGGCGGCGGGCACGTCGATCTGCTCACCGCCGACCAGCACAGTGGAGCCGTCGGCGCCGCGCGTCACGACGGCGATCTCGCACATGCCCTGCAACTCGCGCAGCGCCACCGGTAGAGAGTCGACCTCGAAAAGCGAACGCGCCTCTGCGTCGTTGGCGAAGAGCACGTCGACCGGACCGGAGAGAAGGTCGAGGAACTCGTCGCGGAATCGGTCGACGCAGAACGCATCGCTCAGGCTGAACGCGACGCGGCGCCCACCGGCGCGGGCGGTGTGCATCGCGGCGCGGAACGCTTCCTTCGCCTGCGGTGGATCCCAGAGATAGCCCTCGAGATAAGTCACCGCCGCGCTGTCGATCAGTGCGACATCGATGTCCGCAGGGCCTAGCTGCTGCGATGCACCGAGGAACGTGCTGAGCGTGCGTTGTGCGTCTGGCGTGACGACGACGAGGCACTGTGCGGTCGGCGGACCCGACGCCGGCGGCGTGTCGAACGCAACGCCTGCGTTGCGGATGTCGTGCGTGAAGACGGCGCCGAGCTGGTCGGTCCCGACCCGGCCGATGAACGCGGCGCGTCCGCCCAGACTCGCCACGCCGGCGGCGGTGTTCGCCGCTGATCCGCCGGACGCCTCGATGCCCGGAGGCAAGGCGCGGTAGAGCGCGGCGGCCTCTTCCGCATCGACGAGTCGCATCGTGCCCTTCGGCAGGCCCTGCTCGGCAAGGAACGAATCGTCCGCGTATGCGAGGACATCGACGATGGCATTGCCGACGCACACGACGTCAATCGACGGCGCGGTCATTCGTTGTCCTTTGCGTCGCCGGCGCGCAGCGGTCGCGTCCGCTTCGGTCGTGCCGCCGGCGACGGCTCCGGCGCACGTGTGGGCGGTGATGGATCCGGCGCAGCGCGCAGCGGGCGCTCGCGCCGCGGCCGCCCGGGTGTTCCGGCGGGCTCCGCCGCCCTCGTCCCTGGTTCGGGCTCGGGCTCGATGCCGGGCTCGGACGAGGCGCCCGGCCCGATTGTCTGCCGGGTCACCTGCAGTTTCGGCACCCCGCCTGACGCCGCGTCGCCCCCCGCACCTGACGCTGGTGCACCCGCAATCGTGGCCGCGAGAAGGCCGGCGACGACCAGCCCGACCGCCATCACCGTCAAGAAGACCGCGATCGTGTCGGAGCCGAGCGCAGCGGCCCCGATCACGCTCAGGAGCAGCAGGATCCCTGCGACTGTCGCGCCCGCGGTCGCGCGCGGAGCGCCAGCACGATCGAGCGCGCCCTTGCATCCGGATCCGCCACCGATTGCGTAGCCGAGGAGCGCGCAGAACGCCATCGGGACTGCGACCTCGACGGTCTCGTCCCCGAAGAAAGCGATGCCGCGTCCCACAAGCCCGCCGATCGTCGCACCGACCACCGCGCCGAGAATTGCGCCCACAACAGATCCGAGGTAGCGCCGAGTCACCGGGCGAAGCCTAAAGCCTGGCAACGAGCGGCAATACTCCTCGGTCGTGCCCGACCGCCCCGCTTATCGACTCCCCCGTACCGCAGTCCCGTCGCGCTATGAGCTCACGCTGCGCCCGGACCTCGACGCCTACACCTTTGCGGGCCGCGAGCAGGTCCACATCGAGTTGCTCGAGCCCACGCGCGAGATCACCCTCAACGCCATCGAACTCGAGATCACGAAGGCAACGCTCGTGTCGGCGGACGGGGCGCAGCACGAGGGCAAGGTCACCTACGACGACGCCGAGCAGCAGGTCACCGTCACAGTCGAGGCCGTGCTCGAGCCCGGGCCGTGGATCTTCGACGCCTCCTTCACCGGCACGCTCAACGACAAGCTGCACGGGTTCTACCGCTCGACGTTTGTCGACGAGAACGGCATCGAGCGCGTGATCGCAACGACGCAATTCGAGTCGACCGACGCCCGACGTGCCTTCCCCTGTTGGGATGAGCCCGACTTCAAGGCCGCGTTCAGCGTCACGTTGGAGGTCAAGGAAGGCTTGACCGCACTCTCGAACGGACACGTCGTCGCCGACGACGCGATCGACGACGGGTACCGGCGCGTTCGTTTCGCCGAGACCATGACCATGTCGACGTACCTCGTGGCGTTCGTGGTCGGCCCGCTCGTCGTGACCGAGGACGTCGATGCCGGCGGCACGCCGCTTCGAGTCGCGTGCGTACCCGGCAAGGAACACCTCGCCGCCTTCGCACTGGAAGCCGGCGAGCACGCACTTGCCTTCTTCACCGATTTCTTCGGGATCGCCTATCCGGCGGGCAAGCTCGACCTTGTCGCACTGCCTGATTTCGCGTTCGGCGCGATGGAGAACCTCGGATGCGTCACGTTCCGCGAGACCGCACTCCTCGTCGATCCTGCGAACGCCTCGACGACCGAGCTCATGCGCATCGCCGACGTCGTCGCCCACGAGATCGCGCACATGTGGTTCGGCGATCTCGTGAC
>DATLOH010000041.1:0-11455 GCA_035536375.1 Acidimicrobiales bacterium
GCTGCCGATGGGCCGACCGAATTGCACGCGCACCTTCGCGTAGTCGACGCTCATCTCGAGCACCTTCTGCGCACCCCCGACCTGCTCGTTGGCCAGTGCCACCGCGGCCAGGTCGAGCGTCTTGCCGAGCGTGTCCCAACCAGCCCCGTCGGAGCCGATGAGCCGCGCTGGCGCGCTTTCGAACGTGATCCGGGCCTGCTTGCGCGTCTGGTCCATCGTGTTGAGCGCTTCGCGGGTGACGCCCGATGCCGTGGCGTCGACCGCGAACAAGCTCACGCCGGCGTCGGTGCGGGCGGCGACGATCAGCAGGGTCGCGGTGTGGCCATCGAGCACAAACATCTTCGTGCCGGTGAGCGAGTACCCGTCGCCGTTCTGCGTCGCCTGGAGCGTGATGCCCTCGGCGTCCCAGCGACCGTTGTCCTCGGTGAATGCGACGGTGGCGATCGTCTCACCGCTGGCGATGCCCGGGAGGTACTCCTTCTTCGCGTTGTCGTCGCCCGAGGTCAGCAACGCAGCGGTGGCGAGCACCGCCGAGCTGAAGAACGGTGCGCACAACAGCGACCGGCCCATTTCCTCGAGCACGATGCCGAGCTCGATGAACGTGTAGCCCGAGCCGCCGAACTCTTCGGGGATGGCGAGGCCCTGGAGCCCGAGTTGGTTGGCCATCTGATCCCACACCGCCGGGTCGTAGCCCTCGGTGGTCTCCATGAGCCGCCGCACTTCGGTCGAGGGCGACTTGTCCTCGAGGAAGCGCCGCACAGAGCTCCGCAGCTCGTCCTGCTCTTCGGTAAAGGCGAAGTTCACGGCATTCTCCCGGCGACAACGGCGAAACGGACCGCTTCTGTTTACTAGACCGCCCGGTCAAGTGTCGCGGCGGCGGTCGTCCCGCACGGCGCGAGCGGCGGACTGGTGCATTGCGCAACACGGACCGAGCGGTATGTCCGTTTTGCAAGTCACGCAGTGCACCCGACCGGGTCCGGTACGGTCCGGGGCGTGAGCGCGATCGTCTGTTTCGCCGACAGCGCGGTGGAGGTCCACTCGCTTGTCGTGGGTCCGGTCGACAACAACGTGTACGTGGTTCGGTGCCGCGAGACCGGCGACGCGCTCCTCATCGACGCGGCCAACGAGCACGAGAAGCTGCTGGAGTTGTGCGAGCGCCTGGGCGTGCGTCGCGTCGCCGAGACCCACGGGCACTGGGACCACATCCAGGCCGTGCCCGCGGTTCGCGACGCGGGCTACCGAGTCGGCGTGAACCGTGCCGATGCCGGAATGCTGCCGAGCTACGACGACTTGATCGAGGACGAGGACGTGCTCGAGGTCGGCCGCCTCCGGCTGCACACGTTGGCGACGCCGGGCCACACTCCGGGCTCGATTTGCTGGACGGTCGAGGGCACACCGCTGCTGTTCTCGGGCGACACGCTGTTCCCCGGCGGGCCGGGCAACACCACTTTCGAGGGCGGAGACTTTCCGACGATCATGCGCTCGCTAGAAGAGCGGCTGTTCACGCTGCCCGACGACACCGTCGTCCTCCCCGGCCACGGCGCCGCGACGACGATCGGCACCGAGCGACCGCACCTCGGCGAGTGGCACGAGCGCGGCTGGTGAGCGGGACCCACCAAACCGCCCCGTCCCGAACCTGCGACCGAATTACGCGCGCACCCGCGCTATTCGGTCGCAGGTTCGGGCCTACGGGACTCGGGCGGCGCTGATGGACGCGCTCGAGGCGCTCTTCGCGCGGCGCTCGATCGGCCGGCTGACGACGCCGGCGCCGTCGCCCGAAGAGTTGACGACCATCCTGCGCGCTGCGGCCGCCGCGCCCGACCACCTCGAACTGCGCCCGTGGCGCTTTGTCGTGCTCGAGGGCGACGGGAAAGACGCCTTCGGCGCGGTGCTCGCCGATGCGTATCTCGCTCGGTGCGCGGCCAAGGGCGAAGAACCGCACCCGGCGAAGGAAACCAAGGAGCGCACGAAGCTCGGGCGGGCGCCGGTTGTCGTCGTCGTGTGCGCGGTGCACCGCGGCGACGCCGTTCCCTTCATCGAACAATTCGCGTCCGCGGCCGCCGCTGCGCAGAACGCGCTCCTCGCCGCGACTGCGCTGGGCTACGGGTCGATGTGGCGTACCGGCGACCCCGCGTACGACGCGAACGTCATGGCCGCGCTGGGGCTTGCGACGACCGACGCCGTCGTCGGCTTCCTTTACATCGGCACACCCCACGAAGGCGGCGCCAAGCCGTCCCTCGGCCCGCAGATCGACGACCTCGTCCACACTTGGACGGCTACGGGGGGCTCCTGAGCGTATCGGGCTAGCGCGGAAAAGCCCCTTACTGCTGTTGGGTGAGCGGGTTGCGGGGTTCGGTAACGAGTTCGATGCCGGCGGGGAGGCCGTTGACCTTGACGTTGCCGTCGTCGATTGAGATGGTCACGCGACCGCCGGCTAGTGGGATGTTCGAAACCTTGAGTTGCTCCATGCCCGGCAACAGAGCGGGAGCGAGCCAGACCTTGCCGTGCGGGACCCACGGGTCGAGGCGCAAGAGCGAGCGCACGAACGCAAGCGGGCTCGCTGCGGCCCACGCCTGCGGCGAGCACGACGTCGGGTACGGGACGACCGACGCGAAATCGGCGCGGTCGAGGCCTGAGAACAGCTCGGGGAGTCGGTTGCCTTTGGCGATGGCGGCGTCGAGCACCGCGGCAATGACACTGTGCGCTTCGGCCGTGAAGCCGTAGCGCGTGAGGCCGGCGACGATGATCGCGTTGTCGTGGGGCCACACCGTGCCCGTGTGATACCCGATCGGGTTGTAGCCCGCGTTGGCCGACGACAGCGTGCGGATCCCCCAACCGGAGAACATCTCGCGCGACAACAGCGCCCGCGCCACCGCAGCCGCCTTCTCGGGGGCGACGATCCCCGTCCAGAGGCAGTGACCCTGATTAGACGCGACGGAGTCGACCGGTCGCTTGTCGCCGTCGAGCGCCACCGCGAAGCACTGCTGCTCGTCGAGCCAGAAGTCCTCGTCGAACCGCCGTTTTAAATCCGCCGCGCGCGCCCGCCACCGCGCCGCCTCGTCGTCGAGCCCGCGCTCAGCCAGGAAGTACGACCACGCCAGCGATGCCGAGTACGTGTAGCCCTGCACCTCGGCGAGCGCAATCGGTCCCCGCGGCAGCGTGCCGTCGGCGAACTGGATGCCGTCCCACGAGTCCTTCCACCCCTGGTTCGCCAGCCCGCGGTCGTTCGTGCGCTGGTATTCGACGTATCCGTCACCGTCGCGATCGCCGAAGTGCTCGATCCACGCCATCGCCGCCTCTGCATGAGGGATGAGCGCGTCAACCGCCTCGGCCGCCAAACCCCACCGTCGCAACTCGCCGAGCAGCACGACGAACAGCGGCGTCGCGTCGGCGGTGCCGTAGTAGACGCTGCCGCCGCCGAGGGACAGCGTCGCCGCCTCACCGAAGCGCATCTCGTGCAGGATCCGCCCGGGCTCTTCCTCGGTGCGCGCATCAACGTCCTTGCCCTGGAACCGCGCCAGCGTGTGCAGCACGCCGAGCGCAAGATCGGGATCGGCGAGCAATGCCATCCACGCGGTGATGAGCGAGTCGCGTCCGAAGAGAGTCATGAACCACGGCGCGCCGGCGGCGACCACTGTGCGTTCGGGGAACTCAGGGTCGAACATGCGCAGCGCGCCGAGGTCCTCGACGCCCGAGGCGACTACCGCGCCGAGGTGGCGATAGTCGGACTCGACCGTCGGCGCGGACGCCCGCCACCGAGCCAGGCGCTCACCGGGAGTGGCGCGCTCGACAGGCTCGCCAGGAACGAAGCGCGGTTCAACTTCCTGTCCCTCGAGCGAAACCGCGACCCCGACCCCGACCGACCAGGAGCCGTGGCCCGGGACGATCGCCTCCCATTGCGCACCGTCGGCCGTCACTGCACCCGGTGTCGTGAACCGCACCCGCACGCCGCGATCGCTCTCGCCGCGCCGATGCTCAAACAGGATCCCACCCTCGACCTCCGTGCGGGTGTGTCCGCCCGCGTCGCCGACTCGGCCCTCCTTGACCTCGAACAGGTCGGCGAAGTCGACGTCTAGTGCGAGCTCGACCTGGCAGTACACAGGCTCGACGCCGAGGTTGCGGATCTCGATGTCCTCGCGGAGACCTCGGCCGATCCAGCGACGACGAAACACCATGAGCGTGGCGTCGGCGTGGCCTGGTCGCGGCGTCCCTCGCGCGGCGAACGCCGCTGCGAACGGCTCGGTCACCGTCGTGGCGAGCGTTTCCGGTACGACGCCGTTCAGGCGCAGCTGGAACCGACTCAGGACACGCGAGTCGCGAAAAAACAGGCCGTGCGGGTAACGGGGATCGATGTCGCCCGAAGCTGCCGAGATGCAGAAGCTGGACCCCTCGATCAGCGAGACGATCCCTGCGGCCGTGTCAAGCGACGGCGGAGCGCCCGCAAATGTCCACGGCTCGGCCACGGCACGAAGGCTACGGCGCCGTTCGCGGCCAGCGTTCCGGTTCCCGGCACAGTTCTCCTCGATAGGCAAGGCGAACTGTCCGAGAAGAGCCGAAGTCCACGGCCATGCTATTTCCACTACGGCCGTAGTGGTAATAGCATGGGGCCGTGGCACCCGCTCTCCTGACCATCGACGGTCTGCACGTCAGCGTCGAAGGAACGCCCATCCTGCGCGGCCTCGACCTCGAGGTTCAGCCCGGCGAGATCCACGCCATCATGGGCCCGAACGGCTCGGGCAAGTCAACGCTCGCCAACGCCCTGCTCGGCAACCACGAATACGAGATCACGGCCGGGCGGATCCTGCTCAAGGGCGACGACGTCACCGATTGGGCCACAGACGTGCGTGCGAAGGCGGGCATGTTCCTCGCCTTCCAGTACCCGGAGGAGATCGCCGGCGTTCCCATCATCCAGTTCCTGCGTCAGGCGCTGTCAGCGCGCAAGGGCATCGACCTTTCAGTGCTCGAGCTGCGGCTGTCGATCATGGACTGGATGAAGAAGCTCGACATGGACCCGAGCTTTGGTGACCGGTATCTCAACGAGGGCTTCTCGGGCGGAGAGAAGAAGCGCAACGAGATCTTGCAAATGGCGATCCTCGAGCCCGAGGTCGCGATCCTCGACGAGACAGACTCCGGGCTCGACATCGACGCGCTGCGTGTTGTTGCGCGCGGCGTTCGTCAGGTACGCGAGGAGCGCCCCGAGCTCGGCGTTGTTCTCATCACGCACTACCAGCGCATCCTCGACGAGCTGGCGCCTGATCGCGTCCACCTGCTGCTCGGCGGCCGCATCGTGGAAAGCGGTGGGCCCGAACTCGCTTTGAAGCTCGAGAGCGAGGGCTACGAGGCGTGGAAGTGAGCGCGACCTCGGCGCTCGACGCAGCCGTCATCCGCAAGGACTTCGCCATCCTCGACCGCGAGCGGCCGGGCGGCGGGCGGCTCGTGTACCTCGACTCGGCGTCGTCGTCGCAGAAGCCGGCATCGGTGCTCGACGCGATGCAGGACTACTACGAGACGACGCACGCCAACGTCCACCGCGGCGTCTACGCGATCGCGGAGGAGGCGACTGCGCGATTCGAGGGCGCCCGTCGCAAGGTGGCGCGCTTCCTCGGCGGCCGCACCGACGAGATCGTCTTCACGAAGAACGTCACCGAAGCCGTGAACCTGTTCGTGCAGAGCTGGGGGCGCGCCAACCTCCGAGCCGGCGACGCCGTCCTCCTCACCGAGATGGAGCACCACGCGATGTTGGTGCCTTGGCTGATGCTGGCGCCGCAGCTCGGAGTAGAGCTTCGCTACCTGCGCGTCGACGACGACGGCCGACTCGATCTGTCCGACCTCGACGCCAAGCTCGACGGGGTGCGATTCGTAGGCGTAACCGCGACATCGAACGTGCTGGGCACGATCAACCCCGTCGCCGAGATCTGCGCTGCGGCGCATGCGCGCGATGCGGTCGTGTTCGTAGACGGGGCGCAGTCGGCGCCGCACGTCGCTACTGACGTGAAGGCGCTCGGGTGTGATGCGTTCGGCTTCACCGGCCACAAGATGCTCGGGCCGACGGGGATCGGCGGGTTGTGGGCGCGGAGCGATCTGCTGGAGGCAATGCCGCCGTTCCTCGGCGGTGGCGAGATGATCCGCGACGTGCGCCTCGACGGGTTCGAAGTGAACGACGTGCCGTGGAAGTTCGAGGCGGGCACACCGCCGATTGCCGAGGCCATCGGCCTCGGTGCGGCGGTCGACTACCTCGAGGCGCTCGGGATGGACGCGGTGCGCGCCCACGAGCTCGAGCTCACCACCTACGCGATGGAGAAGCTGCGCGAGCGCTACGGCGACGGCTTGATTGTGCACGGCCCGCGTGATCCCGCAGCGCGCGCCGGCGTGTTGTCCATCGCCTACAAGGACGTCCACCCGCACGACCTCGCGCAGGTGCTCGATCAGCACGGCGTGTGCGTGCGCGCCGGTCATCACTGCGCAAAGCCGCTGATGCGCTGCCTCAACGTGAGCGCAACGGCGCGTGCGTCGTTCTACGTGTACAACGACGCCGCCGACGTCGACGCCCTCATCGACGCGCTGGCCGAGGCCGACGCGCTGTTCTGCTAACCAAGGATCGCCATGGCCGGACTCGAAGACCTCTATCGCGAGATCATCCTCGACCACTACCGCACCCCTCGTAACCGCGGCGAGCTCGACGTGCCTCCGGCCACCCGCGTCGAGGGGTTCAACCCGCTCTGCGGTGACGAGATCGTCGTGTTCCTGAAGGTTCGCGACGGCAATGTGGAAGACATCCGCATCAACGGCCAGGGCTGTTCGATCAGCCAGAGCTCGGCTTCGATGATGTCGGCGGCGGTCAAAGGCAAGACCGTCACCGAGGCGCGTTCGATAGTGCGGGCGTTCAAGGGGTTGATGTCGATCCACGAGCAGCGCCTCGACGGCGACGGGAGCGGTGCTGAGCCCGAATCCGAACCCGAGGTCAAGCTCGGCGATCTGGAGGCGCTGCAGGGCGTCGTGAAGTTCCCGGTGCGCATCAAGTGCGCGACCCTCGGGTGGAACACGTTCACGCAAGCGCTCGACGAGGCCGGCGCGTAGGGCGATCCAGCTCCGGCGTAGAGTCGCCGCCGTGCGCACGTATTCGCCCCACAAGTACGCGACCGAGGATCTGACCGGTCTGACGCTCAAGTATCTCGACAAGGTCCGCTCGACTGCGCCCTTGCCTGGCGTCCCGGTAGGCACAAAAGGCAAGGTCATCCTGGCCAACGGGCTGAATTGGCTGCGCTACCGCGTCCTGTTCGAGAACGGCGAAGAGATCGGTCACCTCGACTTCCGTCACCTCGAAAAGGCATAGCGCACAAGTGAACGGGCGGCTCGCCGGCAAGGTCATCCTGATCAGTGGCGGCGCCCGCGGTCAAGGTGCTGAAGAGGCACGGCTCTGCGTGGCCGAGGGCGCGTCCGTCGTGCTCGGCGACGTGCTCGACGACGAAGGCAAGGCGGTCGCCGAGGAACTCGGCGCAGCTGCGCGCTACGTACACCTCGACGTAACCGAGGAATCCGACTGGGCCAGCGCAGTAGCAACCGCGGTCGACGACTTCGGCCGTCTCGACGGACTTGTCAACAACGCGGGCGTCTTCGTCATCCTGCCGATGGTGATGACGTCGACCGAGGAGTACGAGCGAGTCATTCGTATCAACCAACTCGGCGTCTTCCTAGGCATGAAAGCCGTCACTCCAGTCCTCGCCGGTCAAGGCTCGGGCTCGATCGTCAACATCTCGTCGGTCGCCGGGCTCATCGGCGCTCAGGGCACCGTCGCCTACACGGCGTCGAAGTTCGCGGTGCGCGGGATGACGAAGGTGGCAGCGATGGAACTAGCGGCGCTCGGCGTGCGGGTCAACAGCGTCCACCCCGGGATCATCGACACGCCGATGTACCAGGTCATCTCCCAGTTCGGGCCGGCCGCAGAGGAGCAGCTCCGGACGAGCATCCCGATGGGCCGGCTCGCCGACGCCGACGAGGTCGGCCAGGTGGTGCTCTTCCTTCTTTCCGACGAGGCCAGCTACTGCACCGGTTCGGAATTCGTCGTCGACGGCGGCATGACTGCGCGGTAGATCCCCCACCCTGTTTCTCGGAACCGCCATCCTGGAGACATGAAGCCGCTACGGCAAGACGAGGAGTGGGCGCGGCAGATGATCCGCCACGCACTCGCAGTACCAGTCGTGCAGCACGACGACAACTCTGGCATCGCGATGCACGACCTCAACATCCTCTATCGGGGTGGAACGGTCGGCGCGGTCGAGGTGACGTCTGCGGCCGACAGCGAGTCGATCGAGTTGTGGAACCTGCTGAACGGTGGGCGGAGGTGGGTGGTGGAGGGCATCGCCGGCGGCTGGTCGGTCGGTTTGCGGCCGACGGCTCGTGCGCGAACGCTCAAACACCATCTCCCGTTCGTGCTGCGCAGGCTCGAGCACGAAGGCATCCGCGAAGTGCGATCGACCGGCCCTGCGCGTACGAGTTTCCACAGCGTCATCGACGCTCTGGGAGTTGCCTGGGCCGTCCAGAGCCGAACGGACTTCGCGGGGAGCGTGTATCCGACCATCGATGAAAGGTCGGATCGAGTCGGCGGGATGGTGGCTGACGACGGCAACGCGCTCCCTCCGTGGATCGGAGAGTTCGCGTCGCATGCAGATCGCGCAGGCGAACGCAGGAAGCTCGAGGCGTCCGGTGCCGCCGCACGCCACCTGTTCGTACTGCTGCCGGGGTTCTGCACCGCTCCCTTCGGCGTCTCGCACCTGCTGATGCGCGACAACCCGCCTCTTCCTACCGTCCCGCCACTGCTGCCGGCAGCGGTGACGAGCGTCTGGGTCGTCAGCACGTGGTCGGGCGGCGTCGGCCTCCGCTGGTCGCGCAGCGAGCAGTGGCAGCCGTTCGACAAGCTCCAGCCCGCGAACGCCCGTAGCGCGTAGGCGCACAGAGGCCGGCCAGACGGGTCGGCTGTAGCGTTGGTTCGTGCGCGTAAAGGTGGACTACGACCTGTGTCAGAGCAACGGCGTCTGTATGGAAATCACGCCGGAGGTGTTCGAGGTGCGTGACGACGGGTTCCTGTACGTGCTCCAGGAAGAACCGCCGGCGGAGCTTCACGAGCGTGTCGAGGAGTCGGCGCGCGCCTGTCCGGTGCAGGCGATCACCTTGGAAGGCTGACCTTCCCCGGCTCCTAGCGTGGGGGCGTGCCGCTCGCATCTCTGGAACCGCTACGGCACCGCAACTTCGCCCTCGTGTGGTGGGCCGGGCTCGTGTCAAATGCCGGCAGTTGGATGCAAACCGTGGCCGTCGGCGCGTTCGTCACCTCGCGCACCGGGAGGGCGGGATGGGCAGGGCTGGCCGCAGCGGCCGCCTTCCTGCCCATCGGGCTGCTCGCCCCGATCGGCGGGGCCCTCGCCGACCGCATCGATCGGCGCCGGTTCATCATGGTCGCAAACCTTGGCGAGGCGGGCATGGCCAGCGTGCTCGTGTGGCTCGTCGTGAGCGGTCGTGCGACGCCTGCATCAGTCACGGCGGTCGTCTTCGTTGCCGGGTGCATGGGCGCGGTCCGCCTGCCGTTCTACCAAGCGATGACTCCCGATCTCGTGCCGCGGGAGCAACTCCTTGCTGCGGCGAGCCTCGGCTCCGCGCAGTACAACCTCGGGCGCGTCGTCGGGCCGACGCTGGCCGGCGCGGTCATCGCGGTGTGGGGCTACCAATGGGCGTTCGCGGTGAACGCGGTCAGCTTCTTCGCGGTGATTCTTGCGATGGCGTTGGTCCGGATCGAGCACGTGCGCTCGACAGACACCACCGGGTTGCTCGAGCGAATCCGCGTTGGGGTGCGGGCCGCCCGGGCGAACCCCGGGGCCCGTTCGGCGATCGTGCTCATCGGCTGCGTTGCGTTCCTGCTCGCGCCGTTCATCGCACTGATCTCGGCGCGCGCGTTCGACCTTGCGGGCGGTGAGGCGAGGCGTCTGACGGACCCCGACGGCGTTCAGGAAGCCACGGCGGCGATCACCGGATATCTCACGACCGCGCAGGGCGCCGGTGCGGTTCTCGGCGCGCTCCTCCTCGCGCCGCTGGCCATGCGGGTCGGACGCCGGCGACTCTTGCTCGCCAACGTCACCCTGACGCCGATCGCGCTCGCGGCCTACGCGTACGCGCCCACCACGCCGATGGCGGTGGCGGCGCTCGCACTCGCCGGGATGCTGTACATCGGGATCTTGTCGGGCGCGAACAACGTCGTACAGCTGTGGGCACCGGCAGAATTCCGCGGTCGCATTCTCAGTCTGTACCTCGTAGCCCTCGGCTCGGTCTACCCGATCGGTGGGCTGATCCAGGGGTCGATCGCCGACCGCATCGGGCTGCCCCTCACCACGACGATCTTTGCGGCGATCATGTTCGCCGTGCTGGTGTTCTGGCGACTTCGCCGACCCGGGTTCCTCGCGCCGCTCACCGACCCTGACGAGCTCGCACCATCGGGCGGCATCGCACCGGTGGTACCTCGCTCGGTACGCTGAGCGAATGCGCCGCTGGGGAATCGGGCTTGTAGCCCTTGCCGTCCTGTTGACCGGATCGCTCGCCGATCCCGCCCGAGCCGCCGGGTACGCCCCGGCGACCGTCGCGTTCACCTTCGCCGACGACCGGATCAACGAGTCGAGCGGCGTGGCCGCGGCTTCGTTGACACCCGGCGTCATCTTCACGCACAACGACAGCGGGGACGCTGCGCGCTTCTTCGCAGTTGGGTCGGCCGGTCAGACGCTCGCTATCTACACCGTTGCCGGCGCGGGCGCGATCGACTGGGAGGAGATGGCCCGCGGACCGGCGAGCTCAGGCAGCGGATCGAGCCTGTACTTCGCCGATATCGGCAACAACTTTCGTACGCGGCGGGTGCTCACCATCTACGAGGTCGCCGAGCCGGTAGTCGTACCGGGGCAGGACGCAACGCTCCCCATCGCCGCGACGCGGCATCTGTCCTACGAGGACATCCCGCATGACGCCGAGGCGTTCTTCGTACACCCGGTGACCCGTGAGCTTGTGATCGTCGCGAAGGAGGTCCACGGGCTGAGCAACGTCTACGTCGCGCAAGGGACGACCCTTGTGCGCGTCGCAACCGTTCCGATGCCGCTGGCCATGACACCGGGGACGACGGCGGCTCTCGTCCCGCTCGGCGAGATGGAGATCACCGGCGGGGCGATCAACGATGCGGGCACGACGATCGTGCTGCGCACTTACGTCGAAGCCCTCGAGTGGCGGGTATCCGACAGCTACGCGGCCACGTTCGCGGCCGCGCCCGCGCGGATCGCGCTCCCGAAGACCACGCAGGGCGAGGCGATCACGTACACGCCTGGAGGCGGCCTGCTCACGACAACCGAGGGCGTCCGCGGCCCGGTGCACGTCCTCGCGCCGCGCTAAACACTCCGAACCTGCGACCCAGTCGCGCGCCCTGGCGCGC